>UQFC01000178.1 GCA_900540335.1 uncultured Clostridium sp. | reverse complement strand
AGAAGAATCCAACAGTTTCAGCATCCGATAGCTCCGCTCAATGCATTTCGCATGATGTTCCGTATCACTTCCGGACAGATCGGCTCCTGCCAGATATACAGAATCTAAAAAATCCTCAATCGAGCTGCCGTATTCCAGTTCAAACCGGTTCCGTACCTGTTGAATGGACAGTTCCAGGCTCCATACCACATCCCTGTACTTCTTCAGCAGTTTCCATGTATCGTGATACAATGGGTTCTCTGTAATGTTTCTTTCATCCTGTTTCTTTCTCATGCCAAATTCCCCCTATTCTTCTCCGTAATTGGTGACAATGTAAGTTCAAATGTATAGACCGGCGTATCGCTCCCACACAAAATCATTAGCCCAAATTGCATCTCCGATTCCTTACGCGCGCGGAGTAAATATTCTTCCCTGCAGGCGTTTGATAAGGGCAATAACTTATACTTCGATTTTGCACATCGAAAACAGAAAATTCCTTGTGGTTCAAGGACTTTTGCCATTTTTTCAACGAGAACCTCTATGTTGGATTTTGAAACGCTGGCAAGCTCATCTGAAACACAGATGTCATGCCCGCCGGTATCAGCTGTTTGCTCCTTTTCCTCCTCATCCGGCAAAGAAACTTTAATATTCAGTACCATAGCAACCTCCTCTTTATCAATCAGGACATCTGATATTTGAAACATAGTAGACAAATAATTCTGCAAATAAATAACGCTCCCCGTCCTCCCTGGAAATGTCATAAGAGATATGTAATCCATTCCTGCAAGCTTTTTTAAAATTCTTCCAACTGTAGCCTTTGAAATTCCCCAGCGAACAGCCAATTCACTGTAGTTTAACACTGGCAGCCCTGTTCCGTTACGTAAATAGACCACAGGGCCAACTTCAGACCCCTGTACCTGTTCATCGTTATAAACAGTCGAAAGCCACAAATCCAACACAATATCCATTTCTGAGCAGCGTCCCGCACTGACAAGCTCCGCAGCAGTAGTAACCGGCATAAAGAAAAACCCTGTATCCTTCTGGCAGGGACAATTATAATCCAGAATCGTGTTGTGCTTTTTCCAGCCCCGAATCTTATATTTGATAACCTTTCCTCTGTCAAGGACAAGATATGATATCAAATGCCGTTTCTGAAGCTCATCCAGAATGTCAATCGCCTGTCTCTGAAAATGTGTCCGAAACCAGCCAGATACCTCTTTTACTGTACAGATCCACTCCCCTGGATAAACCGTATAGCTGATTCCGTCTATACGCCGGTAAGATGTACGAAAATTTGCATAGCTGCAAAGTACCATAAAATAAAAAAGACCAGAACCGCCGCCTACGCGAATGCTCTGATCACTCATTAAAGACTGTATAAATTGCCGGTAGATCCGGCAGCGTGGATAGTCCACAATCTGCTTGATTTGTAATTGATATTCAGACATTTTTTCTCCTTGTTCTTTAAAATTTTCCTGATATCAGGATTAAGGGCTTTCCATGTTCCCTTCATACAAAAAAATCTACAGGATACATTTTTGCATCCTGCAGACTATAATTTTACCTCTATACTTCTTTTTACTATCTTTTCCACGACGAATTTTGTTCACAATTCCTATGATTCCACCCTGTTTTTTCTATCCATATAGTCCATTTAATCCACAATATATAGAATAGTTAAGACTAAACAATGCTATATGTAGTATCAAAAACACTTTCTTCTAGTAGGAGACAAAATATTCCACAGCATTCTCAGGGAAGAACTCCTTAAACTCACCGTAAAGCTGGGCTGCAAGGGTCTTGTTGTGGGCAATAATGAGGGTGGGCTTCTGTAACTGCTGGATCACATTAGCCATGGTAAAGGTCTTGCCGGACCCCGTAACCCCCAGTAAAGTCTGGAATTGATTGCCTTCCTGAAACCCTTTGACCAGCGCCTCAATGGCCTGGGGCTGGTCGCCGGTGGGGGCGTATTCGGAATGTAATTCGAAGATTTTTTGTTCATTTTGCATAAAATCCACCTCCAGATGTGAACTACCCATTGTCTAAAGCCAATGGGCTTCCTGCTTCATCGACCTCGTAA
>UQFC01000177.1 GCA_900540335.1 uncultured Clostridium sp. | reverse complement strand
CTTCCCTCCGGATTTTTGTTTTTCCCACCGTAAGAAGTAATCTTTGCCACAACTTTGTCGCCATCATTTGCCCCAAGCGTATGTTCCCTCGGAATAAAGATGTCCTGCTGAATCTTCTGATTATCCGGAATCACAAACCCGAAATGCCTGTTTTTCTGGTAATATCCCACCAGGGTTTCATTGGCCCTCTCCAGGACACGAATCACCGTGCCTTCCGGTCTGCGCCCCGGTCTGGCCGGTTCTGCCGTAATCTGCACCCTATCGCCGTGCATGGCATCCCCTGTCTGATCCGCCGGAATATAAATATCCTGCTGTCCGTCCTCCGGAACAACAAAGCCAAAGCCTCTGGAGCTTCCGGAAAAAATACCGGTCAGAATCTTCTTTTCCGGACGGCCGTATTTGCCGCGCCTGGAAAGAACGATCTTTCCATCTGCAATCAGGGCGTCAAGAACCTCTTTGAGTTCCTCACGCCGTTCTCTCGGCACGTTCAGCAGCATGGAAAGCTCCTTCAGCTTCATAGGCACATAGGAAGAATCCTCCATCAGCGCCAGCAGACTTTCTTTCCTTTCTTTTAATGCTTCTTCTGTCATAAAATCTCCTTTTGTCACGTTCTCTTTGATGCATAAAAATACTACTGTTCCGGACGGATTTCCCCGTGAAATGATAAAAGCACCCTTGCTGTGTCCAAGAGTGCTTCTTCCATCCCTACAGTAAATTCAAAACAATTGCCAGTACCATAAATGCAACAGCTGCAAAGGTGGTAAACTTCTGCAGATTGCCTTCCATGGAACGTCCTTTGTTTTTTCCCCAGTAAGTATCAGCCATTCCGCTGATTGCGCCAAGGCCTGCTGATTTTCCTTCCTGAAGTAATACAACCACGGTCAAAGCCACACATATCAGAATAAAAATCACGGATAAGATAATCTTTAACATAAGAACGATACCTCCTAATAGTCAAACACCATTAGTTTAGCATACTTCTTTTGAAAAAACAAGCCTTTTTCCCTTCACTTCCTCCTCAATCCTGAGCAGTCTGTTGTATTTTGCAACCCGCTCAGACCGGCAGGGAGCGCCGGTTTTAATCTGACCGCTTCCCGCTGCCACCGCCAGATCCGCCAGAAATGTATCCTCTGTCTCTCCTGAGCGGTGGGAGACAATCGTCCGGTATCCGGCAAGCTTTGCCATTTCCATGGCTTCCAGGGTTTCCGTCAAAGTTCCTATCTGATTCATTTTTATTAAAACGGCATTAGCCGCGCCTTCCCGGATTCCTTTTGAAAGACGATCTGTGTTTGTAACAAAAAGATCATCGCCCACCAGCTGAATCTTTTTTCCCAGCACTCTGGTTAACAGCTTCCAGCCCTCCCAGTCCTCCTCTGCAAGGCCGTCTTCAATAGAGCATATCGGGAAATCCTCTGTCAGCTTTCGAAAGTATTCTACCATTTCTTCCGATGACCGGCTTACAGTTCTCTGGCTCATCCGGCTCTCTCCCGGAAAAACATACCTTCCCGTCCCGCTGTCGTACAGTTCACTGGCCGCAGCATCTATGGCAAAGAAAAAGTCCTTTCCCGGTTCATAACCGCCTGCCAGAACCGCATCCGTCAGGCAGGTCAGAACCTCCTCTGCATTCTTAAAATCCGGAGCAAAACCGCCTTCGTCGCCTACTGCGGTACTGCAGCCCCTTGTTTTCAGCAGTGTTTTAAGTGTGTGATACACCTCCGAGCACATCCTCAGTCCCTCTGCAAAGCTTTCCATTCCAACCGGCATGATCATAAATTCCTGAAGATCTACCGTATTGTCTGCATGGGCGCCCCCGTTCAGCACATTCATCATCGGCACCGGCATCATTCTTCCATTCAGTCCCCCCAGATGACGATAAAGAGGAATCCCCTGCTGGGCTGCGCAGGCCCTGGCCGCTGCCAGAGATACGCTCAAAACAGCATTGGCCCCCAGCCTTTCTTTATTGGCAGTTCCGTCTGCCTCCCGCAGGAGGCGGTCAATCTCCCACTGGTAAAAAGCATCCCGGCCGCGCACTGCATCTGCCAGAACCGTGTTTACATATTCCGCTGCTTTCTTTACCC
>UQFC01000176.1 GCA_900540335.1 uncultured Clostridium sp. | reverse complement strand
GGAAATGCATAAGGTGCTTCCGATTATCAATCAGGAAGGCTCTGATTCCGCTATGCTGGACAATGCTCTGGAATTCATGATGATGAGCGGAATGGAGCTTCCCCTGGCTGTTATGATTACCATTCCGGCACCCTGGGCTCATGACAAATCCATGCCTCAGGAGGTAAAGGATTTTTACCGGTATTATGCAACCATGATGGAGCCGTGGGATGGCCCCGCCTCTATTGTATTCAGTGACGGCGATGTGATGGGGGCTGTTCTGGACAGAAACGGACTGCGCCCTTCCCGCTATTACATTACGGATGATGATCAGGTGATTCTGGCATCAGAGGTGGGCGCTATTGAGGTGGATCCTTCTCATATTGTGAAAAAAGAACGCCTTCGTCCGGGACGAATGCTTCTGATTGACACAGTGAAGGGGGAACTGGTCAGCGACGAGGAGCTGAAAATGCGCTACGCCTCCCGCCGTCCTTACGGGGAATGGCTTGATTCCAATCTGGTAGAGCTGGACGAGCTTCCGATTCCCAACAAGGGTGTTCCTTCCATGACAAAGGCGGAACGGGCAAGATTGCAGAAAACATATGGCTATACCTATGAACAGTATAAAACCATGATTCTTCCCATGGCCTTAAACGGGACGGAGGCGGTTTCCGCCATGGGAGCCGACAGTCCGCTGGCTGTGCTTTCGAAAAAGCACCAGCCGCTGTTTAATTATTTCAAACAGCTGTTTGCCCAGGTAACCAATCCCCCGATTGACTCCATCCGGGAGGAAATTGTTACATCGACTACGGTTTATGTGGGAGAGGAAGGCAATGTTTTAGAAGAGCATCCGGAAAACTGCAAGATTCTCAAGGTGGATAATCCGATTCTCACCTGCACGGATCTGCTGAAAATCAAACACATGAAAAAGCCGGGCTTTCGGGTTGAGGTTGTTCCCATTACCTATTATAAGAATACCTCTCTGGAAAAGGCCATTGACCGGCTGTTTCTGGAGGTTGACCGGGCTCACAGAGAGGGAGCGAACATCATCATTCTGTCTGACCGGGATATTGATGAGAATCACGTGCCGATTCCTTCTCTGCTGGCAGTTTCTGCTTTGCAGCAGCATCTGGTAAAGACAAAGAAGCGAACCTCTATGGCGCTGATTCTGGAAAGCGGAGAGCCCAGAGAAGTGCATCATTTTGCAACCCTTCTTGGCTATGGCGCCTGCGCCATCAACCCCTATCTGGCACAGGAATCGATCCGCTATCTGATTGATTCCGGAATGCTGGATAAGGATTACTATGCGGCGGTTAATGATTATAATTCTGCAGTTCTTCACGGAATTGTAAAAATAGCATCCAAAATGGGTATTTCTACCATTCAGTCTTATCAGGGGGCTCAGATTTTTGAGGCCATCGGTATTTCAAAGGAGGTAATTGACCGGTATTTTACCAATACCGTCAGCCGGGTAGGAGGAATCACTCTGGATGATATTGCCAGTGATGTGGATACCCTTCATTCCTCTGCCTTTGATCCGCTGGGACTGGATGTGGATCTGACGCTGGAAAGCGTGGGAAGCCACAAGGAGAGGGCGGGACAGGAGGAGCATCTGTACAATCCCCGCACCATTCATCTGCTTCAGGAGGCGTCCAGAAAGGGAGACTACAGTATTTTCAAAGAATACAGCCATGCCCTGAATGAGGAGGGGCAGACGGTGAATCTCCGCAGCCTTATGGATTTTAAGTATGATGAAAACGGCGGCATTCCCATTGAAGAGGTGGAGAGCGCAGAGTCCATTGTCAAACGGTTTAAGACAGGAGCCATGTCCTACGGTTCCATATCTCAGGAAGCCCATGAGACGCTGGCTATTGCCATGAATCGTCTGGGAGGAAAATCCAATACCGGCGAAGGCGGCGAAAGCCTGGACCGTCTGACGCCTGGACCGAAAAATAACAACCGCTGCTCTGCGATTAAGCAGGTGGCATCCGGACGTTTCGGCGTTACATCCCGGTATCTGGTCAGCGCCCAGGAAATTCAGATTAAAATGGCTCAGGGCGCAAAGCCTGGAGAGGGAGGACAGCTTCCCGGCGGAAAGGTTTATC
>UQFC01000175.1 GCA_900540335.1 uncultured Clostridium sp. | reverse complement strand
CCGGACACTTTCAGCTGGCTGTTCACTGATGTAATAGCAAGCTGATCTCCCAGATACACAATTTTCAGCCCGTAGATACTGACACAATCTCCAAACTGAAGGATTCCGCTTCCATTTAACCGCCTTCCATTTACAAACACTCCATTGGAACTGATGTCCTCAATAGTCCACTGTGCTCCGCTTTTCTGCATAATTGCATGTTTTCTTGAAACAAGACTAAGAAAGCTGCTGCAGATGTCATTTCCCGCTTCCGCGCCAATGGTAATCCGGCTCATTCTGGAAATGTCATATTTTTCCATAACAGGAAAGGTATTTTCTGTTTTTGTAACCACAATGGAGATTTGCTCTGCTCTCTGAGTTGTGATTCCGATAATATCTTCTGAACGCAGGAATCCATAGGCATCTCCATTTTGTTTTACCAGAGAATACCTCCTGCTGGGCTTAAACCGCCAATCCCCGTCCACAGATTCCATATGAAGAGTAACATCCTCCTTCAACTGGAAAATCTCCCGCGCCAGTCCCAAATCGAAATCCTCGTTACTGATAGCCGGAAGCTGAAAATCCTGATATGCATTTTTCGTATAAACTGACAAAATAGTACTCATACCTGCTCCCCCTTATCCCGGTATTGTATTTCCAATGTAATCCATCAGCGTTACCCAGAGTCTTACGCTCCCAAACCAGAGCTGATCTCCCGTCAGAATGCGAATTCCCCGGTTTGCAACCTGGATTTGATTACTTTTTCTGACCAGACGGATCATACCGTCTGAATTTTGATTCTTTATGTAAACTCGTCCTTCAAAAAGAAATACTTTTCCCTGTACCGGAACCTCCTGTCTGCCTTTCAGGACAATATCGTTTTCATATTCCTCATTTCCAATCAATACGGGATTCTCAGGGTTTACCACATAGCTTTTTTCTTCCCGTCCCGCAACTGTCAGCTTTACCACAATGGTTCCCGGCTTAAAAGCTTCTTCCTCCCTGTTTAACTGACTTTCTACCGGTTCTGTTTTTTGTACGGTCTGATCTCCCTCTCTGCCTGCATAATTATTCTTCAGAGCTTTATCAAGAGCCTCCTGCTTTACCCTCTGCTCATACTGCTGTCTCTGTTCTTTCTTCTTTTTTCTCCAGAGCAGAATTCCTGCCAGTATGCTTACAGCCAGAACAGACAGTCCAATGCCTATTACAACGCCCATTCTTTTTCCCCCGCAAAACCTTTATCGCATTTATATGGATATCAATTTCAGCTCTACCTTCAGCTTTACTGCCCCCAGAGATAAAATACTGCCCGAAGTCAGTTCCTCCTCTGTCCCGCTGTTTAAATTGCCGTTCAGATAGGTTCCATTTGTAGAGTTTAAATCCCTGATATACATTTTTCCGTTTCGTAAATAAATCTCACAGTGATGGCCGGAAAGAGTCGCATTCTCTATGCAGATATCACATTCATGCTTTCTTCCGATTTTAATGCTGTTACTCACATTGACTCTGTATTTATTTCCCGGCACCTTTAAATCCTGAAGTTCAAGTACATACGATTTTAAAGGAGAATCAAACAGACGGCGTGTATAATGCCCCTCCCATCCCCGCTGAGCTTCCGGATTTACTTTCTGCACCGCTTTCTTCTCTTCCTGAGGTTCCTCTTTTTCATCTATCAGCTCAAAAGGCGGAATTGCCTTATTTCTGTTTCTTTTTCTTATGAGGTAAACCGCCAAACCAATGCCTCCGGCAAGACAAAGCACCGCGGCTATTATGATCAAAATGAATATGGTATTCATACTCCCTCCGGTATTCCAATCCTTTTTCAGAAAGCTGCTCCGGACTCATCCGGAGCAGCCAGATACTCAGCATTTAACATCTCCCGTTTTCCGAAAAATGCTGTTTCCCACTCCCGTTTCTTATACAACCTTAATAATCATATTCATCATAGTACTCGTCATACTCGTCGTACTCTTCATCCTCATCCTTGTCGTACTCGGTTCCTTCATATCCATAATCTGCCAGACTGCCATATGGGGTATACTGATTTGTCTTTACCAGTGTAATATAGGTTTCGATTTCCTCCTGGCTGATCCGGTTATACTGTCCCAGACCGCTTCTTACACGTTTTTCCCATTTTTC
>UQFC01000174.1 GCA_900540335.1 uncultured Clostridium sp. | reverse complement strand
AGAATGATTTTAAGCCGACAGCTCCGGAAGAAAGTCGGGATGATGAACGTCCGGAAAAGCCGGATGGAGAATCCGGCGGGACAGATCAAAAAGAGGAGGTCCCTTATCAGATTATTGAAAATATAATTCTGGCGACAGATATCCATTATTTTGATCCGTCACTTACGGATTATGGCCCCAGATTTCAGGAGATGGTAGAGTACGGAGACGGAAAAGTAGTTACCTATATTGACGAAATTACAGATGCCTTTTTAGAAGAGGTAATTCAGCTGCGCCCCAATGCTTTGATTCTCAGCGGAGATTTGACGCTGGAGGGAGAGAAGAAAAGCCACGAAAGTCTGGCTGAAAAGCTTTATCGTGTAGAGGAGGCAGGGATTCCGGTTCTTGTGATTCCCGGCAATCACGATATTAATAATAAACGGGCGGCGCGGTATGAGGGAGAGCAGAGACTTCCGGCAGAATATACCACGCCGGAGGAATTCCGCAAAATTTATCGTGACTTCGGATACGAGGAGGCGATCAGTGAGGATGTGAGAAGTCTCAGCTATGTGTACCAGCTGGATGAGGAACACCGGATTATGATGCTGGATACCTGCCAGTATCGTCCGGTTGCCAAGGTAGGAGGCGCGATTTTAAGCGAAACCTATTACTGGATCGAGGAACAGCTGGAGGAGGCGTGGGATGAGGCAATGGATGTGATTCCTGTGGCGCATCATAATCTGCTGGAGGAGAGCAAAATCTATGTAGATGACTGTACGATTGAGCATGGAGAGCAGCTGGTGGATATTCTGGACGAATGGGATGTGAAGCTGTTTTTAAGCGGGCACCTTCACGTTCAGCATACGATGCGTTCTGAGGATAACAGAGGTGTCTGGGAGGCGGTTACTGCTTCTCTGGCAACACCTGCCTGTCAGTATGGCGTTTTAACCTGTCGGGATGACGGCTCTTACCAGTATGGAACCTGGTCTGTAGATGTAGAGTCCTGGGCCGGAGAGCATGGAAGAAAGGAGCGGGATCTTCTGGAATTCAGGAAATTTCAGGAGCCATTCCTTCGAAAGGTATTTTATAATCAGTCGATGACAGCATTAAATGCAGTTCCGGATATACCGGAGGACAGGAAAAAACAGATGTCGGATCTATATGCAAAACTGAATTACTATTATTATCAGGGAACTGCATATCAGATTAAGAATGAAGTACTTTCGGATCCGGCTTACCGTATGTGGCTGAATGAGGGGACACTGACAGTACTGGGAGAATATGTGGAATATATTGTGTCGGATGCGGTTCAGGATTATAACCGTCTGGTTGTGGACTGATTCTTTTTTTCATTTCTTCAGGATATATTAGAATATAGTCTGAAGGGATGAGAGGGATTTTTGTGGAGGATCGGAAAGCGGAAATACTGATGGCAGCCATGCTGCTTGTTTTTGTGTTTCTGATATCCAGGCATGCAGGGCTTATGGTGTCCGGTCAGAATGTGACTGCAGGGAAAAAACAGCCTGTGGTGGTTCTTGACAGTGGACATGGAGGCACGGATCCTGGAAAAATCGGAGTTGACGGAAGTCTGGAGAAGGATATTAATCTTCAGATTGCGGAAAAGGTAAAAGTCTTTCTGGAGTCGTCAGATGTGACTGTCGTTATGACCAGAGAGGATGACTGCGGGCTTTACCGGGAAAGCGATGCCAATAAAAAAAGAGCGGATATGAAAAACCGGTGCGATAAAATCAACGAAGCAGCTCCGCTTCTGGCAGTCAGTATTCATCAGAACAGCTATCATGAGGAACCGATATCAGGAGGCCAGGTATTCTATTATAAGGATTCGGCAGAAGGGAAGCGCCTGGCAGAAATTCTTCAGAAGCGTTTTGATTTTGTATTGGGAGAGAAAAACAGGAGACTGGCAAAGCCCAATGGCAATTATTATCTTTTGCTTCATGTAAAGGTACCTGTTGTGATTGTAGAGTGCGGATTCCTTTCAAACTGGGAGGAAGCGGCGCGTCTGAATTCGGAAGAATATCAGCAGCGGCTGGCCTGGACCATATATATGGGAATTATGGAATATATCAATACTTCCGGTTGACAAAATCATAGTAAAATGGTAGACTATAAACGGTTAGACAATACTAATAAGAATAAGGACATTTGAAAAAAGGCTACCGCAATCCCACTGGCTTTAGACGGTGGGTTAAGGTAGCT
>UQFC01000173.1 GCA_900540335.1 uncultured Clostridium sp. | reverse complement strand
CGTTTCCGCAGCTTCCCGAAGCGCTCCGGCTGATCCAGGCATGGGGATTTGTGTATAAGACAGTTGCCTTTGTCTGGCTGAAGCAGAACCGGAAAGCCCTAACTTGGTTCTATGGGCTGGGCTTCTGGACCCGCAGTAATGCGGAAATCTGCCTGCTTGCCACAAAGGGTCATCCGAAACGCCAGTCCGCCGGAATCCATCAGCTGGTTATCAGCCCGGTGGAACATCACAGCAAAAAGCCGGACGAAGTACGGGAGAAGATTGTGGCGCTGATGGGCGATGTGCCTCGGATTGAACTGTTTGCCCGCCAGCAGACGCCGGGCTGGGATGTCTGGGGCAACGAGGTGGAAAACAGTACCGTTCTGCTGAAGGAGGGATAAGTTTTGCAGGAGGAAGTGGAAAACAGGACAGTCAACCTGATGATCAGCACCACAAAGCTGACCTGGCGGGCGCTGGTAACAGGTTACCGGAAATTTCAACAGTACCGGGCAAAGGTAAAAGCAGGAAAAGAAGCTCCGCATGGAAAGCAGACCGTGAAAAAGCTGATTGGTCAGAATCAGGGCGTATCCAGTATTGATATCGCCAATACGGGAATTCGGGATTTTGACCGCATCGCGAAAAAATACGGCGTGGACTATGCCATAAAGAAGGACAGGTCCGTCTCTCCGCCAAAGTATCTCGTGTTTTTCAAAGCCAAAGATGCCGATGCACTGACGGCTGCTTTCAACGAGTATTCTGCAAAGCAGATGAATCGCAGCCGGAAGCCCAGCGTACTGAAGCAGCTCTCCAGATTCAAGGAACTGGCAGCCGGGATTCCCGCAAAAGTCCGCCAGAAAAAGCTGGAGAGGGATTTGTAGGAGGAACGAATGGAATACAGAGAATTTATGGAGCAGATAAAGAAGGATTTGCCGGAACGGCTTTCCGGGACACTGGAAGGGGCCACGGTAGACACAACGCAGGTGGACAGACTGCAGGGCTGTTCTTATGAAGGACTCAGCATCGTGCCGGACGGCTCCATGATAGGGCTGACAATGGACTTACAGCCCTATTTTCAGATGTTCAGTAACGGAATATCTTACGAAAATATCGTGGAACAGATTGCGGACAGAGCCGCCGGGGCCTATGCGGATCGGCCTGCCGTTACTGCAGAAGACTTTGGCAGTTACGAAGCTGTTAAAGATAAACTGATGATTCAGCTGATAGGCCGGAAAGGGAATGAAGAAATGCTTAAGACAATCCCCCACCATCCTATTGAGGATATGGAGATTGTTCACCGTTTCCACGTTCAGGACACAGAAATGGGACAGGCTTCGGCCCTGGTGACAAATTCCATGCTGGAGCATTATGGAATTACAGCCGGGCAGCTTCAGCAGGATGCCTTTGCCTCGGCAGTATCCCATAAGCCTTTTGAGATTAAAACCATGGCAGAAGTCCTGAATGAGCTGATGGGAGCAGAAATTATTCCGGAAGATGCGATGCCTATATATGTGGCAAGCAATCAGGAGCGGATTCACGGCGCGGGAGTGATTGCGTATCCGAAATTTATGGAGGAAGCGGAAAAACGGCTGGGTGGAGACTTCTATGTTCTCCCGTCTTCGATTCATGAAGTAATTCTGATTCCGGATACACCGGACGTTTCTGTCATGGAGCTGCAGGAAATGGTACAGTCTGTCAATATGGAACAAGTTGCCCCGGAGGAAAGGCTCAGTGATCATGTATATCATTATGACAGCAAAGAAAAACTGTTTGAGCGGACAGACAAATATGAGAGTCGGAAACTGAATCAGGAATTTGATGATAAAAATGTACGGCCGTCGGTTCTTTGGACTCTCCGTCTCAATCAGAAAGACTGCTCTGAGAAGCCGCATAAAGGTATTGAAGCTCCTCGACGGGATGAAACAGCTCTGTAGAAAAGCATTTTCCAGAAAAACATTTAAAAGGGGAGTGATGTATGAGTGACAAAATAAAAAAGCAGGTGATTCTCAATCTGCCCTATGTGATTCTTGGGCTTATCGCCACGAATCTTGGCGAGGCATGGAGGCTGGCGGAAGGAGCAGACATTTCCGAGAAACTGCTGGCACTGTTCGGGATTCTTCCAGCAGCTTTCCAGAATCCCCTTCCCAGTTTTCATCCGTTGGATTTTCTGATTGGGCTGGCGTGTGGGGCCGCTTTTCGGATTGCTGTATATCTGCGGGGGAAGAACGCGAAGAAATACCGCCATAATGTCGAG
>UQFC01000172.1 GCA_900540335.1 uncultured Clostridium sp. | reverse complement strand
GCCCTGGAAAATATCTTCGGATTTCCCGCTGCGTCCTGTCCATCAAACAGAATTTTTCCTCTGTCAGGTTTCCTTGCGCCGGCAAGAATCGACAGAAGCGTTGTTTTTCCACATCCATTTTCTCCCACAATTCCTACGCAGGCACCCGGTCTGACCGAAAAGGATATTTTTTTTAATACCTGGTGACGTCTGTACGATTTTTCCAAATCACACACCTCAAGCATTGCCTGTTCCTCCTTTCCGCTGTAAATCCTTCCGGCTTTTCTATGCTTTATTGATACCACTATACTGTTTTTTCAGCGCTTACACAATGGATGTAAGAAAATTGTATGAATTTTAATACATTAGTAATTTCCATCCCGGATAACAAAAAAGGAAGCCCCTGCAAAACGCGGTGAAGTCCTCGTAACTTCGCCTGCGCTTTACAGCAGCTCCCTGTCAATCAGCTTATTTTCCGGTGACCTCAAAGGTCATGTTCTCTCCCAGTGTCTGTCCATCTGCTGTTACAGTCAGATAAACCAGCTTCATATTCTCAATAAAGGTATTGGCTACAGCCTGCAGCTTCATCTCTGACTGGGCTCCCTCCGGGAACTGTGACAACTCCAGTGTGCCGTACTCCTTTGTATCATTCTCAATCTCAAAGCCGGGAATCTTTACAATACCAGGTCCTACCTCCTCACTGGAAGGAGTTCCCTCTGCCGTAAAGGATACCGCCTTTGTTCCCTCGTCCAGAACGCCGTACTCAACCAGCAGATCCACCAGAATCTGAGCATCCAGAGTCTCAACGCCCTCCATGGTGCCTTCCAGCCTGGAACCGTCCTCGCTGACTGTATATATAGAAATAATATCCAGATCCGGTGCATCCAGATCCGGTGTCTTATCTGTTACAACGCCAGGTCCCTGAGTACTCTTGGGAACCGTCATATCAGAATTCTGTACCTCACCAACCTTATGCTTTTCCATGGTCGGGGTACATGCTGCCAGTGACAAAACCATCATGGCGCCAATAAAACACATGACTGCCTTTTTCATAATTGAAAGTGCCTCCTTTTAATTCTCCTCAGTTCTGCGGAACCATCGTTCCAGCTTCGCAAGTGCTTTTACCAGACTTTCTGTCTCATCCTCAGTCAGATTTTCCAGCACAGCTTCGATCATCTGCCGGTGAAACTCTTCATGATGGCGGTAAGCCCGCAGCCCTTTTTCCGACAGGGAAATATAGACCACCCGCCGATCCTCTTTTCCTCTTTCCCGGATCACATAGCCTTTCTTCACAAGGCTGTTCATGGCTATGGTCAGAGTTCCTACTGTCACAGAAAGCTGCTTGGCTATCGTTGACATATTCTTAGGCTCTTTCACTCCGATGGCCTCGATCACATGCATATCATTGTTTGTTATATCCTGATATTCCTGAGTAATAATCGCCTGCTCCTCCAGTTCCATAATATCACGGAACAGATTCACCAGAACATCGTTCAATGCTGCATAAGTATCCACGTTTTCTCCTTATCGCACATGAAGGCAAAAAGTCTCTTCATGATTATACATGATTTCTATTTGTTCGACAACCTGCTATTTATTAGGAAATTCTTACAGGGTTGTGTTTTTTTTATGAAAAACCCAAAGTCAGCCATATGCTGACCGCCACTCCCACACCTGTGGCAAATAAAGCTCCTGCCAGGGCATACCGGGTTTTTCTTACATTGACAGAACCAAAGTATACACTGAGACAGTAAAAAACCGTCTCTGTGCAGCTCATCATAACAGAAGCACACATTCCCAGAGGGGAATCCGGACCTGCCTTTTCAAACAGATCCAACAGAAGCCCTGTGGCAGCCGAGTTGGATACCAGACGCACCAGCGTAACAGGAACCAGTTCTGTCGGCAAGTGCAGCCACCCAGCCGGGATAGAAAGCCACTGTCCCAGAGTCTCCAATAGGCCAGAGCTTCTCAGAACACCTACAGCAATCATAAGTCCCACAAACACCGGAAGCAGTCCGGCTGCCGTTTTCATTCCTGATGCAGCTCCCTCTAAAAAATCATCAAATACCGGCCGTCCTGACAACAGACCAAAACCTATGATGTAACAGACTGTCAACGGAATCAGAATCTGGGAAATCCACAGGATCATAGACCTTTCCTCCCAGATATCCATTCCGCAATTTTACAGAATATAACAGCTGCCAGTGTAGAACAGCCTGTCGCAATCAACGCAGGCCCTACCACAGCTGCCGGAGCCGCGGAGTGATACTGACTGCGGTAGGA
>UQFC01000171.1 GCA_900540335.1 uncultured Clostridium sp. | reverse complement strand
TCTCCTTCGCCCATACGCAGAAGCTCTTCCAACTTTTGAACGGTCATGGCATTTACCTCCAAAAAGTTAAAATAATATAACTATTTAGAAACAATTTATAAAAAATAAATGATTTTTGAAATAACGTGATAAGGGGACGATGCGATGATAAGGTTTTCAATGATTACAGATCAAGGTTCCAGAGAGAATAATGAGGACAGCATCGGTATGTACCAGGAGGATAAGGACTATTGTTTTATTCTGGCTGACGGACTTGGCGGTCATGGTAAGGGGGAGGTTGCATCAAAGCTTGCTGTGGAGACCGTAATACGGCAATTTGTTGGAGAAACAGCGGGAGAGGAGTTTCTGGAACAGGCATTTCAGAAGGCGCAGGAAGATATTCTGGAGGTTCAGAAAGAAGAGCCGGGCTGCTTTGATATGAAAACAACTCTGGTTGTTCTGGAAATACGGGAAGATCAGATGCGATGGGGACATATGGGAGATTCACGGCTTTATTATTTTGAAAATGGAAAATATGTAAAAAGGACGTTGGATCACAGTGTTCCGCAGATGCTGGTTGCTATCGGTGAAATCAGAGAAAAGGATATCCGTCATCATGCAGACAGAAACCGCCTGCTTCGGGTATTGGGGGTAGAAGATGACGAGGTAAATCCGTCTATCGGAGATTGGACCGAGGTAAAATCCGGACAGGCATTTCTGCTTTGCTCTGATGGATTCTGGGAACTGATTGAAGAAAAAAAGATGGAAAAGACTCTGAAGAAAGCAGATACGCCGGAAGAATGGCTGAAGCTGATGGAGGAAATCGTATTAAAAAATGGAAAGGGCACCAATATGGATAATTATTCTGCAATTGGTGTATGGATGGATTAGGGGGAAGCGGTATGGCAATTATCAGATGCAGCAAGGGACATTTTTATGATAATGAAAAGTTTTCTCAGTGTCCGCATTGCGGAATTTTTGCGGCAGAGGACAACGATGTGACAGTAGCATATGCAGATCCTAAATACAGCAGTCAGGCGGACGACGACATGGATAAGACAGTTGCCGTCAGTCCTTATCCGGAAAAGGAATGGGTTCCGCAGAAGTCAGAAAAAGACGATGACAAAACCGTCTCTGTTTATGAACAGGAAAAGGGCGATGATTATCTGGTGGGATGGCTTGTCTGTGTCAGAGGAGCAGATAAAGGGAGAGATTATCGCCTTCATCAGGGCTTTAACCGATTGGGACGTGATTCGCAAATGGATATCCAGGTTACAGATCCTACGGTACCCAGAACAGCGGTGTCGGTGGTTTATGATGACAGAAGCAATCTCTTTTTTGCAGTACAGACGGATTCTGCTGCATATTTAAACGGAACTTATCTGGAAGGGGCAATTCAGCTGAAAACAGGAGATCTTATTACAACTGGTTCAGAGGAATTTGAATTTGTTGCATTTTGCAGAGAGGGACGGATATGGGATTAAAATTATGCAGAAGGCTGAAAAGAGCAGCCTTTCTGGTGTCAGCAGGACTTTGTATGTTTCCCGTTTATTCTCTGGCAGAAACAGGAAGTTCTATTGAGCAGGTGTATGTCAATATGCCGGAAATCACGGTATATGGACAGGAGCTTGGTACAGAGGCCTCGGCTTTTTTAGGAGAAAAGCAGCTGACAGCAGACAGTCAGATGATTTTTAGTGAAAGCGGGGAAGCCGCGTATTATTATGTGCTTCTGGATATTTCAAATTCTATGCCGGAGGAATATTTTGATCAGATAAAATCAGCAGTCTGCCATTTTGAACAGACGCTGGACGAAAATGACCGGATGATTCTTTACACATTTGGTGAAGATGTGAAGCTGGTTCTGGACGAAAACCATAACAGAGCAGATACAGAGGCAGTGCTTGCCGGTATAGATAATGGGGACAACAGAACACTCCTGTTCTCGGCAGTAAGCCAGGCTGCGGATCGGGCGGATCAGGTGCCGGCGGAAGAATGCAAAAGAAGAATGCTGATGGTAATTTCTGACGGAGAGGATTTTACGATAGGAAAGACAAGTTCAGCAGAGGCTCAGGAAAATTTAAAGAAAAAAGGAATTCCGGTTTATGCATTTGGAATTCAGGATACAAAACGTGAGTATCTGAATGATTTCGGTGCATTTGCACGGATGTCCGGCGGAGAGATAACAGTTTTTGGAAGCCGGGAGGCGGGGACTTTTCTTGACGGCTTTCATCAGCAGATGGAAAGCTTTCAGGTTTTAAAGTTTCAGGCGGATTCCAATAAGGCTAACAACCAGATGATGCCGGTGGTTTTAACGATGGCAGATAATCGCAGTCTGACCAGAGAGGTTCCAGTCACACGTCATATCCCGGA
>UQFC01000170.1 GCA_900540335.1 uncultured Clostridium sp. | reverse complement strand
CACCTGCCGTTCTTCCAGCAGTTTCATGGCAAATTCTTCATCCTCAAAGCAAAGACTGTCTAGTCCCGCACTCATAATCAAGGTTTCAGGAAATCCCTTCAGTTGCCCCTCTTCCGCAAAAAGAGGGGATACATAGGGATTTTTTGCAGCCTCACCTTCACAATAAAACGAATTGTAGGTTCTTGCTGCTTCAGCAGGCATGTCACCTTCTATCCGTTTTTTTAACACAGGATCTGTATAAAGATCTGCCGGGAAAAATTCTGCAATTAGTCCTTTGGGCTGAAACTCCCTGGTCTCACCTGCTTTCATACACACCGTAACAGCCAAATTTCCTCCTGCGCTGTGTCCAATAAGAAAAATCCGGTTTATATCTACCTCTAATTCCTTACTATGTTCAAAAGCATATTTTACTACCTGGTACGCCTCATCAACGGCCTTTGGAAACGGGTTTTCCGGTGCAAGGCTATAATCTACATCCCATACAAGTGCATTAAATTTTTCTGCCATTCTGCTGCAGAACACCCGATCCTTATCCTGCCGCCCTTTCATAAAGCCTCCGCCATGAAAATTAATAATCATTCCACTGTTAGAACTACGTTTTTCACTGATTATTTGAAACACCGGTACACTGTCACCAGACACTGGAATTTCTATAAGCTTCTGGATCGCTGTCAGAGAATCTAATTCCTCCCTGTCTACCTTTCCATACAAATCCCTGCTGCGTATCTGAATAGCCCTCTCTATCATTTCTTTTCTTGTCATATTTCCTCTTTTCATTCTGCATATTCCATATTACTTTACATAATCGGAAAAATAGTCATAATCCATCCTACAGAAATCGCACACGCAATGACAGCAAACAGCATTCCCTGTTTTATCATAGATGCCTGATTATATCCTCCTTCTTCCATTATGTAAGGAACTGCGGCTGTTGCCATTGGTGTCATAAATGCGGAAAGACAGGCTGCCTGAATTAAAATCATTAATCCTACCGGATTTCCGCCAATACTTGCGCAGGTTGCAATCGCAATCGGATGAAAAATCATCATTGTTCCGCGATTACTCATAAACTGAGTCATAATAAACGGAATAATAAAGAAAATAAAACCAACAAGATAGGAATTTCCTCCAAGTCCCTTGACCAGATTGGCAATAATTCCTCCAATCAGATCACCTGCTCCTGTTGCGCTCAATGCCCCTGCCATGGCCAGCGCCCCTACAATTAATAACAGCATACTGACCGGCAGGGCGCCGGCTGCTTCCCTTGGCTTTAAAACGCCGCACAGCACCATCAAAAGTGCTCCTACCAGACAAATCTCCCAGGTTGCAAGATGAAGCTTACCGGCAAACATCAGCGCAATCGCATCGCCAAAAAAGATAATGATACCTGCTTTTTCTGCAAATGGTTTTAAAGGTTCCTTTTTTGCTGCTTTTTTTGCAGACTCTGCTATTGCAGTTGGAGATACTTCAGGTGCCAGCTTAATAGCAAAAAAAGCAAAATACAGAATCGAAAATACTAACATCGGAAGGCGTGCCTTCATTGGATCTAGGAAGTCAACCATATGCTCTGTATAACCATAAGACTCAATGTAGCCATTTAATTCTGCTGCAATCGTAGCTCCTGCGCCAAATGGGAGTGTGCAACATGTACAGATTGTTACAACGCCGACTGGGAACACCACTTTACTTCGACTAATCCCCATAGATTCTGCAGATGCAATCAGCATAGGTGCAACAATGCCAAATACTACTACAGGGCTCTGAATGAACTGGCTTAACAGAGTTCCGATTAATACATATCCCAGCATCATTTTATTTACACTGCCTTTGGATACTCTGGAAATCCCATTTGCAAGATTCATACAAAACTGAGTGCGGTTAAAGCCTGCTGCAACGACACACATGCCCGCAATCATAATTACATTATTATTGGCAAAGTAACCCAAAGCTTCTTTCGCATCCAGACAACCTGTAAGTGTCAGAGCCATAAAAGATGTCATGGAAATTGTTGCAAGACTATAAAGGCCGCTGCAGTAACCTGCAATCGTTACTGCAAAAATAAATAAACAAACTGCCAGCTGACTCATATTAATTCCCCCTTTACTGATCACAGATAGAACCATCAAAATTTAATCTAGTCAAAACCTTATGGGGTCTAAACGGAAATTTTTCTTCAATATCCGATATTAATTCAATACCGATTCCTTCTTCTTCCGGAATACACAGATACCCCTTTTCAAACTCACATATGTGATTCACCATATCGCATTGGCGTAAGGCCTCTCCACTGCCTGTTAAATGATCCGCCGTAGATGCTGCATATGGATTCGGATATTCTGTAATTGCAACATTATCTGTAGATGCCACAAAATGAACTACTGCGTTTGTCATAACCGGACTTAATGGATTATGCGGAACCAGGCTCTTGTGATGTGCTTCCGCTACTGCTGCTATTTTTTTTGCCCCTGTAAATCCGCCGCACACACCAAGAGACACTCTTACATAACTGCATGCATTTCG
>UQFC01000169.1 GCA_900540335.1 uncultured Clostridium sp. | reverse complement strand
CTTCTGTATGTCCGTTCTACAAGAGCTGCTGCCTTTTCTATATTTTCTTCCTCCAGACCAGGGGACAATTCCCGCAATTCTTCTTCAGACAACCGCTCTATATGCGCAAAGGAACACAGATAAAAAAAATCCATTCCCATCTGATCATATTTTCGGTAAAAATTCTCCTGTCCATGATTCTTTCGATATCCTTCCTTTTCCAGAAGCTCATTTATTTCATGTAAACCGCTTTTCGCCGCTAATATCTGACCAAGCCAAAACTGATAAATCATATACAGCCTGCAATATTCTTCTGTTATCTTTCCATTTAAAAATAACAACTGGGAATCTGTAATTTTTACCTGTCTCTCCGCTGATAGCTCTGACGGTAAAGGATAGGTCATCCCTCTAAGCTGATTTTGAAGTTCTTCTTTTATTTCCATGAGTCACCTCTCCCCAATCAATAATAATTGACTTTATGTGCGTCTTTTCCATAGCTGACGTAAGAAAATGTCATTGACGTATCCTTGGTTCCTCCATTGCCGTCATCCAGCATGGCATTTTGATTCGGATCTATGTAATATTCTTTTCCCCATGATGACACCTTGTATCTTCCGTCTGAGGTTGTTCCTATGACCGTCATTGCATGACCGCCATCAATCACCGCTGCTGTTGTCCCATCCTCATTCTGCAGATAACCATCACGAAATGACATAATAATATATCCATCCTTGGAAGCCTCTTTAAAGTTGTCAACCCGAACGTCATAGTCTGTCTGAATCTCAACAGGTACTCCCTTATCCTTTAAATACATCTCTGTTCTGTATTTTCTGGTGTATTGAGTCGTTCCCCATCCCGTCTTATCGCTGCGATAAACATAGTTCTCGCCATCCTCTGTTGGATCATAATCTTCACTTACATCCTCCCAATCATTTCCGTCACTTCCTGCAATATGATTATCTGTAGCAGCATAAAAATCTACCAGAAGACGATCGTAGTTTAAATCTCCGTTATGATACATGGGGAATCCAAAAGTCTTTTCGAATTCCTCCTCCCTTCCCTCATAAGCGGCAAATATTGTATTAATAATTGATACATAACCGCAGCCCTCGCTATTTAATTTTTGCAAATATGCCGCGCACTCCTTATCAGTCATATTCTCGCCCAGATGCTTCCGTATATGCTGATAAAGCTCCTTTTTCTGTGACCAGAATCCCCATTCCATCATAGGTGAACCCTGGTTGCCGCCATACTCTCCTTCATCATCTGTAATAATAGAATTCAGCTCATCCTCTGTAAATCCACCTTCAAAGCCGAACTTGCTTTTCAGCCAATTCCACCAGTTTTTTTCAGTATTATAGCGATTTCCATTCTCACCAGAAGAGGCTTCTCCTGCATGGTCTGAATTTAAGTTTCCATGAATGGATTCATGGCGAACCTCTGCCGATGCAATTCCACTATCCGTTTTCTGGTATTGGCGAACGATGCTTTCCTGTCCCCTTTGCATATCTTTCATCGCTGTGTTACTCTGATCTACAGCTGAAATAATTGCTCTTAATCTGGCATCAATCTGTTCTGAACAGGATATTTTCATCCGCAGCCCATTTTTTATCCCGCTGATATCCTCTGATAGATTTCTCAGCTGTGAGCTATATTCCCCCAGCTCATGGTTTCCATTTTTTATACCCGTAAATTTAATGCAAAATCCGTCCAATATACCCCTCTCTTTCCGGCAGCTGTCTCACCTGTTTTTTATTTCTTCATCCGGTCTTTTCTCCCCGCTGTATCTTGATTTTATCATATTCCAGTATTCCCGCTGCATTTTCTGACAGACAGCACAGTTCTTCCCCTTAATGACCTGCCTGCTCTGCATTTTCTCTCCGTTTCTCCATCACCTTCTGATCCACAGTCTTCGACCACGAAGCCATTCCTGCAGAAACCAGATCCCTGCGGCTGTCCATAACCTGCTCCCCGTTCAGATATAAAAAAGACACTGCATGGCGCATATAATTGGAATCCAAATCCTGAAACGGGCGAATATCCTCTGTCACCTGTACCGTTCTGGAGGATACGCAGGAAGGCTGATTTAAAAGAGCTCCCACCAATGACCACTGATAATGCACAACCGGAATCGTTACCTTTTGTATGAATTCTCCATTTCGTTCCATATACTCCATAGAATAACCGGGTCCGTCAAAGCTGACTGCCTGCTGCAGCTTACCCCGCATTCCGTCAGGAGCTGCAATCACTGCATGACAGGCCAGATTCCCGCCCAAAGAATGGCCTGTAACTCCGTACCACTCATATGAAAATCTTTCGTTAATTTCCTCCATAAAGGCAGCTGCTTCCTCCTGCTGCAAAGTATCTTTCGCCATGAGAAGCCCCGCATCTGCACTCATCCAGTCCTTTACGACCTGGTTCATATCCGTAGATTCTGATCCCCGGAAACTGATCAGTCCATGAACTCCGTCTGTATCCAGAAGCACACCATAAAATCCCGTTTCCATATTGTGATTCTTTACAGCTGCAACCTTCCAGTTTCCATAAGGCGAATGTTCCTCCACGATCTCTTCATACAACCGGAGATTCCATTCTGCCATTTTTTTCTCAAGCCCGCTGTTTCCCTCTTCCTGATTTTTCTTCACTTCCTGCGCATATTTTTCTTCCAGCCTCGCTCTCGT
>UQFC01000168.1 GCA_900540335.1 uncultured Clostridium sp. | reverse complement strand
TCAGCGGTTTGCCTGTATTTATTCCAACGCGGCATTTATGGGGTTTCCGCTGATTCAGGTGATGTTTGGCGAAGAGGGTCTGCTTTATGCCAGCGCTTATGTAACGGTATTTAACATTCTGCTGTGGACTCACGGTTACATGATGCTCAGCAAAAGAGGGGGAGAAACGGCCGGGGCAAACGGCGGTGGTTTCCGGAAAACTCTGAAAAAGCTTGTTACCACTCCGGTTCTTGTTTCGGTGGCGCTGGGGCTGGTGATTTATCTGGGTCAGATTCCGATTCCCGGTGTGGTGGCAGAGCCTGTAAAACTGATCAGCGGAATGAATACTCCTATGGCAATGTTTATTACAGGAATGATCATTGCGGAAAGTAATCTGGGAAAGATTATCCGGAATGTACAGATTTCAGATATGATTTTGCTCAGGCTGATTCTGATTCCTCTGGTATGCTTTGGAATTTATCTGGCTGCCGGCTTTACGGGAATGCAGGCCCAGGTAGTCTTTCTTCTGGAGGCCTGTCCCTGTGCTGCAATTACATCTGTATTTGCTGTGCAGTTCGGATACAATGAGGAGATGGCTGCGGGTTCTGTTGTAGTCACCACTCTGCTAAGTATTATTACTCTGCCTTTGTGGGCGGGAATGATTTCTATGATTTAAGATAAGTATTCAGGACGGCGGGAGAACCGGAAGAAAGCCCCGTCCTGAACAGTTACGATTTTAGGAGGAAAAAGAATGTTTAGAAAAATGAGAAGATTCAAGCAGCAGATATCAGAGGAGGAGTGTCGGGAAATTTTGAAGCAGGAGCCCCGGGGCGTTCTGTCTTTAATTGGAGATAATGGATATCCCTATGGAATTCCCATGGATCACTGGTATTGCGAAGAGGATGGGAAGCTTTATTTTCATGGAGCAAAGGAAGGTCATAAGATTGATGCGATTGAGAAGTGTGACAAGGCTTCCTACTGTGTTTATGACAAAGGCTTCCGGAAAGAGGGCGAGTGGGCTCTGAATATAAAAAGTGTGGTGGTCTTTGGAAGGATTCGCCCGATTCTTGACGTGGAAAAGTCTATGAAAATATGCAGGGAGCTGTGCGGCAAATTTACAGAGGATCAGGAATACATTGAGGATGAAGTGAAGCATGCCGGACCTCGTGTGCTTTGTCTGGAGTTCACCCCAGAGCATATGACAGGAAAACTGGTAAATGAATCATAACAGAAGCATGGCGCTCCCCGCGGAGCGTTTTTGTTTCACAGGACGTAAATTTCTATGAAAGAAAAAACGGTCACCCTTTTCAGGGTGACCGCCGGATAAGGACGTCCTACTGCAGAGTCAGAGAAAGATTCTGGAAGGTAACATCTGCGCTTTTTGATACGAATACACCAACATATACATGGTCGGAATCAATGGCAGTCAGCGGGAAGTCAAAGCCTGCGCTGACAGGAGCGTTATCACCGAAGATACAGGTGTAGCCGTCAGGACCTTTCCGGATTTCCAGATGCACAGTTTCTCCGGGATTGTAAATCCGGGATGCTGTTCCGCCGGAAATAAGCTGGCCGTTCTTTCGGGCAAAACAGTTCCAGGGCTGGTCAGAGGCCATCTGAAGAGGTCCGGCTGCCACATAATCGCCCATGGTGTCATTCATAACGGTGTCCAGATAAATATCATCGCGAACCATCAGTCCAAAGGAATTCTGATTTTCTTTTTCCAGATAGTTAATCGTCACATCAGCAGACAGAATGAAATTCCTGTTTGCCGGTACCTGCTGGTAATACATGGCCAGACCGTCGCTGTTTGCGGCAATCTTTCCGGCATCGGCGTCTCTGGTCAGGGGAGAGTCGCCGCCTGCCGCCATGCGGATGGATCCGTCAGACTGAGGCTGAAGGCTGAAATAGAGATGGTTCAGAAATTCATAGCCATCGATATCTCCAAAAACAGTGGGCTTCCAGTCGCCGGAGGGATTCCACAGCGTGCTTGCAGCAGTGGGAGCGGAGAAATTCTGTCCCTGGTAGGAGGGATTTAAAGCGGCATCTGTAAACTGGGGAACCTGAGGATTGGCAACTACGTAATTCTTCAGATTGCAGTTTGATTTTAACAGCTCGTCCGCAATAAACCAGGCATTGCAGGCAGCGCCGTACTGGTTGGTATGGGTATTGTCAATGCTGGCTTCCCTCTGAGAGGTCCAGGCATGGCGCTCTTTAACGCCCTGGGCTCCCAGGCGTTCATAGACATCCCTGGTGCGGGCGGTCAGATCCAGAACAGTTACGCTTTTGCCTACGCCCAGCTGCTTGATGGCTTTGGCATAATTGCCTCCCTGGAAGGTCCCTTCCTCATTGGTAACGGTTTCGGTAATATGTCCGCTTTCTCCTGTGTAATTGTTGCCCAGATCTCTGCGGACAATGGGGGTGACAAGAATCGGAGTCGCCCCTCTTTCTCTGGCGGGCTGAATGTATTTTTCGTACAGATAATACTGGAAGGAGCCGACTACGGACGGAGAACCGCCGGGATTGGTATAGCGTCCCAGTTCCGGGCGCTCGTCGTTGTGGCCAAAACCAATCATCAGGTAGTCACCGGCCTTCATATTCTGCAGGATGGTCTGGTACTGATCCGTGTCCACATAGGTTTTGGAGCTGGTACCGGAAACAGCCATATTCTGGATATTGACACCCTGGATGTAAAGTCCCAGCTGTGTGCCCCAGCCGGCCCGGGGAGAGT
>UQFC01000167.1 GCA_900540335.1 uncultured Clostridium sp. | reverse complement strand
GAGGTTTCCCGAAGTCTGGCTGCCTGCGACGGCGCCATTCTGGTGGTGGATGCGGCACAGGGAATCGAGGCCCAGACTCTGGCCAATGTTTACCTGGCTCTGGATCACGATCTGGATGTTTTTCCGGTGATTAATAAAATCGACCTGCCCAGCGCAAGACCGGACTGGGTTGCCAATGAAATTGAGGATGTGATCGGAATCGAGGCCCACGATGCGCCGAGGATTTCTGCAAAAACAGGACTGAATATCAAGGATGTTCTGGAGGCGATTGTCCAGAAGATCCCGGCTCCTGTGGGCGATCCCAAGGCCCCCCTTCAGGCCCTGATTTTTGACTCTCTTTATGATTCCTACAAAGGCGTGATTGTGTTCTGCCGTGTCAAAGAGGGAACGGTGAAGAAGGGAACCAGAATCCGCATGATGGCAACGGGAGCGGAAGAGGATGTAGTAGAGGTTGGATATTTTGGCGCAGGACAGTTTATTCCCTGTGAGGAGCTGAGCGCCGGAATGGTAGGCTATGTGACTGCCAGCATTAAAAATGTAAAGGATACCCGGGTGGGCGATACGATTACCGATGCGGCCTGTCCCTGCGACAGTCCTCTGCCCGGCTATAAAAAGGTTACCTCCATGGTGTACTGCGGACTTTATCCGGCCGACGGCGCAAAGTACAACGATCTGCGTGATGCCCTGGAAAAGCTTCAGTTAAACGATGCCTCTCTGTTCTTCGAGCCGGAGACCTCGATTGCCCTGGGCTTTGGTTTCCGCTGCGGCTTTTTGGGACTGCTTCACCTGGAGATTATTCAGGAGCGTCTGGAGCGGGAATACAACCTGGATCTGGTAACAACAGCTCCTGGTGTTGTTTACAAGGTTCACAAGAAAAACGGAGAGGTCATTGCCCTGACCAATCCTTCCAATCTTCCGGATCCCACAGAGATCGAGTATATGGAGGAGCCGATTGTCAACGCGGAAATTATGGTGACGACGGAGTTTGTAGGCGCTATTATGACTCTGTGCCAGGAACGGCGCGGTGTTTATCTGGGAATGGAGTATATTGAGGAGACAAGAGCTCTGCTGAAATATGAGCTGCCTCTGAACGAGATCATTTACGATTTCTTTGACGCCCTGAAATCCCGTTCCAGAGGATATGCGTCCTTTGACTATGATATGAAGGGCTATGAGCCGTCTGAGCTGGTGAAGCTGGATATTCTGATCAACAAAGAAGAGGTGGATGCCCTGTCCTTTATTGTTCATGCAGATTCTGCTTATGAAAGAGGAAGAAAAATGTGTGAAAAGCTGAAGGAGGAGATTCCGCGCCATTTGTTCGAGATCCCCATTCAGGCAGCTGTCGGCGGCAAGATTATTGCCAGAGAGACAGTCAGAGCCATGCGTAAGGATGTACTTGCCAAATGTTACGGCGGTGATATTTCCCGTAAGAAGAAACTTCTGGAGAAACAGAAGGAAGGTAAGAAACGTATGCGTCAGGTAGGAAACGTAGAGATTCCGCAGAAAGCGTTTATGAGTGTTCTTAAACTTGATAATGAATAAAAAGAAACTGGAGCTGTATCTTCATATTCCCTTTTGTGTCCGCAAGTGCGCTTACTGCGACTTTTTGTCCTTTGCCGCACCGGAGCGGGAGTACCGGGAATATGTGGATCAGCTGATTGAAGAAATATACGGTCAGAGTGAAAATTTCCGGGAATATCAGGTGATTTCCATTTTCGTGGGAGGAGGAACCCCCTCCCTTCTTCCGGCGCCGCTGATGGAAGAGCTGTTTGCAGTTCTCCACCACTGCTTTGATATTGCGGAGGATGCAGAAATCACCATAGAGGCCAATCCGGGCACACTGACCATGGAAAAGCTGGAGATTTACCGGCAGAGCGGCATCAACCGTCTGAGCCTGGGGCTGCAGTCGGCGGATGATCAGGAACTGAATTATCTGGGAAGAATCCATACTTATGAGGATTTCCTGAAAAGCTACCAGAGAGCGAGAGAGGCAGGGTTCACCAATATCAATGTGGATCTGATGTCCGCTCTTCCGGGGCAGGATCTCCACTCCTGGAAAACTACTCTGAGGAAGGTTCTGATGCTGAAGCCGGAGCATATTTCCGCTTACAGTCTGATTATTGAAGAGGGAACCCCTTTTTACTGCAGATATGGAGAAGGAGAGAACCATGGCTCCTGCAGTCAGTGGGATTCCCAGACAATCTGGACCGGGCGGGGATTAAAGGGAAGGCCCATGAGTCTGTGGGCGCTTCCGGATCTGCCGGACGAGGAAATGGATCGGGAGATGTACCATGTGACAAAGGAGCTGATGGCAGCCCACGGATATCACCGCTACGAGATTTCCAATTATGCCCGTTCCGGCTGTGAATGCCTCCACAATAAGGGATACTGGACAGGGACAGAGTACCTGGGCCTGGGCCTGGGAGCCTCCTCCTACACATTTTTTCACCGCTATCACAATACAGAGGATATGGAGGAATACCTTTCTCTGGATCTGTCGCAGGTCGGGGCAGCTGCCCGGGATATTCAGGAAATCAGTCTGGAGGATCGGATGGAGGAGTTCATGTTTCTGGGGCTGCGTCTCATGGAAGGCGTGTCCGGAACAGAGTTTTTCTCCCGTTTTGGTCAGAATATGTGGAATGTTTACGGAACTGTGATTGAAAGACTGGAAAAGCAGGGACTTATCGAGGTGGAGATGCCTGTGATTCGTCTGACAGAGCAGGGAATTGATGTGAGCAATCGGGTGCTCAGCCAGTTTTTGCTGGATTAAATAGCAGG
>UQFC01000166.1 GCA_900540335.1 uncultured Clostridium sp. | reverse complement strand
CTTTCTTCATCTGGAATACTTTCTGGTAGCCGCTGAGGAACTGAACTTTACCCGGGCAGCCAAACGGCTTTTTATTTCCCAGCAGTCCCTGAGCAATCATATTTCCAATCTGGAAAAGGAATTTGATGTGGTTTTGTTTAACCGGACCACGCCTCTGACCCTCACCTATGCCGGACAGGCTCTGAAAGGAAAGGCACGAAAAATTCTGGAGCTGCGGGATGAAACCTACCGGGAACTGGCTGATATCAAAGACTTTTCCATTGGCCAGCTGACTATCGGGCTTTCTCACACCAGAGGAAGGATGATTCTTCCGGAAATTCTCCCCTGCTATAAAGAACGCTTTCCCAATATTGATCTGAGGCTGGTAGAAGGCAATTCCTCCACCCTGGCTTCAGCCCTGCTTCACGGAGATGTGGATCTCGTCATCGATATGCAGCCATTTAAGGCTGAAAATACAGAAACCATTCCGCTCTGTGAGGAGGAAATCCTGCTTGCAGTGCCAGATGCTGTTTTGGAGCGGACCTTTCCTGGCCGTCTGGAAGACATCAAAGAGCAGTTAAAACAGCACACGGATCTGACCCTGCTCAGAGACTGCCCGTTTCTTCTGATTAACAAGGGGAACCGGGTTCGTACCATTGCTGACGAAATGTTTGAAGAAGCTCAGATGACGCCCAATGTCATACTGGAGACAGAAAACATTGAAACTGTGCTGGGTCTGTGCATCAAGGGCATGGGAATCACATTCTATCCCAGAATGTTTATTTCCGGCCATCAGGAATTCCGCCAAAAAATGCAGCAGCAGAGTTCTCCTGTCAGCTTCTATTCCCTGGATTATGCAAAAGCTCATGGAATACTGGCAATCGGATATCACAAAGGCCATTATATGTCGCAGGCCACCAAAGAATTCATACGGATTGCAAAAGAAACAATCTGACGAAAACCTCTTGACAACTTCACAGAAATCCCTTAAAATAAATATAGTAATTGTTACTATTATTTATTCATTTTAAGGAGCTGGTCTATGAAGACATTAAAGTATAGCCGTCAGAGGGAATCTATCAAAGCATGTCTGATGAACCGACACGACCATCCGACTGCAGATGCCATATACGCAAGTATACGGGAGGAGTTTCCCAGCATCAGCCTCGGAACCGTTTACCGGAACCTGAATCTGCTGGTAGAGTTAGGTGAGGCACGAAAACTGACCTTCGGTGACGGAAAGGATCATTTTGACGGAGACACCGCCCCTCATTATCATTTTGTCTGCCGCTGCTGCGGCGGTATTCAGGATCTCCCCCCGCTTTGGGCCACGGATCTGGAAGATAAAATGCAGCCGCACATTCGCGGAAAGATTGACAGCCATTCCATTGATTTTTACGGAATCTGTTCTGACTGTATGATACAGCAGGGGCACTAATCCTTTCCCGGAATTAACAAGAATTTTTCTCAAAAAGGATTGACAAGTAAAACGTTTTGTGGTAAATTAATATTAGTAATCATTACTGATTTGATTACAGCAAAATAACGTATCGAATTTAAATTAATATAATATGTAAAGGAGATTTTGACTATGAAGAAATGGGTTTGTACTGTATGTGGTTACGTTCATGAAGGTGATGCTGCTCCGGAATTCTGCCCGGTATGTAAGGCTCCGGCTTCCAAGTTTAAAGAGCAGGCTGGTGAGAGAACCTGGGCTGCTGAGCACGTTGTAGGTGTTGCACAGGGCGTAAGCGAGGATATTCTGGCTGACCTGCGTGCTAACTTCGAGGGCGAGTGCTCTGAGGTTGGTATGTACCTGGCTATGGCAAGAGTTGCTCACAGAGAAGGCTATCCGGAGATCGGTCTGTACTGGGAGAAAGCAGCCTGGGAAGAGGCTGAGCACGCTTCCAAGTTTGCAGAGCTTCTGGGTGAGGTTGTTACCGACTCTACCAAGAAGAACCTGGAGATGAGAATTGACGCTGAGAACGGCGCAACCGCAGGCAAGTTCGACCTGGCTAAGAGAGCAAAAGCTGCTAACCTGGATGCAATCCATGACACCGTTCATGAGATGGCTCGTGACGAGGCTAGACATGGCAAGGCATTTGAGGGTCTGTTAAAGAGATACTTCAACTAATCTGAGTGAATGAATGGACAGCGCATTACGGCGCTGGTGAATAAAAGAGAACGGATGAGGGCGTATGAAAATGGAAAATTCCTTTTTCATACGCCCTGTTTATTTTATGCGGATTTGTTTTATGTCTCTGTTCAAAAAGACGCCAAAATCTTATCTACCGTCTCCTTCTCCATCTTCCCAATCGGAATCATCTCCGCCGGTACGTCCTCATATGGCAGCAGCGCTTTCTCATACCAGGTAACATCGTGCCATTTTCCGCTCTTATAACCGGTATTTTTGCACACGCCCATCGTCCGGAATCCGCATCCGTTATGCATCGCATCGCTCTTCACATTCGGACTTGTCACCAGACTGTAGACTGTGTGGACGCCCTGTGCCTTTAAAAGCTCTAAAAGCACCAGAAGCATCCGTTTGCCGATGCCCTTCGACGACGTCACCCGACTGTCCAGATATTCAGAAAGTTCCGCATTCCAACGGTACGCCGCGCGCTCAAGCTGCTTATGCCCATATGCATAGCCAATGATTCTGCCCGTTTCATCCTCGCAGACAATCCACGGATATTCTGCCGTGATCGCCCGGATGCGCCCCTCAAATTCCTCCAGGGACGGCAGCTCCGTCTCAAACGTGATCGGCGTGTCCATATATTGTGCATAAATTTCCAATATCGCAGGTGCATCGGCGATGGCGGCCAGACGCGGCAGCAGCATGTGCTTCAGGTGCGGGAACGTGGCGATATACTCGGTCCACAGGTTGCCCTGCGTGCCGAAACAA
>UQFC01000165.1 GCA_900540335.1 uncultured Clostridium sp. | reverse complement strand
GGAGGATTTCCATTTCCTCCTGCTCAAAATACCGGATAATCGTGTTGATCGTCGTGGTTTTTCCCGTTCCCGGTCCTCCGGTAATAATCAGCAGTCCGCTGTTAACCGCCTCAATCACCGCCTGTATCTGAAGTTCATCCGGTTCAATCTGCTCTTCCGCACAGATTCTCTCCAGCTTTTTTCTGATTTCCCCTTCCGGCTCCGAACCTCTCAGATTCAAATCGTGAAGCATTCTGGCTGCATTCAGCTCCATGTAATAATACTGGGCTGCATAGATTTCCTGCCCCTTCACCACGATTTTCTTTTCCATCTGCAGATCCACCAGATGCTTTTCCATAATTTCCGGATCTACATGAAGCAGCTCGGCAGCACCTGCAAAAAGCTCTTCTCTGGGAAGGTATGTATGTCCGTTTGCCACAGACTGAAGCAGAGTATAAAAAATACCGCTGCGGATCCGGAAATCCGAATCTGTAAAAATCCCTACCCGCTGGGCAATCTCATCTGCCATCTTAAATCCCACACCCTGAATATCATCTGCCAGCTTATAGGGATTTTCCCTGATAATGCCGTACAGGCGAGGACCGTACTCGTTGTAGATTTTCAGAGCCAGATTCATGGAAATTCCATATTCCTGCAAAAACATCATCGCCTGGCGCAAATCCTTTTTTGCTTCCATCTGATCCGAAATCGACATGGCCATTTTCTCACTGATTCCCTTTACCTCAGCCAGCCGCTCCGGCTCCTCCTCGATAATGCGAAAGGTATCTGCCTTAAACCGGCGGACAATCCGGGCCGCTAAAGCTGTTCCCACGCCTTTGACAGCGCCGGAGCCCAGATAACGCTCCATCGATGCCGAATCCTCCGGCGCCTTCAGCTCATAGGTCTCCACCTGAATCTGATCACCGTATACCGGATGCTCCACACTGCGTCCGCTGGCTTCAATAAAGTCTCCCTCGCTGATATAGGGAAAGGTTCCTACCAGCACATACTCCTCTCCGTCACTGTTGACCGAGAGAATGGAATAACCGTTCTCCTCGTTCCGAAATTTAATTTTCTCTACATATCCATTTACTGTTGCCATAGACCTGCTCCCGTAAAGACAGAAAAAGCCCCGCGCCAAAAAACGGGCCGCGAGACTTTCTTACTGCCATATCTGATTCTGCATCTGCGGAATCCTCAGAAGCCTAAAACTCCTGATTCTTTCCGTCTCCATGCTCAAACTCAATGAACTTGCCGGTTCCAATCGCCACAGCAGTCAGAGGATCCTCTGCCACCATGGTGGTAATACCGGTCTTCTCCTCAATCAGCTGATCCAGTCCGTTTAACAGAGAACCGCCGCCGGTCATTACAATACCCCGGTCGAAAATATCAGCTGCCAGCTCCGGTGGTGTCCGCTCCAGCACATTGTGTACTGCGTCCACAATCTGCATTGCCGGCTCGCGAAGAGCCTCCAGAGTCTCCTCAGAGGTCACTACAATGGTTTTGGGAAGTCCCGTTACCAGGTTCCGTCCGCGAACCTCCATAGTCAGCACCTCCGGACGGCGGTAAGCGGAACCGATATTGATCTTGATCTCCTCAGCCGTTCTCTCACCAATCAGAAGATTGTGCTTCTTTCTCATATAGCGCACCAGAGCCTCATCGAAGTCATCACCTGCGATCTTGATAGAGGTGCTGACTACAGGGCCGCCTAAGGAGATAACTGCAATGTCTGCAGTACCGCCGCCGATATCTACGATCATGTTTCCGCATGCCTTACCAATATCAATGCCTGCACCGATAGCTGCTGCTACAGGCTCTTCGATGATGGCAACCTCACGGGCACCAGCCTGGTAAGTAGCATCTTCTACTGCCTTCTTTTCTACTTCAGTAGCGCCACTTGGGATACAAACGCTGATGCGGGGCTTACGCAGTGTTCTCTTGCCTACTGCCTTGTTGATGAAGTATTTCATCATTTTCTCGGTAATGGTGTAATCAGAGATAACGCCCTGACGAAGCGGACGGACTGCTACAATATTACCAGGTGTACGTCCGATCATCAGACGTGCTTCTTCTCCGATAGCCATGATCTTGTTGGTATCACGGTCAATGGCAACTACAGACGGTTCTTTTAATACAACGCCTTTTCCCTTGATATATACAAGGATACTGGCGGTTCCTAAGTCAATTCCAATGTCATTGGACATCATTGAAAACATATAGTTATTTCCTCCTAAATTGTGGGGTCACGAAAAGTTTCTTGTAGTAGTTTCATAAATATAACTCAAAAAAGGGCCTGCGCTTTAAGCATGACGAATACGCCTCAGAGCAGACTGAAGTTTCTTCTATTATATACAATCTTGAAAAGTTTTCAAAGGTTTTTTTCACTTATTTATATTCTTTATTATTTTTTTATATTATGTACATTTTTTAGACACATTTATTCCGTATTATAATAAGCGTCCACCGAGAGGCGGACAAGGCCTTTGTTTCAAGTGGTTACTTGAAATCACAAAGCTTTTTCATACTCATACCGGACGGAGGAATCCGTCCGGCCCCCCTAAATAATTTTATACCCCTCTAAAAATGCGATAACCCGTTCTGTGTAAGCAGAGCGGGGTTTTTTTATGTTTTTGTATTTTTGTAAAATATCTTCTAGGATTGTAATTAATGCAGGTTTTCTGCATGAACATATTTCACATAAGGAGGATATTTTTATGACAGGACAGATGAATGAGAATGGTGTAAGTACAGCAGGTAAACGGATGCAGGCGCAGTTCCGGCGGTTTTTGGTGGAACGGAATATGTCGGAGCAGACAATCAAAGCTTATTCTTATGCTGTGAAACAGTTTTACGGACTGTATCCCCAGCTGACGGATAAAAATCTGCAGCTTTATAAAGTATTTCTTATTGAACGTTATAAACCACAGACTGTCAACCTGCGGCTTCGTGCCATGAACTGTTTTGTACGTTACAGGGAAAGCTCCCTGTGTCCGGTCTCTATGGTCCATGTGCAGCAGAAAGGATT
>UQFC01000164.1 GCA_900540335.1 uncultured Clostridium sp. | reverse complement strand
AATTACGCTTTGGGATCTGAGCCGTCCGGAAGGAGAGGCGCTCTGTTTTTTTGTTTCAATCAGGGATTTCCGGCGCATTGGCCCGCTGGTGAAAAAGGCCGGTGTACATGTGAAGATTACAGGGAGGTTTGGACTTCCCTTTTTTTTATACAGAAACAGAAAACGGAAGCTCTTTGGAGCAGGAGTGGCGGCCTTTTTCCTGGTGTTATTTGTGATGTCGCGGTTTATCTGGAATATCAGCCTGGAGGGAAACAGACAGTTTACGGATGATATGCTGCTTCACTATCTGGACAGTCAGAACATCCATTACGGAATGGTAAAATCTGCTGTAGATTGTGAGCGACTGGAGGAATCCATCCGAAGTGCCTATCCGGAAATTATCTGGGTATCCGCCCGGGTATCCGGAACCAGGCTTCTGATTCGCATCAAAGAAAATGATGTGGTGGGAATCGTTCCCCAAAAAGAGGAAACACCGCAGAATCTGGTGGCGGATAAGGCGGGTACGATTGTAAAAATAGTGGTTCGACGGGGAAAGGCACAGGTTCTGGAAGGGGACGAGGTGGAGCCGGGGCAGATTTTGATCAGCGGTGAGATTCCGATTCTGGGAGACGGAGGGGAATTGTTAAATACGCATTTTGTAAGGGCGGATGGCGATATTTTTGTCAGAACAAGGGAAAGCTATACGGAATCTGTTTCAAAGCAGGTAACAGAGCGGGTGAGAACGGGAAAGAAAAGAAGAGGGATTCGCCTTCGTCTGGGAACATTGGAATTTCTCTGGATGCTTCCAAAACAGAAGGATACCTGCTGGGAAATTACAGGGAAAACAAGGCAGCTGGTATTGTTTGATGATTTTTATCTTCCTGTCTGGGCAGACTGGATTACAGCGCGGGAGTATGGAATATATGAGAGAAACCGTACAAAACAGGAGGCAGAGGCTCTGGGAGAAGCACTGCACCAGGGGAAGATACAAAAAATTATGGAAAAAGGGGTACCAATAATTGAAAATAATGTTAGAATAGAAGAGAAGAATGGATGCTGGCAGATTCAGGGCAGCTTTGTGCTGGAGGAGCCGGCAGCCACAGGACAGAATATTTCTCAGGAAAAATTACTGAATATGGAACAGGAAGAGGAGTCAGAATTACCGGATGAGCGTAATAGAAACGATAATTGATATTCCCGCAGAGCATGAGAAAAATGTCTGCGGACAGTTTGATGCCTATGTTAAAAAAATAGAAAGAACCCTGCATGTGACGATTGTAGCAAGGGACGGCGCATTAAAGCTGATTGGACCGGAAGCTATGATTAAACGGGCCAAAAGCGTGTTTAATAACCTGGTTGAGCTTTCAAAGCGGGGCAATACCATTACAGAACAGAATGTGGATTACGCCCTGTCTCTGGCATTTACAGAGTCGGATGACGTGATTCTGGAGATTGATAAGGATATTATCTGCCGTACCGTTACGGGAAAACCGGTAAAGCCGAAAACCATGGGACAGAAGCAGTATGTGGATACGATCCGGAAAAAGATGATTGTTTTCGGTATTGGACCGGCTGGTACCGGAAAAACCTATCTGGCCATGGCCATGGCGATTTCCGCTTTTAAAAACGGAGAGGTGAACCGGATTATTTTAACACGCCCTGCCATTGAGGCTGGAGAAAAGCTGGGCTTTCTGCCGGGTGATCTGCAGAGCAAGATTGATCCTTATCTTCGTCCGCTTTATGACGCTTTATATCAGATTATGGGCGCGGAAAGTTTTCTTCACAATTCAGAAAAAGGTCTGATTGAGGTGGCTCCTCTGGCTTATATGAGAGGGCGGACGCTGGACAATGCCTATATCATTCTGGATGAGGCGCAGAATACGACCCCGGCTCAGATGAAGATGTTTTTAACCCGTATCGGTTTTGGATCCAAGGTGATTGTAACCGGTGACAAGACGCAGAAGGATCTGCCTTCCGGAACGGTTTCCGGTCTGGATATGGCGATGAAGGTTCTGGGCAGGATTGACGATATCGGATTCTGCAGTCTGACCAGCAGCGACGTGGTGCGCCATCCGCTTGTTCAGAAAATCGTACAGGCGTATGATGATTATGAGTGCAGAGCCGAGGCGGCAAAGCCTCTTCTGCAGGATCGGATGCCCAAAAAGGTCAAAGAGGGAAAATTTAAGACACACACCCGTGGAAAAGAGGACAGGCGGTAGGCTGGCAGCAAAAGAAAAATAAAGGCAGGAAAAAAAGATGACCATTAGTATTGAGTACGAGACAGATAAAAAACTGGATCTGGATTATGATCGGATTATCAGGGAAATCATTCTGGCGTCCCTGGATTATGAGAAATGCCCTTATGAGGCAGAGGTCAGCGTGATTCTTACAGATAATGAGGGGATTCACGAGATTAACCGGGACTATCGGCAGATAGACGCGCCGACTGATGTGCTTTCCTTCCCTATGGTAGATTTTGAGAGAGAATCGGATTTTTCTCATGTGGAGGATGCAGCTGAGGATTATTTTGATCCGGAAACAGGCGAGCTGGTGCTGGGGGATATTATTATTTCTGTGGAGAAGGTAATAGAGCAGGCGGAAAAATACGGACATTCCCAGGAAAGGGAGCTGGCTTTTCTGGTGGCTCACAGTATGCTTCATCTGTGCGGCTATGATCATATGGAAGATGCAGAGCGGGAAGTTATGGAACAGAAACAGTCTGAAATTTTAGCAGAAAAGGGATATTGCCGATGAAAAAAAGAACAGGGGTTTTGGGTTGGTTACTGGTTGGTTTGCTGTGCATAATGGCCGCAGGCTGTTCAGGGCCGGTTCAGGCCCCTGTTTCTGAGTCTCAGAGAATTATTCAGGAATCCTCCGAACATGCGGAAGGGACAGAGCCCCTGACGCTGGTAATCGAGACAGAGCCTGAGACTGAGTCAGAGACAGAAGCCCCGGAGCCGGCAGAGGGAAATGTGATTCAGCAGAGGACGGAAACAGACGGCATGATTCACAGCTATCTGACAGGAGAGCTGGTTCCTGCAGAACAGGGAAAGCGCAGACCCCTGGCGGTTATGATGAGCAATGACCGGGCCGCCCTGCCCCAGTAT
>UQFC01000163.1 GCA_900540335.1 uncultured Clostridium sp. | reverse complement strand
TTCCCATGCAGAAAACTTCAATCGTTCAGGTAGAGAAACCGGAAGTGTAAGAGAAGAGTCGTTGAAGTGCTCAAAAATACCGCTCTGTGATGCATAAGCATCATGGAGCGGTATTTTGATTTCTCGAGAAATTTTGTGAGATGGATGAAACGGCTACTTCTCCCACCGCCCGGATGCGCCGCAGGGCAGCGCAAGTCCGGATTCCTTAACGGGAAGTCCGATTTCCTGAGCGTCCACATGACCTCCAAACTTCGGAACGATTTCCGTAGACATCATATAGGTAAGAACAGCCGGAGCCAGTCCTGTTGTATAGGAGTTAATCAGGAAAAAGAGAGGATCGTCTGAGAGGAGCTGAACGCACAGCTTAACCAGAGGATGAATGGCATCTTCGATTTTCCAGATTTCTCCCTTGGGTCCCCGTCCGTAGGAAGGAGGATCCATGATAATGCCGTCGTAGTGGTTTCCGCGGCGGATTTCTCTTTCAACAAATTTTACGCAGTCATCAACCAGCCAGCGGATAGGTGCATCGGCCAGACCGGAGGATACGGCGTTTTCCTTAGCCCATCCGACCATGCCCTTGGAGGCGTCTACATGGGTGACAGAGGCGCCTGCAGCAGCTGCGGCCAGAGTAGCGCCGCCGGTATAGGCAAACAGGTTCAGAACCTTTACAGGGCGTCCTGCCTGTCTGATTTTATTGCCGAACCAGTCCCAGTTGACAGCCTGCTCCGGAAACAGTCCGGTGTGCTTAAAACTGAAGGGCTTCAGGTTGAAGGTAAGGTTTTTATAAGAAATGGACCACTGCTGAGGCAGATCAAAAAACTCCCATTCGCCGCCCCCTTTTGCGCTTCTGTGATAATGTCCGTTTTTGTGACGCCATCCCACATGAGTTTTTGGGGTATCCCAGATAACCTGGGGATCCGGGCGGACCAGGAGATATTCTCCCCATCGTTCCAGCTTTTCGCCTTTGGAACAGTCAATGACCTGATAATCTTTCCAGCCGTCTGCTAACCACATAATTTATTCCAGCCTTTCCGGGAGACAAAATACATCTCCCTCTGTTTTTCATAGGTTTTGTATGCTTGATATTGTCATAGGAAAGTGCGTCCTATAACAGAAAACGCTCCGCGAGGATCGCCATGCTGCGGAAGAGAATTTTGTCGCAGAAGCGACCCGCCGCAGGCGGAGAAGCTCGCTTGCGAGCTTTTTTTATTGTGCAGGTAAAAATACCTGCGTTCTGCTTTCCATTATACAGAGAACAGGGGCTTTCCGTCAAGAAGTTCCAAAAGTAAACGGGCGGCAGAAATTGTAAGAAAAATCGTAAGAAATTACGGCTGTTTTTTGTTGAATAATTTCCTATAACTTGTTAAAATGGAAGATAGATGTATCAGAGGAATGAGTTAAAGGAGAATTTTTACAAATATGAAGAAGAAAAGTTGGGTGATTCTTGCCCTTGCGGCCTCGGTCAGTCTCGGCAGCGGAATTTCAGCCATGGCGGCTACGGGATGGGTGCAGGAAGGCAGCAACTGGGCATACTACAATTCTGCCGGCAGCCGTGAGTACAATGAATGGAAAAAGGGAGGCGACGGATACTGGCGCTACCTGAATGGAAATGGTGTTATGGCAGTGGATTCCTGGGTAGACAATGACGATTATTATGTGGACTCCAATGGTATTATGGTGGCCGGAAAGTGGCTGCAGGTTCCCAATTCGGAAGCAGATACCGGCTATGACTGGTATTATTTCAACAGTACCGGAAAGTGCTTAAAGGAACGCTGGGAGAAGATCAACAATAACTGGTATTATTTTGATGACACAGGACTGATGCAGACTGGCTGGGTTCTGGATGATATGTATTACTGTGCTTCTAACGGTGTGATGCAGACCGGCTGGCAGAAACTGGATCCGCCGGACGGATACGAGGATGAGGAAGAGGATCACAGCGGTCCCTTTGAGACACAGGATGACGGCAAGTACTGGTATTATTTTAATTCCAATGGAAAAAAGGTAGTGCCGGACAGCGACAGAGACAATGTCAAGCAAAAGAAAATCAACGGAGAGTATTACTGCCTGCGAGAGGACGGAGCTATGCAGACAGGCTGGGTGTGCATCACAGGAGATGAGTCAGATTCAATTTCCGACTATCGTTTTGTAGATGCCAACGGTCAGGTGCGCTCCGGCTGGTATACAGCAGAGCCGCCGGAAAATCTTCAGGAACAGTACGATTATGATGTAGAGTGGTTTTACTTTAACAGCAAGGGAGAACCGAAGACGGGGCCGGAGATTGGTTCGGCTCACAGCAGCGATCTGGAAAAGATTAACGGCAATACTTACCTGTTTGGACCAAACGGTGTTCCGGTATATGGAATTCAGAAGGTTTATCTGGATCGGGATGAATCAGAATATACGGCATATTACTTTGGAGATCGCTCTCAGAGCAGTATGCTTCGCGGAAAGCAGAAGATTGATGACGGCGGAGAACTGAGAGAGTATTATTTTACCTCCACAGGCCGCGGATATACAGGCGTATACAATAACTACCTATATTATATGGGAAAACTTCAGAGAGCAGATTCAGGAAGCAAATATGAAGTGTTCACCATTGAGGACGGAGGAAGCAGCAAGAATTATGTGATTAATACCTCCGGACGCATTGCAAAGAATACGACAGTAAAGGACAGAGACGGAATCAAGTACAAAACCAACAGCGGCGGCGTACTGATTGAGGAGGACGGAGAGAGAGTAGAAGGCGGCTCCTACTCCCGCCCGGAGGAACCGGACTGGAGTTCCTGGAACGAATAGACTGCCGGCAGTTTTCTGAAAAGACGGAAAATGAAATGAGTGCTTTTTCGGGAGAGAACCTGGAGAAGCACTTTCTTTCTTATTTATTAGAAAATTACGTCCTATGAAATAAAACCTTTCGCGGAGAGAGACAAATGCATTTTTCTGCCGGAATTCCTGTACAGTTTGGGAGACATAAAAAAACTAAAAAAATTTAAAAAAATACTTGCATTTCCGAAAAACCTATGATAATATGGAAAAGCTGTGACATGATAGCTATGAAGCGCGAGGTTGCTGCCTAAGATATGGCAGGTTTTCC
>UQFC01000162.1 GCA_900540335.1 uncultured Clostridium sp. | reverse complement strand
CAACCCAGACCATTAACATTCGTGTTAACGGTTCCGGTACAGCAAGAATTCTGACCCGGTAATCGAACCTTGATAAAAGGACAGATTTCAGGAGCGTAAGAAGAAAAACGCCGAAACTCCGGCTGCAGAAATGCGGCCGGGGAACCGGTTCTTGAACATGAGAAAGTATATCAAAATTTGAATCTTTGCATGGCTGAACTGTTATCGCAAATAAAAAAAGCAAAAAATATTTAACTTGGAATATAACCGGCTGAGTCTGAAAGGGAACAGGCTGCAGCGGGATTTTATAAAAACGGGAACACATCGGGAATACAAAAATGGATTCAGGTACAGGGGAGAAAAAGAGAAGATGTACAGAAAAGCACAGGGATGGGAGAAGCATGTGGATTTTATCATACTGGATATGATTTGTCTGCAAATCGCTTATGTGATGGCCTATGCACTGGCCGGATACGGCGGAAATCTTTATTCTGTTCAGATTTACAGAAATATAGCCATATTTCTGGAGCTGGCAGATCTGGTAACGATTTTCATGTTTGATACCTTAAAAAATGTTCTGAAGCGAGGCGCATATCAGAATATGAAAATCACGGTACAGCACAGTGGGATTGTAGGAGCCCTGACGATTCTGTATTTATTTTTGCTTCAGCAAGGGGAGGAATTTTCCAGATTTACTCTGGTGATGACTTTCATTCTCTACATCATTCTCACCTATCTGGTACGGGAACTGTGGAAGCGGCTGCTTCGAAAACAGATGGAAACAGGAACAGCAGGTTCTCTTTTAATTGTAACAACAAATGATATTGCAGAAGAAGTGATTCAGAATATGAAGGATCACAACTATGGAAGACACCGGATTGCAGGAGCAGTCATCCTGGATCAGGATAGAACAGGAGAAATTATCGCAGAAATTCCAGTAGTAGCCAGCGAAGAAACGGCGCCGGAATATGTGTGTCAGGAATGGATCGACGAGGTGCTGATTGTAGCCTCAAAATCAGTTCCCTATCCGGCTGAGATGATTGACCGCCTGTCAGAAACGGGAGTCATCGTACATATGAATCTGGCGCAGGTTTCCAACAAAACAGGAAAGCGTCAGTTTGTCGAGCGGGTGGGAAACTATACCGTACTGACTACCAGTATTAACTATGCCACGGATCGTCAGCTGGTGATGAAGCGGATGATGGATATCGCAGGAGGTCTGGTAGGCTGTCTGCTGACAGGAATCATTTTCCTGTTTATTGCACCTGTGATTTATATCAGTTCCCCGGGACCCATCTTCTTTTCACAGGAGCGGGTGGGAAAAAACGGACGCCGGTTTAAAATGTACAAATTCCGAAGCATGTATATGGATGCAGAAAAGCGGAAGGCAGAGCTGATGAAGGAAAACAAAATGGGAGACGGAAAGATGTTCAAGCTGGACTTCGATCCCCGTGTCATCGGCAATAAAATCCTTCCGGATGGAACGAAAAAAACAGGAGTCGGAGATTTTATCCGGAAAACAAGTCTGGACGAATTCCCCCAGTTTTTCAATGTGCTGAAGGGAGATATGAGTATCGTAGGAACCAGGCCGCCGCTGATTGGAGAGGTCAGCCTGTATGAGCTTCACCATCGAGCGCGCCTTGCCATCAAGCCGGGTATCACAGGAATGTGGCAGGTCAGCGGTCGAAGCGACATCACGGATTTTGAGGAAGTGGTGCGGCTGGACCGGGAATACATCGAAAACTGGAGCTTTGGTCTGGATGTGAAGATTCTGGTGAAGACGGTGCTGGCGGTGTTTATGAGAGATGGGGCTGTGTAAAAAAAGGTGAAGAAAGCCCACAGAAATGTGGTTTTATTTTAGCTTATTTGTTATTTAATAGGAAAAAAGATGGAGGAAATAGTTATGAAAGGTATTATTTTAGCAGGAGGATCAGGCACGCGCCTGTACCCATTAACAAAGGTAACAAGTAAACAGCTTTTGCCAATCTACGACAAACCGATGATCTATTATCCGATGTCCGTTCTGATGAATGCAGGAATTCGTGATATTTTGATTATTTCCACACCGCAGGATACACCGCGTTTTGAGAACCTGCTTGGAGATGGTCATCAGTTCGGTGTTAGCCTGACCTATGCTGTTCAGCTTTCCCCGGATGGACTGGCACAGGCGTTTATTATTGGTGCTGACTTTATCGGTACTGATTCTGTGGCCATGGTGCTAGGGGATAATATTTTTGCAGGTCATGGGTTAAAGAAGCGTTTGAAGGCAGCTGTTCAGAATGCCGAAAACGGTAAGGGAGCAACAGTATTCGGCTATTATGTAGATGATCCGGAACGTTTCGGTATCGTGGAGTTCGATAAGAGTGGTAAGGCAGTTTCTATCGAGGAGAAGCCAGAGCATCCGAAGAGCAACTACTGTGTCACCGGTTTGTACTTCTATGATAACCGTGTGGTCGAGTTTGCAAAGAACCTGAAACCGTCTGCTCGTGGTGAACTGGAGATTACTGACCTGAACCGTATTTATCTGAAAGATGGATCTCTGAATGTGGAACTGTTGGGGCAGGGCTTTACCTGGCTGGATACTGGTACGCATGAGAGCCTTGTAGATGCTACAAACTTTGTGAAGACGATGGAGCAGCATCAGCATCGTAAGATTGCCTGTCTTGAAGAAATCGCATATCTGAATGGCTGGATCAGCAAGGATGAACTGATGGAAGTCTATGAAGTTATGAAGAAAAACCAGTACGGGCAATATCTGAAAGATGTCATGGATGGGAAATATCAGGAACGTTTGTACTAAGAGGAGAAGCGTGATGACGATTATTGTTACTGGCGGCGCGGGTTTTATTGGCAGCAACTTCATTTTCCATATGCTCAAGAAGTACCCGGACGATCGGATTATCTGCCTTGACAAGCTGACGTATGCGGGCAATCTGTCCACGCTTGCGCCCATTATGGATAACCCGAATTTCCGTTTCGTGAAGGCAGATATTTGCGACCGGGAAGCAGTCTACAAGCTGTTTGAGGAAGAACATCCTGATATTGTTGTCAATTTTGCGGCGGAATCGCATGTTGACCGCTCGATTGAGAACCCGGAAATCTTCCTGAAAACCAATATTATTGGTACGGCGACGCTCATGGATG
>UQFC01000161.1 GCA_900540335.1 uncultured Clostridium sp. | reverse complement strand
GGATCCACCGGCTCCTTCAAAGTCACAGAGATGCGGAATACCTGGCTCATCTGCTCATTGGCAATAACCGGGAAAATTTTGGCCGTATTATCCAGTCTCCTCCAACGCTTTCTCCACTTTTTTCTTTCCATGAGATCCCTCACTTTTCTCTGGGAAATTCCAGAATCATATCATACCAGACTGCCCCGCCGTGAACCGACTGGGACAGTCCCAGATTTTTGTAGCCAAATCTCTCATAAAAACCGATCAAACGATCCTTGCAGGTCAAAGTCAGACCCTTTCTTCCCTTTTCCCGCGCATCTTCAATCAGATGCTTCATCAGACGGGAGGCCAGCCCCTGATGCTGATATTCCGGAATCACGTCCAGACCGAAAATACTCTGGTAAATCCCGTCCTCCCTGTGATGGGATGCATCCGCAAACATTTCATCAAAAATCACCCGGCTGTCTGTCGCACAGCCGTTGATAAATCCAATGATTTCTCCGTCCTTTTCTGCTACGAAAAAGCTGTCCGGAAATGTGGAAATTCTCTGCCGGAAAGACTCCCTGGGCGCTGCCTCTGCTTCCGGAAAACAAACCGCCTCTACCCGGGTTACCGCATCCAGATCCTCCGGTTTTACTTTTCTAATGCAAACTTCCATCCTCTATATCCTCTGTCTCTTTCCTAATAATCTCTTATCGGAGAAATCTCCGATGCTTCCTGTTCCGCTTTGCCGGACAGGAAGATGCCCCGTCCTGAACAGTTATTTCTGCACAGACAATTCCTATGCGCGGAAATAATATCCCACGCCCCATTTGGTATGCACATATTTGGGATCGCTGGGACTTGGCTCAATCTTTTCTCTCAGACGGCGCACGTGAACATCCACCGTCCGGACATCACCGGACTCAGATGCTTTATTTCCCCAGACAAAGCTCAGAAGGCTTTCCCTGCTGTAAACCTTATTGGGATTGCACACAAGAAGCTCCAGAAGATCAAACTCCTTGGCTGTAAGATTGATTTCCTTTTCTCCGATAAAGACTCTTCTGCCCTCCCGATCCAGCTTCAGATCTCCGGCTGTAATCATCTTTGTCTCTGCCTGACCGCCTCTCCGTGACTTTTTCGAGCTGCGGCGCATAATCGCCTTGATGCGCGCTTTCACCTCAAGGATATTGAAGGGCTTTGTAATATAATCATCTGCGCCGTATTCCAGTCCCAGAATCTTATCCATATCTCCGCCCTTTGCCGTCAGCATAATCACCGGCATCTCCGAAAATTCACGAATCGCCTGACACACCTCAAATCCGTCATATTTAGGCAGCATCACATCAAGAAGCACCACATCATACTCTGTCTGCTTTGCCAGATTGATTGCCTCTTCTCCGTCATATGCACAGTCTACTTCCATTCCATCCTGTTCCAGACTGAAACGAATCCCCTTTACAATCAGTTTTTCATCATCTACCACCAGAATCTTCGCCATTATTCTCTCTCCTGCCACACCGATCTATTCTATAGCTTTTGCTATACCTCAATCTGATCCTTCAGTTTTCGGAAGGAAGCCTCTTTAATTCCCGGAACCTTCATAATATCCTCAATCCGGGAAAAGGCCCCCTCTTCTGTCCGGTACCGGATAATATCCGCGGCCCTGGACTCCCCGATCCCTGTCAGGGTCATCAATTCTTCTTTCGAAGCTGAATTAATATTTACTTTTTTTACCGGAACTGTCCCGTCCGACTGACTGTACACGCCTGTCTGTCCGCCAGAGCTTCTTCCTGCTCCCGGGCTTCCGGTTTGTCCGTTCCAGGACGGATCCGAAACCTGTGCCTCATCCGGCACCAGAATCTTCATGCCGTCGAAAACCGGCTCTGCCAGATTCAGGTATTCCGGTCTGGCATCTCCGGTAAAACCGCCTGCCAGCTCCACAGCCTCAAAAATCCGCATTCCTTCCTCCAGCCTGTAAACGCCGGGATTCACCACCTGGCCGCAGACATAAACATAGCAGGATAATGCCCCGCTTTCGGAATCTCTTCCGTCTGTCTTTTTGCTTTCCTGCAGACCCTCTTCGGAAGCCTTCTCTGCAGCTGCCGTCTGTTTTTCTTCAGAAACCCCCTCTGAATTCTTCCCCCGGTCTTCTCCGGCGGCGTTATCCGTCCCGCCTTCGCTTTCCGGAAATTCTTCTTCCTCCGGGAAGTCTTCAAAACAGGAAATTTGTTCCTCTGCCGCAGGAGAATCCTTTGCTCTGCAGCTGTAACAGCATCCTCCCACCGCAAACACCATTCCCAGCGCCAGCCATCTGACCGCCTTCATCCAGGTTCTGCTTTCCAGTAAATTTTGATTCATAGATTTCCCTCCGTTCCGGAGAGAATCCCAATTCAGCCTGATTCTATTCTACCGAAATCCCCCGGCAAATGCAAGGCTGAACTGTTACATTTTCGAAAAGACGTTTTCCCCCTTTGCTTGACAATCCTTCTGCCCTGGAGTATACTTTTTTCATAAACGGCGGCGTTAAAAGCTGCCGTCATAATTCTATACAACACGCTAGGGGCGCCTTTACTGGCTGAGAATGGCGGCATTCGCCTGACCCTCATCACTTGATCCGGATTATACCGGCGTAAGGAAGCATAATACTTACCGAAAGTCCCCCTGTGCTGTTATCCACAAAGGAGGCTTTTTTTATGTCAATTGTTACGACTGACGGCGGCCTGACCGCCTTTGGCTATGGACTCAGCATTCTTGCTGCTGCCCTCTTCTTTTTCATTGCCGGCATGATTTCCCGGAATCAGAAAACAAAAATTTCTGCCAGACAGCTTGTTTTCTGCGGAACTGCCATAGCTCTCGCTTACCTTACTTCCTACATCCGGCTGATTCCAAAAATGCCTTACGGCGGTTCCGTCACCCTGTTCAGCATGCTTTTTATCTGCCTGATTGGTTACTGGTACGGAATCCGGGCCGGCATCATGACCGGTCTGGCCTATGGCATTCTTCAGTTTATTCAGGAGCCCTATGTTCTTTCCCTGTTTCAGGTATGCTGCGACTATGTTCTGGCCTTTGCCGGACTGGGACTGGCCGGACTGTTCTCCAAATCAAAAAACGGTCTGGTCAAAGGCTATCTCCTGGGAATTCTGGTTCGCGGCCTGTTTCATGTTATCGGCGGCTATCTCTACTGGATGGACTATATGCCGGAGAATTTCCCCCAGCAGCTTGCCATGCTTTACCCGATTGTCTATAACTATTCCTATATCCTGGCAGAAGGTGTTCTGACACTGATCGTCATCTCTCTTCCGCCGGTAAAAAAAGGCCTGGCACAGATCAAGGCTCTTGCGCAGGGGTAAAAAAGAAGCCCGCGAGCTTCTCCGCCTGCGGCGGG
>UQFC01000160.1 GCA_900540335.1 uncultured Clostridium sp. | reverse complement strand
TAAAATTTTTACACAATTTCATAGTCAGTATCCGAATGTAGATCTGCAATTTGTCAGTGATAAAAATCCTGTCCTTAAAAAGATGTTAATTGAAGGAACCCTTACCATGTCGCTGTTAGGAGCTCTGGAAACTACGCTTCCCGGCTTGGAATACTTGAAATTTATGGATGAAGAGCTGCTGCTTATGCTTCCTAAAAATCACCCTCTTTCTTATGATTACAAAAATCTGCCTCCAAACACCCCCTATCCTTCTCTTGATTTAAGGCAGCTCGCTGACACTCCTATTTTAGCTAACCGTTCAGAAACATCCTACGGAGATATTATTATAAAGCTTTACCGTCAGGCAGGACTGGAATCCAATATTATTTTCCGCTCCAACATCATTCCTCTCCTTTATGAAATGGTTTTAAATGGAGCTGGAGCTGCTCTAATACCTGATTCCTATTATATTCCACAGGATAATGTCTGCGTCTACTCTCTGTCCCCCAGACTGCTGGTCTACCAGGGTATCGGAATCAGAAGCGGATATCCTCTCTCTGAACCGGAGGAAACACTGATCCATCTATTGATGAACAACTGGGGATCGCCTTATTACATGCATCAATATGCCGATTACTATTTAGAACAGAGAAAACAAAGGATGAATCTTTATGAATACAACAAAATTTGAATATATGCTGGCACTAGAATGTCAAGGGTCTATTACAAAAGCCGCTGAACAGTTTTTTATTTCTCCTTCTGCTATGAGTCAATGTCTAAAAACAGAAGAAAAGCAACTGAATTGTCATTTATTTGAACGAAAAAACGGAAAGATGATCCCGACGCAAGAAGGAAAAATTTACTTAAAAAGCGCACGGAAAATTGTGGAAATACGGGAACGTACATTGCGGGAACTTCATATTTCAACACAAAACAGCCGTAACATTCGTATTATGGTATCACCAATGTTATTCTCGGAAGTATCAGAGAAAATCCAACCTGTTTTAGAATCCTTATCCCCTGATTCGGGTATTGAACTGATTCAATCGGATGAAAAAATGGCTTCCGCTTATCTTGTTAATGATTTGGCTGATTTTGCTTTGCTGTCTGCCCCACACCAGAATCACAGTCTTTTAACAGAAGAAATACTCGGAAAGGATCAGCTCTTTTTTATTGTGCCGAAAGCATATCTCCGTCACCAGATTCTATCCAAACCACAGTTGGAAGATTGCCGTACAGTTCCCTTTATACTAACAAAATCTGGCTCATCTTCCCGAACCATAGAAAATAAAATATTAGCCCGCCACCATGTCTCTCAAATGCGTATTTACGAAACTGAAGATTATTTAATGGCAAAACAGTTCTTAAAAGATGGCAAAGGGGGAGCCTTTCTCCCTGCTTCTCTTATCCCAGAAAATGCCAATAAGCACTTTTTTATCATTACACCAAAACCGGCTGAATATATTCCATTTCTTTTTATATGGCCTCGTTACAAAACGACTGATCGGATTTTCCAAAAAGCAATAGACATTATACGTTCCACCTGGACTACAACTGTTTTTTTTAAATCTCTATAACTCTCTTCTTCCTCCTTTTTGATGCATTCTTATTGGAATGTTACATAAGTTGTAATTTTATTGAGTATAGATTATAATAGGAACACTTAGGAGGATTCATTTATGCATACAAAAAGAACCTGGTTTTCCGGCCCCTTTGCGGCCCTGCTTCTCAGTGTGGCTCTGCTTACCGGATGTGTGCCCCGGCCATCGGCGGACATCGCTACTACAGCAGCTCCCTATCCCCAGGAAGAGAAGCTTCCCTACGAACAGTATCAGGAAAAGGAATTAAAGGAACAATCGCGATTTTCCCAACTGGAAGAACAATTATTCCTCGAACAGATCCGCGGCTGTCAGCTGGATCTTCAGTATCTGCTCCGGCATCCGGAAAATTTCGGAATTTCATCTGCGGAAAATCTCTTCGCCCCGATTTCCATGGATGCCATGGAAGAAAACCGGCAGACCCGCCAGCAGCTGAAAGAGGAACTGGACTCCTTTAATCCCGCTCTCCTTTCAGAAGAGCAGGAAGTTACCTTTCATATCTTGCAGAGTCTTTTAAAGACAGAAGCTTTAAGCGAGGGGCTGGAGCTTTACTATCAGCCCCTTTCTGCAACAATTGGCATACAGGCCGAGCTTCCGATTCTCCTGTGTGAATACTCTTTTTACGAAAAACAGGATATAGAAGAATACCTGGCGCTGCTGGATGCCATCGATGACTATTACAAAGAAATTCTTGCCTTTGAACAGCAGAAGGCTAATGCCGGTCTGATGATGAGCGATGCCTGTATCGATCATGTCATCGAATCCTGTGAAAGCTACCTTCTGGTTCCGGGAAACAATTTTCTCATTGACAGCTTTAACCAGCGTCTGGATCTCGTTGCCGATCTGACGGAAGAAGAAAAAACCACCTACCGCCAGCGCAATGAACAGCTTCTGGAAGAAAGCTTCGTTCCCGCCTACCAGACACTGATTGACGGCATGAAAAAACTGAAGGGTACAGGAACCAATGAAGGCGGTATGTGCGGATTTCCTGACGGAAAAAAATATTACAAATATCTGATATATGCCAGTACCGGTACCTCCTACGGTTCAGTGGAGGAGCTGATTGCCGCTGTGGAGCAGACCATTCAAAAAAAGCTGAAAGAAACCTCTGCCATTTTAAAAGAACATCCGGAATTTGGCAGCCTTCTGGAAACCAGTCAGTTCCGGCAGACAGAGCCGGCCGCTATGCTGGAAGAATTAAAAACCATGACTGCCAACGATTTTCCGCCTCTTCCGGAATGCAGCTACACACTGAAAGATGTTCCCAAGGCTCTGGAGCTTTCCTTAAGTCCGGCCTTTTATCTGACATCTCCCATTGATGACATAACGAACAATGTCATTTATATTAACCACAATCCCCAGTATGCCTCTGAATCCCTGTATCCGACCATTGCGCATGAGGGGTATCCGGGACACCTGTATCAAAATGTGTATTTCCACAGCTCTGATGTCTCTGATTTGCGGAAAATCCTGTCCTTCAGCGGCTACAGCGAGGGATGGGCTGCTTATGTAGAAGCACTTTCCTACACCCTGGATAATGGTCTGGATCCGGAGTTTGGACGCCTTCTGGCTTCTAACTCCATGGCAATTCTGGGGCTTCACGCCTATCTGGATCTGGCTGTCAATTACCTGGGATGGGATCGGGATCAGGTTGCAGAATACCTGTCCCAGTTCTATGAGGATCCGGGCGCAGTCAGTGATGCCATGTTTCAGGCCATGATTGAAAATCCGGCCAACTATCTGTCCTACTTTGCAGGCGCTATGGAAATTCAGAATATGCGTGAGAATGCAGAAAAAAATCTGGGCTCCCGGTTCAGCTCCTCTGAGTTTCACAAATTTATTCTGGATATGGGAAATGCCCCCTTTGACGTGATTCAGCCCTACTTTACCTCCTGGCTGATGGAGCAGAAAATGTAGCAGAATTTCCGGTTACAAAATTCGCCGCGGTTCTTTCTCCCGCGGCGTTTTATTTTTTCATAAGTGAACTACCCATTGTCTAAAGCCAATGGGCTTCCTGCTTCATCGACCTCGTAA
>UQFC01000159.1 GCA_900540335.1 uncultured Clostridium sp. | reverse complement strand
AAAAGGAGGAACGAAAAGCTAAGGAAGAAAATCGACCGACGCGTTGTATTCCGAAGTTGGATCGGCGTTCCTTGAAAGAGCGCCTTGATACGTTGGCAATGAGTGGTTTGGTTATTGTTGAAAAGTTTCAGATTAATGAAACAGTATATGCATATTTGAAGAGTGCAAAATCAGAAGCACACCAAACCCGGCAGATTTATTCGCTTACCGCCCATGCAACATACGCTTTTCGGACCATGCTGGAGGCGGATCAGCAATTAAGATTTGATTCAAAAACAATATGGCTTAATGAAATGACGAAGATTGAGCGGGCCAATGCTGGGTTACTTGCGGCGGTTTTTCTGAAGCAGAAGTACATGTCAAAATATATTTTTTCCTATCGTCTGAAGAATGTGAAAGGGATAGATGAATTACCGGCAATTATTGATTTTAAGAAAGAAGGGGTTATGCCCACTCGCCTGGTAATCTTCGCGGTCAATTTTTATACGAATGAGAGGATCGTAACCGAAAAAGATCATTCGTATTATATAAACTCAAAGGTTAGGGGATTTTGTACAGCTCTGCGTGCAGTAATCCATGAGACTACAGGAAATGGATCTACGTTTGCAGCCATCATATGTGAAGATGCTAAAGGCATACAAAAAGTAATTTCGATGATCCAGAGCATTGATGAGCCTCTGATGAAGCATTGTGTTTTTACGACAGGGACAGTATTGATATCAAGGAGTGCGCTTTCAAAGGCAGATGTTTTGCCAGGATGTTTTGTAGAGCCGGTATTCAACACGGAAAAGGCGCGGTGGCAGATTGTTGGAGCAACAGGTTTTTATTTCCTGGAAGCAATAACTTCTCGGAATCTCAATGAATGAGATTCCAACCGAAAATTGACAACTGAATATCGTGCAGGAAAAGAAATTTACGAGAAATGGACATAAACATTGGACATAGCGGGTACTATGCCTTGAAAAATTTTATGGAGTCGTTTAAGATAACATTATTAAGAGGCCAATCTTAATAATGAATCTTGAAATGCCTCGACTGACGGCATTTCCCAGGCATCAAGATGTTGTAGCATCATGATGCCGTAGAGGCGGCAGTACCACATCTTCGTAGAGCGGTGCCTGCCGTCTTCTAATTTATAGTCTTCTTTCTCACGTTTGTTAGAACGTTCCACGGAGGTCCTTCCGTCATATTCCTTTTTCCATGCTTTACTGTCTCTTGGCGGTATGTTAAATAACCTTGGATTGTCATCGGTAAAGATATGTACGGTCCTGCCGTATTTCGCCGGGGAACAGGGATGCTCGCAGAAACAGCCACGTTTCCGGTCTGCTTTTGGGCACCGGTATTTCGCTCTGTGTTTGGCAGCCTCATATCCATCTTTATGCATACGTAAGTCCAGCTTACAGATAGGAACCCCATCCTTATCAATGGTGAAATCATCCTTATAGGTAAAATGTCCGGTATGTCCGGGATTGAGATCAATAAAGGGCGTGATATTTTCCCGTCTGCAGTATTCATAGACTGGGTAAGCATCATGGGCCGAGTCCAGAAGGAGTTTCTCAATACGGAATTCCGGAAGATATGCTTTCATGGTGAAAAAGGAATGGAGAAAAGAAAGCATGTCATGCCGGGAAGCCCTTTCTAAAAGAGGAAATACAGGAAGATCATTGTAGGAATCGGAAGCCACATACATGTAGAGGTGATAACCGAAAAAATAACATTCCCGGTGAGAGTCCCATCCCCAGTTACAGTCCGGCTGAGAATAATGGCGTTTGCAATTGCAGGAGGAGCAGCCTTTATCCTTACAATCGCAGATCCGCTGTTTCCGCTGCTGTGCGGCAGTACGGACAGGGGTGCCATCTCCGGCAAGTGCCAGATGGTCGGGATCGATCAGTCCCTTGCGGACAGAAAGATCCAGGAACTGTTGCTTATAGAGACGGAAAACAAGAAAAATCGGATTTTCCGGTTTCAGCTGCCAGCGTTCCAGAAGAGGAAGAAGTTTGGAAGCAGCGCTGGAAGAGTCACAGGGAGTCTTATCGCCTTTCTTTTTCCCCTTGGGAGGTTTCATTTTAGGGAAACGGTCTTTTGGGGAAAGGTTGTTGGAATCATCCTGCCAGATACGGGAAAAGAAATCATAAAAAGTGCCGACACCGGGAGTATCTCCGAAAGGGAATCCGCTGAGGATGGCATAAAGAGGAGTTTCCCTGAGCATGCGGCACCAGACAGTGATGGAAGTTACTTTCAGCTTTAAAGCAAGCAGGTAGGAGCGCAGCATACAGGAAGGGAGCCGTGGTTGAGGTCCGAAAACAGAGTAGCACTCCTGCATCAGAGAATCCGTCTGGGAAAGATCAAGATACCAGAACTGCACGATATAATCCCAGGTGCTTTTGGAAAGCACAAAGGGGTCAGGATAGAACTTAAGGAAATCGGATACAAAAGTATCCTGATAGGCGGCATGTCCGCCGGGGTTACAAGGTAACATAAAAATCGCCTCCAGTCGATTGAAATAAAATATAATCAATCGGCTTCGCCGCAAATTTTGAGCGATTTGTCAAGTGTTTTTTGAAAAAAAGTGGGTGATTTTTTTAGATAGGGGTCTGAAAGCCTTATAAAATCAGGGCTGAAGATTCCGAGAAGTTATAGCATAAGAAGGGAGGAAGTAGACTGCCTGGCATCGGACTTAGGCAGGAAATCATATGGCAAAGATAATGAAGGACACAGCACAGGAGCAGGCTCTTTCAGACGTGGCCGATCTGCTCCAACAGCTTAAAACATTGGATAACAGTACTAAAAATCCAGAATGTTCACTGAGCTGTACTTATCGCGTTGGTAGTGGACGAATGCAGCGCCTTCCAATTTCTGAAAACTATCTGGTTAGTATGATTGCAGATGTTCAGGCTGATCTGCAGAAGAAAATAAACAGCCTTTGTAAAAAATATCGCATTGAACTGGAAGCTGATGAGGCAGCATTGATGGGAACGGGAATTGGAGATGAGATTGAGTAATTCACCTGCTATAGCCTGCAGTTTCGACTATAGCGGCTGGCTTTGGGAAAGACCGTAGTGGCTGATCTTAGCCAGTGAGAGAACCTGAAAAGACTGTAGGGTAAAGAATTCATATGTCATTTTTGAAATTGCTGCAGAAAAACCGAATTTATTGATTGAATGATGGAGATTTGCAATGAATAAAAGAAAATCAATGAGCCGTTATGCCTTCTTGCTTTTGGGAATTGTGATTATGTCGGAACCGGTCCTGTCTTATGGATATACGATAAAACAACCGATGGAATTAGAGCTTTCTTCATATGGAAATGCTTTAGGGGATACAGGCCAGAATGCAACAGGGGAAACAGACCCGCGGGAAATGGTTTCCTGGAAGGTTTATTTTGTAGATGAAGAGAGCCGACAAATCCAGTTATCCGCAATGCGCAGTGGAACGATTTTAGAGGGTGAAAAACTGGTTATACCATATGCGAACAGCCTGATTGTCAATGGACACCGATGGCTGGCGAATGAGGATTCACCATATCGGGTAAATGTATATGGGCCGGGTGAAAAAATAATCTATATTACTTATTCGGATGAGGGATCTGTCGGGGATGTAGAAGATCCAGAGGCATCGGAACGGGAACGCTTTGAAATGTATCTTGAAA
>UQFC01000158.1 GCA_900540335.1 uncultured Clostridium sp. | reverse complement strand
AAGCCGGGGGATGTTCTTTATGACGTTGGCGCCGGTACCGGCTCTGTATCTGTGGAAGCGGCACTTTGTATTCCAGGAGGCAGGGTGTATGCCTTCGAGCAGAAGGAGGAGGGCTGCCGCCTGATACAGGCCAACGCCCGGAAACATGGAGTGAAAAATATAACCGTGGTTCCGGGAAAGGCTCCGGATACCTGGGAGGGCGTTCCGGCTCCTGATTGTGTTTTTATCGGGGGAAGCGGAGGAAAAATGACAGAGGTTCTGGAACGGGCCTTTGCCAGGAATCCCGCTGTCCGCGTGGTAGTCAATGTCATTGCCCTGGAAAGTCTCCATGAAATCCTGGAATACTGCAGGGGGAAAGCAATTGATCCGGAGGTGTCCTGTATTCAGGTATCAAGAACCTGTGTCAGAGGGCGGTATCACATGATGGAAGGTCAGAATCCTGTCTATGTGATTTCCTTTGGAGGCTCACAGAAAGACGCGGAAAAAGCAGAAGAGGAAGGTGAGGTTAAAACAAGGCAGATTCCCAGGATTCTGATTGCCTCACCGTCCAGCGGAAGCGGAAAAACAGTGATTACGGCGGGACTTCTTTCTCTTTTGAAAAACCGCGGCACAGCATGCGTTTCGTTTAAATGCGGACCGGATTATATTGATCCGATGTTTCACCGTCAGGTTCTTGGGATTCCAGGCTGCAATCTGGACAGCTTTTTTCTGGACAGAGATCAGGTGAGACAGCTGTTTCTGGAAAAGACAAAAGAGGCGCAGCTGGCGGTAACAGAGGGCGCTATGGGATTTTATGACGGAATCGGAGGAACCACACTTCAGGCCAGCGCCTGGGAGATTGCGGATATTACGAAAACTCCGGTGATTCTCGTTGTGGACGGAAAGGGAAGCAGTTTGTCTGTGGCGGCTCAGATTCACGGTTTTCAGACCTTTCGTCCTGACAGCCGGATTGAGGGCGTTATTTTAAACAGAACCTCTCCGGAAATGATGAAGAGGCTGAAGCCCTGCCTGGAGGCTTTGGGGATTTCCTGCATTGGCGCGGTTCCTGTCTGTGAGGAGGCAAAGCTGGAGAGCCGTCATCTGGGACTGACCATTCCGCAGGAACAGGAGGCGCTTCGGGAGCGGCTGGAGGCGCTGGGAGACAAAATGGAGGAATGGCTGGATATTCCGGAAATTCTGCGGATAGCCAGAGGCGCTCCGGAGCTTCCGGATACAGGGAGAGATCAGGAAGCCTTGGAAGGCAGCCGGGAAATCCGGGCGCTGCCGGAAAAAGTGAATCAGGCAGAGCCATTAAGACGGATGGGGGTTGCCCGTGACGAAGCCTTCTGCTTTTATTACGAGGAAAATCTGGAGTTCCTTCAGGAATGCGGCTGGGAGCTTGTTTTCTTCAGCCCTCTGCGGGATCCGCATCTGCCTCCGGCACTGGACGGGATTTTGCTGGGAGGAGGATATCCGGAGGTTTATGCCGAACAGTTAAGCGCCAATACGTCTATGCGGACAGAGATTGCACAGGCGGCGGCATCCGGCACGAAAATCCTGGCAGAGTGCGGAGGATTTTTGTATCTTCACCAGGAGCTTGAGGGAATGGATCATACCAGCTATCCCATGACCGGTGTGCTGGAGGGAAAAGGGTTTCGGAGAGAACGCATGACAAGATTCGGTTATATTTCTCTGGAAGACAGGGGAAACAGCGGAGAGAATATGATTTCAGGAAAGATTCGGGGGCATGAATTTCATTATTGGGAAAGCACGAATCCCGGAACAGCCATGTATGCAGGAAAGCCGTCTTCCAAAAGAGGATGGGACTGCATGATTCGGACAAAAACCATACTGGCAGGTTTTCCGCACCTGTACTATCGCTCTGCTCCGGAATGGATCCGGCAGTTTCTTGACAGGGGGGACCTGCGATGATTCATCTGATTACCGGCGGAAGCGCCAGCGGCAAATCGGCTTACGCAGAGAAGCTGGCAGTGGAGGCGGGAGAGAAAACAAGGTATTATCTGGCAGCGATGAAGCCCTGGGGAAAGGAAGGACAGGAGCGGGTAGAAAGACACCGGAAAATGCGGGCGGGAAAGGGTTTTACAACGGTAGAATGCTATACCTGCCGGGAACAGGCGGCCTTATCTTTCGGGAAAGAAAAGCCGGAGAAGAGGGTCATTCTTCTGGAATGCATGTCCAATCTGCTGGCAAATGAACAGTTTGAGGAGGGCGGCAGTGATCAGGAGATTCTGGCCCGCATCAGGGGGGGAATCCGAAGCTTGCAAAAACAGGCGGAAACCCTTATCATAGTAACCAATGAGGTGTTTTCCGACGGGAACATTTACGAGGAGGAGACAGTCCGTTATCTTCGTCTGCTGGGGGAAGTCAACAGGTTTCTGGCGCAGGAGGCGGACCGGGTAACGGAGGTTGTGTTTGGAATTCCCGTTGTGTGGAAAACAGAGCAGAGGGAAAAGAAAAAAGAGGAATGAGACAGATATGAGTGAACAGAGAGAAAAGGGGAAAACAGGCGGGCTGGCAGAAAGCCTTGTAATTGCATTTTCCATGTATTCCAGAATTCCCATGCCTATGGTTGCGTGGACGGAAAGGGGAATGAAATATGCCCTCTGCTTTTTTCCTGCAGTCGGGATTGCAGTCGGAGCTGCAGTGGCGGCATTCTGGTATTTGTCCCGCCTTTCGGGAATGGGAGAGTTGTCCCGCATTTGTGTGGAAACAGCTCTGCCTCTTCTGATTACCGGGGGAATTCATATGGATGGATTTCTTGATACGGTAGATGCAAGGAGTTCCCACCAGAGCAGAGAAAGAAAACTGGAAATTTTAAAAGATCCTCACGCGGGAGCGTTTGCTATTGCAGGCTGCAGTGTCTATCTTCTTTTTTATGCAGCGGCTTTTGCTGAATTGAGACCGGAGGCATTTCCGGGCATAGCAGGTATTTTTGTAATGTCAAGAGCATTAAGCGGCTACTCTGTTGTAACATTTCCCAAGGCAAAAAAAGACGGGCTTGTTACCGCCTTTGCAAAAGGGGCCAGCCAGGCGCCCGCAATTGTTTCCAGAACTTTGCTTTGCTGGTTTGCAGGCGGCTTTGTGTGGATATGGCTGACCGGAGGAGCTTTGATGGCGCTTGCGGCAGCGGCAGGGGCGGCAGCGGCATTTTTCTGGTACCGCAGGATGGCTCTCAGGGAATTCGGCGGAATCACAGGGGATCTGGCCGGATATTTTCTTCAGACGGCGGAGCTTTTGATGATAGGAGCAGCGGCTCTGGCAGGATAAAACAGGAAAAGGCAGGGACAGAGAGATGATTTTCATTATTGGAGGCAGCTTTCAGGGCAAAGAGGAATTTGCAAAAAAGCTGGCCGGGCAGCAAACGGCCAAAGAGGAGGACTGGGAGCAGCTTGTGTGCCGTGGAGACGAACCCTGGCAGAGGGCGCTGGAAAAGCCGTTTTTGATTAATTTTCATGGCTTTATCCGTCAGCTTCAGGAGACAGAGGAGGCAGAGAAGAAGACAGAGGAATTTCTCTGTCAGGTGCTGAAGGCAAAACCGCGGCTGATTACCATGGACGAGGTTGGCTGCGGGATTGTTCCTCTGACAAGGGAGGATCGGGACTACAGAGAGGCTGTGGGACGTGCCGGACAGAAACTGGCAGAAGCAGCCCGGGAGGTCTGGCGGATTCAGTGCGGGATCCCTGTAAGAATCAAGGAATAAGAAGTGGAGAAAGAAGCAATGGAACATATTTTAGCACTGTGGGGCGGATTCGTACTGGATTT
>UQFC01000157.1 GCA_900540335.1 uncultured Clostridium sp. | reverse complement strand
TTTTCAAGGTACAAATTTATATCAAAGGTCAGTGACCTTTTGACACCCTAATCCTGTGACATAAAAAAGACCTGCAGGATCCGATATTTTCCGGACCGCACAGGTCTTGTAATTACAACACTTTATTCAGGAAGCTGATGGTTCTCTCCTCCTTGGGATGAGAGAAAATCTCCTCAGGAGTGCCCTCCTCAACAATATAGCCTCCGTCCATAAAGATTACCCGATCGGCAACCTCTCTGGCAAAGCCCATTTCATGAGTGACAACCACCATGGTCATTCCCTCGGCGGCAAGCTGCTTCATAACCTCCAGCACCTCGCCTACCATTTCCGGATCCAGGGCGCTGGTCGGCTCATCAAACAGCATAATATCCGGATTCATTGCCAGAGAGCGGGCAATAGCCACCCTCTGCTTCTGTCCTCCGGAAAGCTGAGCCGGATAGGCGTCCGCTTTATCTGCCAGTCCTACCCGGGACAGAAGATCTCTGGCCTTTTCCTCTGCTGCCTTTTTATCCATAATCTTCAGCTCCGTAGGAGCCAGCGTAATGTTATCCAGAACAGTCAGATGGGGAAAGAGGTTAAAATGCTGGAACACCATACCGATATTTTCCCGGACCTTATTAATATTCACGTTGGGATCCGAGATGGGATGGCCGTCTACGATTACCTCTCCTGCCGTAATCTTTTCCAGACGGTTCAAACACCGCAGGAAGGTACTCTTTCCGGAACCGGAGGGACCAATCAGGCAGACAACCTCTCCTTCTTTTACTTCCAGGCTGATTCCCTTTAAAACCTCCAGCTTTCCAAAATTCTTTTTTAAATGTGTAACGGAAATTTTACTGTTTTCCATAAGATACCTTCCTTTCTACTATCACTGCAATCTTGGAGAGGATGGTGCAGATTACCAGGTAATACAGGGCAACTGCCACCCAGATAGCCATAACCAGAGAAGCTGAGTTAGCAGCAATGATCTTACCGTTCTGAGTCAGCTCACGGATTCCGATAATGGAAATCAGGGAGGTATCCTTCATGGAAATAATAAACTGATTGATGATGGAGGGCATCATGGTGCGGAATGCCTGGGGAAGAATAATCTTGCCCATCGCCTTCCCGTAAGGAAGACCCAGACTGCGGGCCGCTTCCATCTGCCCCTTGTCAACGGCTTCAATACCGCCACGGATAATCTCTGCCATATATGCGCCTGCATTGAGGCTTAAAGTCACGGCGCCTGCCGTAAAATTCCCGCCGATGGCGCCCCAGCTGAAGCCGTAGGGGCGCAGCACCTGACTGAGACCATAGAAAATAATCATAGTCTGAACCATCAGCGGGGTACCGCGGATAATGTCAATGTAAATATTGGCAATTACCTTTAAAGGCTTTATGCCGGAAACTTTAAACAAACCGAAGATTACACCGAGTATCGTAGCAAAAAACAGAGATACTGCCGTAAGCTTCAGGGTTTCGCCCAATGCAACGTTAAAGGACGGAAAATATTTAATCAGTACGTCTATTACAGCCATTTCATCATCACCTTATTTGTCATTATTTAGAGATATAAGTATTTAAAATCTCATCGTATTTGCCGCTGTCTTTGATATTCTTAAGACCTGCGTTAAACATATCTACCAGCTCTGTGTTCTGGCCCTTCATAACAGCAAAGCCGTAGGAATTGCCGTTCTCCATGGGCAAGGGAAGCTTGAAAGCAACGCCTCTGGAAATCTCATAACCCAGTACCGGATAGTCCTCAAAGCAGGCTACGGAGTTGCCGGCTAAAACATCCTGATACATACTGGAGGAATCTTCAAACTGATTGATGGTGAAGCCATACTGGTCTGCAATGGATTCTGCAAAAGAGCATCCCTCGGTACCGATCTTTGCTGCTACTGTTTTGTCCTTCAGATCCTCATAAGATGCAATATCGGAATCTGCATTTACAGCCATGCCGACACCGGAATCATAGTAAGGCTCAGAGAAATCATACTTTTCTTTTCTTTCATCTGTAATAGACATTCCTGCAATTACAGCATCGTACTCTCCTGCCTCCATACCGGTACATGCAGCGGAGAAGCCTGCTACTACCAGCTCATACTCAAAGCCCTGATCCTCAGCAATCGCCTTTAAAAGATCCAGGTCGATACCAACCATCTCTCCCTTGTCATTCTCAAACTCAAAGGGTGCAAAGGTTGTATCTGTTGCAATTTTGTAAACCTTGCCGTCTGCTGCTGCGGTAGTGTCTGCCGCTGTGGTGTCTGCTGCAGAAGTATCTGCCGCCGTGGTATCTGCTGCCTTTGTCTCTGCTGCTGTGGTTTCCTTTGTGCTGCCGCCGCATGCGGTCATGGATGCTGCCATTACAGCTGCCATAGTAAGTGCCAGTGCCTTCTTCATCATAATCAATTCCTCCTCATTTTGTTATGAAATAAAAAAGGACAACGTAAATAAATACGATGTCCCCCTTGACCAATGGCTCGCTCAGCCATGTCTGAAATTCTAGCACAGAAATTTAAGCAAGTCAAGCAGTTGTTGCTATTACAACTAAAAAGTTGTGATTAGGCTTTATTCCTGCTTTTCCAGATACGCCAGGATATCGGCGGCATTTGTATCCGGCTTTACTTTTTCCATTGCCTTTTCAATGATTCCGTTTTCATCAATCACATAGGTACTGCGCACAACACCCATGGATACCTTTCCATACAGCTTTTTTTCCTTCCAGACATCATAAGCCTGGATCGCCTTCAGCTCCGGATCCGACAAAAGAAGAAAAGGAAGCTGGTATTTTGCTGCAAAATTGCTGTGAGATTTCACACTGTCCTTGCTGATTCCAATGACAGTAACTCCCAGTTCTCTGAATTTGTCATAGTTGTCTGCAAAGGCGCAGGCCTGTCTGGTACATCCCGGAGTGCTGTCCTTCGGATAAAAATACACAACCGTCTTTCTGCCTGCAAAATCAGACAGACTTACCTGATTTCCATCCTTGTCAGACAGCGTAAACTCCGGCGCTCTTGTTCCCGGTGCCAACATAAGCAATTCCTCCTTGAAAGCATCTTTTACTGGCAATCATAGGACAACTGCTTCTGTTTGTCAATAGAACAGCTCTTTCACAGCTCATTTACCGCCTTTTCCAGCTGCTTCATGGCCTTTTCCAGCACCGAGCGGGGACAGGCGGCATTCAGCCGCATATAGCCGCTTAAGCTTCTTCCAAAAGTATATCCCTCATTCAGGCCAAGTCCCGCCTTATAAATCATAAAGTTTCTAAGTTCTTCGTTATTCAGCCCCAGTTCCCTGCAGTCCAGCCACATCAGATACGTTGCATCCGGAATGTTAGGCTTAATCTTTGGAATATGCTTCTCACAATAGCTGCGGATAAATTCAAAATTTCCGTCCAGGTACACCAGCAGCTGCTCCAGCCACTCCTCTCCCTCATTAAAAGCCGCCTCCATGGCTACAGAACTGAAGGCATTGTTGCGGTGAATATCCATGGCAGTCCAGAACCGGTCAAAAGCAAGCTTCATCTCCATGTTCGGAAAAACGGTTGTGGATGCCTGCAGACCGGCCAGGTTAAAGGTTTTCGTTCCGGAAATACAGCTGATTACCTTTTTCCCGATTTCTTCTGAAACAACAGCTGTGGGCGTATGCTTTTTTCCGTGAAAAATCAAATCAGAGTGAATTTCATCGGATACCAGAAGCACATCATTGGCAATACAGATATCCGCCATTTTTTTCAGCTCTTCCTTTGTCCACACAATTCCCAGAGGATTATGCGGGCTGCACAGAAGAAACAGCTTTGCCTCTCTGGCCTTTTTCTCAAAATCCTCAAAGTCAATGGACCATACCCCATCCTGCTCTGTCAGCCGG
>UQFC01000156.1 GCA_900540335.1 uncultured Clostridium sp. | reverse complement strand
CATTCACAGGACAACAGGAATTCTCCATCGTGATATAACGCCTGAAAATATATTCCTGAAGAAGAACGGGGAAGTAAAGCTGATTGATTTTGGAAGCGCCAGACAGCAGACAAGAAATGAACAGGAGGGCTTTTCTGTAGAATATAAGCAGGGATTTGCACCGCCGGAGCAGTATTCCAGAAATGGAAGGCAGGGGCCTTATACAGATGTGTATGCGCTGGCCAGCAGCTATTACAATGCCCTTACGGGAGTTCGCATCCCAGATGCCATGGACAGGCTTAACGGTGCTTCATATGTGTCCTTATGCGAACTGAGAAGCGATGTGCCTGTTGATGTTTCTATGGCAGTGGATCAGGCTCTGGAACTGGATTATCAGAAGCGGACGCAGACCATGGGAGAATTTGTATATGGCATCAGCCATCAGCGGCAGGCAGAGGAATCTGCGGAAAAGCCTAAAAGACAGCAGGTTCCTTATCTGGAAATTGTATCGGGGCTTCGCACGGGCGTGCGCTGGGAACTGCCGGCAAATACCAGAATTAATATCGGCCGTTCGCCCAGACAGAGCAATATTATCATTCAGGGCGATAATCTGATCAGTAAGCTTCACTGCTGCATCATTTATGATGATCAGATGGGACAGTTTTTACTGGAGGACTGTTCCAAAAACGGCGTTTATATCAATAACAGAAGACTGGAAAAGGGGAAACGATACAGCTGCGGATCGGAGGTTGTGTTTTCTCTGGCAAGCAGAAACTGCATTGTGCGGGCAGGTCTTTCCAGCGAGTAAGAAATAAACAGGGCGGAGGGGAGAGCTATGGCACGCTGTTACAATTGTATGAAGGAGTACTCGGATGGTTTTGATATCTGCCCTCACTGTGGATATGACAACGGGAATGCAGAAACAGAGCTGTATTATCTGAAGCCGGGAACCTGGCTTTCAGAAGGGCGTTATCAGATTGGAAGAGAGGAAAATGCCGGCGGCTTCGGTATTGTATATCGGGCCTGGGACAAGGTCCTTGGAAAGCTGATTGCAATCAAGGAATATTTTCCTACAAGTATTGCCACTCGAATTCCGGATACGGGAGATGTGCGCTCGTATTCGGAAAAAAATTTAAGGGAGTTTGAAAGCGGGAAACAGAAGTTCCTGAGCGAGGCGCGGAAGGTAGCCAAATTTAATAATCATCCGAATATTGTAGATGTATACGATTTTTTCGAGGATCACCAGACTGCCTATATGGTAATGGAATTTATGGACGGAATGACCTATAAGGAATACATCCGAAAGCAGGGAGGAACCGTCAGCCAGCAGATTGCGATTAGTGTGGCATTGGCAGTTTTAGATGCTTTAAAAGAGGTGCATAAAGAAAAAATCATTCATCGGGATATAAATCCAAACAATATTTTCATCTGTAAAAATGGAGTAGTAAAGCTGTTTGACTTTGGTGCAGCCAGATTTGAGCAGGGGGAAATGACCTCAGTTCTGACACCTCATTACGCACCGCCGGAGCAGTACAGTACAGGGGGAAAGCAGGGGCCTTATACAGATATTTATTCAGTAGGAGCCACGATGTATTTTGCGTTGACCGGTGTGAAGCCAGAGGAGTCATCTGATCGGATTCAGAAAGACAGTCTGGTACCTCCGTCTCAGCTGGATCCGTCGATTCCCCAACCTCTGAGCAATGCAATTATGCGGGCCATGGCATTGCGCCCGGAGCTGAGGTTTCAGAATACGGATCAGTTTAAAGAGGCAATTACCAGTACAAAGAAAAAGGTTCTTGATGTAGAGGCAGAATTAAAAAGACGCCGGAAAATAAGGGTAATTCAGATCTCCTCCACATTGGCGGTGCTGGGTGTGGCTGCAGGTATGTGCGTGCTTTATTATCAGAATCAGAGGGAAGCGGCCACCCTTCAGGCAACAGATTTAAATATCTGGGTAATGGCGGACAGCAATGATACAGAGGAAAGCGCCCGCCAGCGTTTTCTGGATGTCTCGGAATCTTTCTGCGAATCGTATCCACAGGTTGAGATGGAGATAACGGTTTATCAGGAGGAGGAGTACCGGAAAAATCTGAATCAGGCAGCAGAGGCCGGAACATTGCCGGATGTGTTTGACAGTACCTGGCTGGATCCATCCTATGATGAAAAGCTGGTTCCCCTTAAGGTGACCTGCGATATGATGGGAGACTGGTCAGATTATCTGTTCCTGGAGGATTATGAAGAGATGTTTCCGGAGCAGAAAAAGATGCCTTTGTGTTTTCAGATTCCTGTTGTATATGCGAAAAAGGGGCTGAATGAAACAGAAGAGGAGAGAATTCTGACGGCAGATCAGATTATGCAGGGGACATATTCCATGAAAGCAGAAGATTTCTATCTGTATTCTTCCTGGATGGGAGAGGAGGGAATTGAAACCTGGGCACAGATTGCAGAGGAACATGAAAAGTCTGTGACCGAGGACGGGCTGGAGATGTTCAGAAGCGGTGAAGTGGAATATTATCTGTCTGATACAGGGGATTACCAGTGGATGACGGAGGAAATGCCGGCGGAATTTGAAGTTATGTTTCCGTCAATGGAAAACGACATGGTGTCGGCGCGGTTTGATCATCTCTGGAGTGTTAATTCTGAAGCAGATCCCGCAAGGATAAAGGCAGGACAGTGGCTGATCTACTATATGATGTCAGACAGCGCGCAGAGCGTCCTGGCAGTAAGAAATCTGGAGGGGATTCCTTTAAGCCGTCAGATCTGTGATCTGTTTATGGATGTTTATCAGAATGAGCTTTCCAGAGTCGGGGATTTTCAGTCTGTGGTAATAGGCGGAGATGAATGGGAAAAGGGAAATAAGGAGTATATGGGAAAATGGAGAAACAGATAAGGCAGAGTGCCATACTGCTGGTTCTTATTCCAGAGGGGGAGCTCAGGGAATACCATCTCAGCGATATGGGAAAAAGCCAGCTGAATATTGGCCGGAGTAGTGATAATGATATTATTTTAAACAGCAGTGCTGTATCGCATCATCACGGAAGGCTGACGCTGCAGAACGGAAAAGTAAGCTATGAGGATTTAAACAGCAGCAACGGAACCTATGTGGATGTTTTGGGAACAGCAAAATATCTGCATGGTTCTAATGTGTCTATCGGTTTAAAAGACGGAATGGTACTGAATGTGGGAGGAATGGGAAAACAGAATGCAGTTTATATGATGTATTCGCTGTGTTCCTCTGATGAAGTCTGGAAACGGATTAATATTAACAAAAAAAGACTCAGTATCGGAAGGGCGGCCGGAAATGATATTGTACTTTCTCATCCGGCCATTTCACGCCAGCATGCGGCAATAGAACCATGTCAGGCCGGCGGATATGAAATTGTGGACGTCAGCGGAAAAAACGGGACTCTGGTGAACGGCCGCATGGTTAATGGAAGAAGGCGGCTGAAGGAATGCGACATTATACAAATTGTGGCATTTCAGATGATTTATTTAAAAGAGAGTATTTTTTATAAAACCTCTTCTGATGGAATCAGCCTGAATATTCAGCATTTGAGGAAGGTTGTGGGAGGTTCTCAGAAAAAGGAACTGCTTCATGATGTAAATCTCCAGATTGAAAGCAATGAATTTGTGGCGATTATTGGAGGGTCAGGAGCGGGCAAGACCACTCTGATGAATGCAATCAGCGGATTTGAGCGGAGCGGAGTTACAGGAAAAATATACTGCAACGGCTTGGATTTATATGAAAATTTTAAATACATGAAGTCGGTTATCGGGTATGTGCCTCAGGAGGATATTATATATCAGAATCTGACTTTGCGGAAAATGCTGGAATACACAGCAAAGCTGAAAATGCCGGATGATGTGTCAAAAGGTGAA
>UQFC01000155.1 GCA_900540335.1 uncultured Clostridium sp. | reverse complement strand
CTACAGACGGTGTAGCTGTTCGTACAACTAACCGGAATTTCAAAGGACGGGCAGGAAATCCTACGGCAAAGGTTTATCTGGTAAGTCCGGAAAGTGCTGCAGCCTGTGCAATTACGGGAACTTTTTCTTCAGCTGAAGAAATTTTAGGAGATGAGATTGGAATTCTGGAAACCATTCGGGAACCGGAGGCATATCCGATTGATGATTCTCAGCTGCTTTGCCCCCTTCCTCCGGAGGAGGCCGCTAAGGTTGAAATCATCCGCGGTCCGGGAATTGCGCCCCTTCCTGTTCCGGATGCTCCGACTCAGCATCTGGAATGTAAGGTCAGCTTAAAAACCGTGGACAACATTACAACAGATGACATTACGCCGGCAAGCGCAGAATTTTCCAGTATGCGCTCCAATATCCCCTTAATGAGCCGGTATTGCTACCATCGCTACGATCCCACCTTTGCAGAGCGGGCAAAAGCGCTGGGCAAGAGTATTATTATCGGAGGCGAAAACTACGGCCAGGGCTCCTCGCGCGAGCATGCGGCAATTAATCCGATGTATCTGGGGGTAAAAGCGGTTATTGCAAAGAGTATGGCGCGGATTCACAAGGGAAATCTGGTAAACCACGGAATTATTCCCATGCTGTTTGCGGATCCGGCAGATTATGATCGGATTGATCAGATGGATGATTTGGAAATCGACGGTTTTCGGGATCAGATTGCAGAAAGAAGAGTTCTGATCAAGGACAGAACCAGAGGCTTTTCCTTTGAGGCCGTTTTAGATTTGTCCGACAGCGAATTAGAGGTAATTCTCTGCGGCGGACAGCTTCGGTATCTGAAAGAGGAGCTGAAGAAAATGGGAGTGATTCAGTAAAGAAGCAGGGAAATTGTAAATTAAAAAAGCGAGTCAATTCCGGCGGGGAAGGGGGAATAGAGAAGAGGGCAAAAAATAGGGTGGTATGTAGTTATATAAAAAATTTGGAGGGATAAGCAAATGGATAAAGAAAAGAAAACACTGTGGCAGGAATTTAATGATTTAGGGGGAATGCCTTTATGGCTTTACGTTTTGTGCTCAGCAATTATCCTGGCAGTTATGGTTACAGGAACGTTGGGAACAGATATTACAGCTTTCATCGCAGTGTGCTGTGTTTTTTCTATTGTATTAAATAAGATAGGAAAAATTCTTCCCATCTGGAATACCTATATTGGCGGCGGACTGCTGATGATCTTTTTCGGTACAGCAGTAATTAAGCAGCTGGGGCTGATTCCAGAGGAGTATGTAGAATTAATCGGAAATATGGTTCAGGGTGACGTGAATATTTTGAATGTATTTATTATCGCACTGATCATGGGATCGATTCTGTCTCTGGATCGTCACGTACTTCTTCGCAGCTTCGGCGGTTATATTCCGGCAATTCTTGGAGGCCTAGTCGGTGCGGCGCTTTTGGGATGTGTCACAGGTCTGATTTTTGGAGTAAAGCCGATTGATATGGTGATTAAGTACGTTCTTCCGATTATGGGTGGAGGAAATGGTGCAGGAGCAGTTCCACTGTCTCAGATTTATGAGCAGATATCCGGTGAACCGGCGGCAAATTATTATTCTTTTGCAATCATCATTCTTACAATCGCCAATCTTTTCTGTATTGTTGCAGGAGCTCTGTTGCACAAGCTGGGACAGGTAAAGCCAAGTCTGACAGGAGATGGAACCAGTATCATGCCGGTTGAGAGCAAGCTGATCAAAGAGGATGTACAGGTAAAGGTTACGTTAAATGATTACTGCGGTGTTTTGCTTTTGCTGGGAACGGTGTTTGCAGTAGGCCGTCTGTTCAGTAAGGTTTTACTTCCTACAGTTTTTGGAGCGCAGATTCATAATTTTGCATACAGTATTATTTTTGTTGTAATTCTCGCAGCGCTAGGAATTATCCCGAAAAATATTCGCGTTGCAGCAAAGCAGGTTCAGGGCTTTATGGTTTCTGTTGTCGGTATGCTGACTATGGTCGGTATGGGTGTTGACTTTGACCTGGCAGAGCTGGTATCTGCCGCAAGCCCCTCTAATCTTCTGATTGCAGCTATGATTGTTCTGGGGGCAATTCTGGGCAGTGCCCTGGTAGGAAAACTTGTAGGCTTTTACCCTATCGATGCAGCTATTACAGCAGGACTTTGTATGGCAAACAGAGGAGGTTCCGGAGATATCGCAGTTTTGGGTGCAGCAAACCGTCTGGAGCTAATCAGTTATGCTCAGTTATCCAGCCGTGTTGGAGGAGGTATTGTGCTGATTATTGCATCCTTCTTCTTCTCATTTTTTCTTTGATAAACAGAAATGAGGTAAAATACAGTGATTACATGGAAAGAGTTGTCCGTGTCTCCGGAAGAGGAGGCACTGGCAAGAGAAATTATTGAAGGTGGGGCAGGAAAAAAGCTTCCTGAGGAAAAGCTGTATGAGTTTCAGGCTGGAGAAGAGCATTCTATGGAAATCGAAACAAGGGCAGGAAAAACGCATGTGAATTTTTATCTTCCCCTGGGAGAAAAGGAGAATCTGCCTTTGTATATAAATATCCACGGCGGCGGCTTTATTAAAGGAATGAGAGATCAGGATTATGTATTCTGCCGTAATATATGCAGCAGAGCTGGTGTAGCAGTGGCTGATATTGATTATGTTCCCGCGCCTCACATGAGATATCCGGGACAGGTATACGCATGCTATGATGTACTGCAGTATTTTGCGCAGAATACTGCAAAGTGGAATCTGGACAGAGAAAAAATTGCTGTGGGAGGTCACTCAGCAGGCGGAAATCTGGCAGCTGCCATCATTCTTATGGCAATCCATGAAAATGCTTTTGTACCTGCACTGCAAATTCTGGACTATCCGGGATTGGAGCTTCATATTCCGGCAGGAAAAAAGAGAAACGGAAACAGTAATCCGCGGATTCCTTCCTGGAAAGCAGATTTTTATGATAAAATGTATGCAGATTCTGAACTTAGACAGGAGATCTATTGCAGTCCAGGGCTTGCACCGGATACACTTCTGGCACAAATGCCGCCAACATTAATAATGTATTGTGAAAATGATACATTCTGTGATGAGGATGCAAGATTTCATATGCGTCTGTTGAAACAGGGAGTTCCGGTATACGGAAAACGTTTCCTGAATAGTAATCATGGTTTTGTGGTTCAGCGTGTTGGAGAATATGAGCTAGCAGAGCGTATGATCATTCAGTCCTTAAAAGCACTATAATATTATTGCCTATTTTTCTTCTTTATAAATTAAGAAGATGAAATAGGCAATAATATAAAATATTCATTAAAAATCAAGGGAACTGGTTAAATATTTCCGGTAATCTCCCGGTGACATTCCTTCATACCGTTTGAAATAACGTCCTAAATAGGATTGGTCGGGAAAACCCAGACGATCGGCTATTTCCTGCATACTTAATTCGGTGGATTGCAGTAAGACTTTTATTTCAAGGATCACATGTTGATCGATGATCTGCTTGGCCGAGGCACCATTGGTAATACTGCGGCAGATTCCGGTGAGGTACTTGGTGGAGATACAGAGGCGATCGGCATAAAAAGATACCTCACGCTCCGTGAGACAGTTTTCATGAATGAGTGCGATGAACTTTTTGAAAAGTTCGTCCTGGCGGTTGTGACCTTCCATATCGTCGCGGGTAAAGAAACGATGAACTTTATCATACACATCGAGCAGAAAGCTTTGCAGGTGATTGCGGGCTATCTGATAGCGGAAGTTATGGTCTTTATCGGCATAAAGGGAGATAGTGGCTTCCAGTAACCGGTTGATATTAGCTGTAAATTCATCGGGCAGTGTGAAGCAAGGTTTCTCTTTCAGAAAATGAAAAAAAGAGGGTTCGAGACGCAGACAAGCTTCACGAAACATATCACTGTGGGCTGCGAAATAA
>UQFC01000154.1 GCA_900540335.1 uncultured Clostridium sp. | reverse complement strand
CACAGCCCCTTTTTGCTAATAAATTAAAGATACAAAAACCCCTATTTTATACATCACGTCGAAAAATAAATCAAGTTATGGGCGCCGGATTAAAAATACACATATCATTGTGGAAGCCATATTGATCACTGTACGGTTCTTTCAGCCCGCTGGCCACATCCAGGATCATATCGAAAATCTCCTGACCCACATCTGCAATAGTCTTCTCTCCTGTTGCCACTTCTCCGGCAGAAATATCAATTAAATCAAACCAGTGATTCTTCATCTCATTCCGGCTGCAGACCTTAATAACCGGACAGATATCAAGGCCGTAGGGTGTTCCCCGTCCTGTCATAAACACCTGCAAACCAATGCCGCTGGCCACCTGGCTGGGGCCGCATACAATATCGCTGGCCGGGGTTGCCGCATAAATCAGACCGTGTTTTGTCGGCTTTTCCGCCGGAGACAGTACCTCCACAATCTGACTGGTTCCGCTTTTGGCGATACTTCCCATTGCCTTTTCTACAATATTGGCCAGTCCGCCCTTCTTATTTCCCGGTGTGGGGTTTGCATCACGATCCACTCCGCCCTGCTCCAAATAATCATCATACCATTTCATCTCTTCTGCCAGACGATCTCTGGTATGAGCATCCGGGCACCGGGCTGCCAGCATATGTACGCCGTCGCGGACCTCCGTCACTTCACTGAACATAACTGTCGCACCGCCCCGCACCAGCATATCTGCTGCATAGCCCGCGCTGGGATTGGCTGAAATACCGGAAAAAGCATCGCTTCCGCCGCACTGCATGCCAATCAGAAGATCCTTTAACGGAAGCTCCTCTCTGGTTCTCTGATTCAGTCTCTGAAGCTTCTTTTCTGCCATTTCCAGAATCGCATTCATCATGGCATCATGTCCGGCATAATCCTGCAAAGTCAATACATTTTCCGGAGTAATATCCTCCGGCGGAAGAACCCGGTCGTAGGTCAGCTTCTCACAGCCCAGTCCGACCACCATAATCTCTCCGCCAAAATTCGGATGACGAATCACATTGGTAATGGCACGAATCGGGATGCAGGCCAGAGGCGCATTAATGGCAACTCCGCAGCCGTAGGGATGAGTTACTGCAACTACTCCATCCACATTGGGATATTTGGGAATCAGCTCCTTTTTAATCCGCTCCACAGCCACCTTCAGTACCCCTGCGGCGCACTGTACGGTCGTCACGATTCCCAGCAGATTTCTGGTTCCTGCCGGTCCCTCTGCGTTCCTGTAACCCATCCAGGTTGTTCTGGAGGGCACAGGAAGATCCTCCATTTTTACCAGATTGGTTCCGTATTCCATATGATCCAGTGACGGGCTTTCCGGCAGCTTAAGCATATGCTCATTGATCCAGTCTCCCCGTTTAATATCATGAAGGGCATAACCCAGAACAACTCCATAACGAATAATTTTCCCTCCTGCCGGGATATCGCACAGAGCAATTTTATGGGCCTGAGGAATATCCTGGTTCACAGTCAGTCCCTCCATAATTTCCGTTCCTGCCTTCAGCTCTTCAACAGCAACTGCCACATTATCCTGTTCTTTAATTTTTACATACAAGCGTGCCATTACGCACCTCCTTATTATCGAACCAGACACGGTTTCTTCGGATCAAATTTCCATCCCGGAATCAGATACTGCATGCCAATTGAGTCATCACGTCCGCCGAGACAATGATCCAAATACAACTGATGTGCTTTCAGAATCTGATCCATATCGGCCTCAATACCCAGCCCCGGTTTCTTCGGTACTGCTACACATCCATCCACAATCTGAAGAGGTTCTTTGGTCAGTCTTTCCAGACCTTCCTGCCAGATCCAATGAGTATCCAGAGCATTATATTCGCCCGGAACAGCGGCTCCCACCTGCGTAAACATAGCCAGCGAAATATCAAAATGATTATTGGAATGGCTGCCCCAGGTGTATCCGAAATCATGGCACATCTGCGCTACTCGAACAGAGCCGCTCATAGTCCAGAAATGTGGATCTGCCAGAATAATATCGACTGCCTGAGACTCCAGAGAATGTCCCACCTCTCTCCAGTCTGTAGCAATCATATTGGTTGCTGTCGGGAAACCGGTACGCCGGCGGAACTCACTCATAATTTCACGGCCAGAATAAACACCTTCTGCTCCACATGGATCCTCGCAATATGTCAGAATGCCTTTCATTCCCTTTACATATTCAACAGCCTCCTCCAGCAGCCATCCGCCGTTCGGATCCAGGTCGATCCTGGCATCCGGAAATTCCTTCTTTAAGGCGCGAATGACATCCATTTCTTCATTTCCAGGCAAAACGCCACCCTTTAATTTGAAGTCCTGGAAACCATATTTTTCATGAGTCGCTTTTGCAAATGCTACAATTTTATCAGCTGTCAGAGCTTCCTCATGACGAAGACGATACCAGTCACAATCAGAATCCAGTTCATGTTCATAAGGCAGATCCGTCTTATTGGGATCCCCTACGAAAAACAGATAGCCAAGCATACGAACCTTATCTCTCTGCTGGCCGTCTCCCAGCAGTTCACATACCGGAACCCCAAGATATTTTCCCAGCAGATCCAGACACGGAGCTTCAATAGCAGTCAGCACATGAACACCTGTACGCAGATCAAAGGTCTGATTTCCGCGGACATCTACCTCGCCTTTAGAATCCAAATGCGCTTTTACCTTTAACAGAGTACTCTTGTACTCAGAAATTCTGGTTCCCTCCACAATCGGAATACATTCTTCCAGTGCCGCAGTAATTTTCTTTCCTCCGGGAACTTCTCCAACACCGGTTTCTCCATTATCTCCATGTAAAATCACAATATTTCTGGTAAAATAAGGCGCATGAGCACCACTTAAATTCAATTCCATGCAATCCCTTCCTGCTACCGGATAAACCTCCATCTTTGTAATTACAGGTACTGCCATGATAAAATCCTCCTTTTGCGTTACATTTAACTTTGTTATTTCTCCAGATTCACTTTGATTGATTCATCTGTGTTCATTATAGCAAGAGAAAAATATAAAGTAAAATTAATAGTTTTTCTTCATCTCTTAATTTTTTTGTTCAATAATTCTTCTCATTCCAACCTGCCTCTGATATAATATTTCTGGATAAATCATTCAGAAAGGACTGAAATTATGAACGAAAAACTAAATAAAATACGTCAGAAAAAAAGAACTGCCCAAATTATGGTTGCCGTCTGCGCCGCCGGACTGGCAGTCAGCCTGATTCTTACTCTAAGACGCTCCCCCTTTGCTTTTGTATTTTACGGACTGATTCTTCTTTTTTATCTTTTTGTTTTCCGAAATCAGTCAAAACGTTATCAGCAGGCAGTCAAAAACGCTACCCTGGAAGAATGCCTGAGACCCTTCCTTAAAAATATCTCTTATCAGGAAAAAGACGGACTGGATCCGAAGGCCATTTTAAACGCAGGTTTCATTCCTATTGAACATGAAAACAGCCTGCTGATTCGTGACATTGTACACGGCAGCTACCAGGCTATGCCCGTATTTTTAAGCGATGTAACCAGCGATTATGTCTCTGCAAAATCCACAAAGCGTGGAAATGAAAAACCTGTTTTTGACTTTCTGTCCGGCAACTGGTTTGAAATCTGTTTCAAAGAAAGCTTTCCATTTTCCTTCACAATTTGGGACAAAGAACTTGTCTCTGATTCTGCAAGAGAGCATTTTTTTAACGGCTTTTATTCTGCAGACAGCAGCCAGAATGCAGAGTTCCGGAACCGGTTCTGCACCTACACCAAAGACCGCCCGGATATTACACTCCCTGATGAATTGACCCGTGCTCTCCTGAAGCTGGCCGAATTCACCCCCGGCAAAATAGCCGTCCAGCTTGACGGACAGCATTTCCGTATTTTTATCAGAAACCGCTTCCTCTACACCAACACCGTGTCACCCAAAATTGATATTACTCCTCAGATTCTGCAGCATAATCAGTATCCGGAAATCAGCTATATTCTCCGGGCAGCAGATGCCGCACATCAGAACTTATAAGAATAAAAAAGCCGGTT
>UQFC01000153.1 GCA_900540335.1 uncultured Clostridium sp. | reverse complement strand
GGTGTCTGAAATTATGCTACAGCAGACGAGAGTGGAAGCAGTAAAGCCATTTTTTGAGCGTTTCATGACAGAGCTTCCAACGGTAAAAGATCTAGCCGAGGCACCGGAGGATAAGCTTTTAAAGCTCTGGGAAGGGCTTGGATATTATAACAGAGCCAGAAATTTAAAGAAAGCGGCTCAGGTGATTGTCCATGAGTATGAAGGCAGGATGCCGTCGGAGTATGAGGAATTGTTGAAGCTGCCGGGAATAGGAAGCTACACAGCGGGAGCCATTGCCTCGATTGCATTCGGGAACCCCGTTCCCGCAGTGGATGGAAATGTGCTGCGGGTGATTTCAAGGGTAACTGCCAGCCGCCGGGATATTCTAAAGGCATCGACTAAAAAGTGGATGGAGGACCGGCTGCGGGAAACCATGCCCCGGTCAAATGCCAGTGATTTTAACCAGGGTCTGATCGAAATCGGAGCGATTGTCTGCGTTCCTAACGGTCAGCCGAAATGCGGACAGTGCCCCCTTGCATCTGTATGTCTTTCCAGGCAGCAGGAGCTTTGGCAGGAAATTCCCGTAAAAACACCTCCGAAAAAGCGCAGAATAGAAGAGAAAACCGTGTGCATTTTAGAGTACGGACATCAGGTGGCGCTGAAAAAAAGGGAGGATGAGGGGCTTCTGGCATCGCTTTACGAGCTTCCGAATACAGAGGGATTTCTTTCTGAGGAGGAGGTTGGAGAGGCTTTCGGAATTATGCCGGAGCTGATTGTACAGATCGAGCCGCTTCCCCAGGCAAAGCATATTTTTTCTCATGTGGAATGGCATATGAAAGGATACCGGGTACTCCTGAAAGGTGAGATACCGAAATCCTATATTTCAGCAGAAAAAGAAGAATTGAAATCCGTCTATGCGCTGCCCGGCGCATTTGGAAGGTATACAAAGCTGATAAAATGAGGATAATGAAAGTGAGGCAGGTGCTGATATATGGCAAAGAAAAAGAAGATGCTTCTGATTATTAATCCCAGATCCGGCAAAGGGCAGATCAGGACAAGGCTGTTGGATATATTAGATATTTTTATAAAGGCAGGATATCAGGTGCAGGTTCATGTAACGCAGAAGGCAATGGATGCAAAAGAGACAGTTCTTCGCTATGGAGGCGGAAAGGAGCTGATTGTCTGTACCGGCGGAGACGGAACCTTGAATGAAACGATCTGCGGAGTTCTGGAGCTTCCCAAAAAGGTTGTTCTGGGTTATATTCCGGCCGGTTCCACCAATGATTTTGCTGCCAGCCTGAAGATTCCTAAACAGATGCTTGCAGCAGCCCGTGCGGCGGCTTTGGGAGAGCCCTATGCAGTAGATGTGGGACTGTTCTGTCAGGAGCGGTATTTTGTCTATGTGGCAGGCTTTGGCGCCTTTACAGAGGTTTCCTATCTGACGCCTCAGGACAAGAAAAACATACTGGGCCATCAGGCTTATATGCTGGAGGGTGTCCGCAGCCTGGCTTCCCTGAGATCCTATTTTATGGAGGTGGAGTGGGATGACAATTTCCTGGAAGGGGAATTTGTTTTTGGAGTAGTGACAAATACCATCAGTGTAGGCGGCTTCAAAGGACTGGTGGGACAGGATGTGGAACTGAATGACGGCTATTTTGAGGTACTTCTGATTCGCAAGCCAAAGAATCCGGCAGACATCAGCAATCTTGTTACAGGTCTTCTTCAGAAAGAGGAAAGGGACAATGATCAGGTATATAAGTTTAAGACAAGGTCCATTCGATTCCGTTCGGAAGAGCCGGTAGACTGGGTTCTTGACGGAGAGTTTGGCGGAAGCAAAACAGAGGTTTTTGTAGAAAATCTGAACAAACGCCTGGAAATCAAGAGAAATAAATAAAACTTTCGAAGAAATGTGTTGAAATATGGCGTTTGCTGTTATATAATGAATAGATGTGTAAGTATTTTTAGATACCTTTGGTTGAAAGGACGTTACTGTGGAAAAAGACAATTTTTTAGTAAAGCTGAACAAGCTGTTGGAAGTTGCCAAGTCAAAGCATAATGCATTGGACGTAACGGAGATCAATGACTTTTTCATAGGAGACAATCTGGGTCCGGAGCAGATGGAGCAGATTTACAATTTCCTGGAAGAAAAGCACATTGATGTGGTTCCGGTTATTGATGACAACATTCTGGCAGAGGACCCCCTGCTTCTGGATGATGATGATCTGGATGTAGATGACAGTTTTTTGAAGGATGCGGAAGACATTGAGCTGGATGCAGTAGATCTTCTTGAAGGCATCGGAACCGAGGATCCGGTGCGTATGTATTTAAAGGAGATTGGAACAGTGCCTCTTTTAAGTGCTGATGAGGAGCTGGTTCTGGCTAAGCGCAAAGCAGAAGGCGATGAGTCCGCCAAGGAAAGACTGATTGAGGCCAATTTAAGGCTGGTTGTCAGCATTGCAAAGCGTTATACAGGCCGGGGAATGAGCTTCCTGGATCTGGTTCAGGAGGGAAATCTGGGCCTGATTAAGGGCGTAGAAAAGTTTGACTATACAAAAGGATACAAGCTGAGTACATATGCTACTTGGTGGATCAGACAGTCTGTAACCAGAGCGCTGGCGGATCAGGCGCGGACGATTCGTGTACCGGTGCATATGGTTGAGACGATTAACAAGATGTCCAAGATGCAGCGTAAGCTGACTCTGGAGCTGGGTTATGAGCCGTCTGTGACGGAGCTGGCCGAGGCGCTGGAGATGTCAGAGGACAAGGTTATGGAGATTATGCAGATTGCCAGAGAGCCGGCTTCCCTGGAAACACCGATTGGTGAGGAGGATGATTCCAACCTGGGAGATTTCGTGGCAGACAACAACGTACTGACCCCTGAGGGCAATGTAGAGTCTGTGATGCTGCGTGAGCACATTGATGCTCTGCTGGGCGATTTGAAGGAGAGGGAGCGCCAGGTTATTGTGCTTCGTTTCGGTCTGGAGGACGGCCATCCCAGAACTCTGGAAGAGGTAGGCAAGGAGTTTAATGTTACAAGGGAGCGTATCCGTCAGATTGAGGCCAAGGCTCTGAGAAAACTCCGCAACCCGGTCCGCAGTAAGAGAATTCGTGATTTCCTGTAAAGGAAGGATTTTATATGAATCGCAGAAATTACCAGAAGGAACTGGAAAAGATTATAGAGCAGCAGACAAGCAAGAGCCGGGTACCCCGGCTCTTGCTGCATAGCTGCTGCGCTCCATGCAGCAGCTATGTACTGGAATATCTGTCTCAGTATTTTGAAATAACGGTATTTTATTATAATCCCAATATTTCTCCCAAAGAGGAATATGAAAAAAGGGTGGAGGAACAGAGGCGTCTGATAGAGGCGATGCCGGCTGTTCATCCCATCCGTCTGGAAGCAGGTCCTTATGAACCGGAGCGTTTTTATCAGGCCAGCCGGGGGCATGAGCAGGATCCGGAGGGAGGAGAGCGCTGCTTTTCCTGTTATCGGCTTCGCCTGGAGGAGGCTGCCAGAATGGCGCAAGCGGGCGGATACGATTACTTTACCACAACTCTTACGATCAGTCCGCTGAAAAATGCGGAGAAGCTGAATGAAATCGGAGAGGAGTTAGAGGGGATCTATGAAGTCAGACACCTTCCTTCTGATTTTAAAAAGAAAAACGGATATAAGCGCTCGGTTGAGCTTTCTGCAGAATACGGGCTGTATCGTCAGGATTACTGCGGCTGTGTTTTTTCCAGACGGGAACGGGAGCTGGCTTGTGAAAACTCACGAAAAAAGCCAGAAGAAACATGTGAAAAATGACGGAGAGCTGCGACTTTAACTTGACACATATCTCGATTTGTAATAAAATTTTAATGAATGATTCGTGTGAAATGAACACGGATTTGGGGAATTATAACTTAATGAAAAAAGGAGAATGTGATATGCTTAGTAAAACTTTAACAGTAGTAAATCCGTCCGGATTACATTTAAGACCCGCAGGAGTGCTTTCTCAGACCGCTATGAAGTTCAAATGCGACGTGCTGATTGAGTGCGGCGAGAAGAGAATCATTGCCAAGAGTGTTCTGAACGT
>UQFC01000152.1 GCA_900540335.1 uncultured Clostridium sp. | reverse complement strand
CCCATCTAAAACTGCCGGGTGGCTTTCGATCACATAATCCAGGTTCAGATTTCTGCCCCGGCTGATATTTTCCGGGACTTCGATATGCTCCGCCCAGTCTTTGTTCTGTCTGGAAAATCTTCCATCATGGGAAAGTTCCTGGATGGTATTTGCCATAACAAAATTCATACGTTCTTCCCCAAAGCGTTCCACGACTTCTTTTGCTGCATCCTGCTTTAAGTGCAGCCCGTCAAAATTCTCCCGGATGGCTTCTTCGATTGCTTTCTTACAGTCCAGGTTTAACTTTCTGGAATCCAGATAAGCATCCACATCCCGTTCTCCCATTGCCTGTTCCAATGTTCCTTTATAAACTGGCGGATATGCCCTGACGGAATTATGTTCCAGCATGTTCATTCTCTGCTGGACAAACTCCGGAAGTTCCTGAAATCCAAAAGAATCTACATAATAGGCTGTGATCTCTGCACCCCTGTTTATCACGATCACATCACTTACCGATAAGGAATGGCCACGGAAATCTTCCGGTCGGTCAATGTTAAAGCGTTCAAATATATTGTCTAACGTGATCGTTGGCATCCACGGTGCTGCATAAACCATCCTGTAATCCTTTCCGTCAATGGTATAGCCCAGACTCTTTGCGGATTCCATTCCCATAAACTGATAAGTATGCTCATCTCCGGTATCCATCTGATAAATGGCAAACCTTCTGCTTTCTCCATGCAGAAGAAGTGTCTCATCAATCTTTTCTGCACTCTGCTGTACCAGTGCTTCCTGTTTTGTAGCAGATATTTCTCTCTCTTTCTGCACTTCCCATTCTGTTTCTGTGATTCCAAAGATACCGTCATATCCAAGGATCTCACTTTCCGTCTCCACAAGCATCTGTTCTGCCCGTTGTGGATTCTCTGGATTTCCGTGTAAGATATAAATTTCTGCCCCTCCACGGTACAGTTCATATGCCCGGTCTTTCGTAAGCGGGAGCATATGGTCTAACTGAATTCCTGCCTCGTGCATTTCCGTAAAACCGATCATGCCATCCGGGAAATTGTCAATCTGTGCCTGTGTTTCATTCATAAGGCTTCTCGTATATTCACTTCCCGGTCTGCGGATTGCGGTCATCATACGGTTCACCAGTCCAAGCACTTCGTCTTTATCATCCATCTTATATGCAAAATTCACAATAAGATTTCTCTGGGAATCTGTGAAATTTCCTGTATTTGCAGCTTCTGCCGTTTCAATCAGACGGTGAGCATACTGCATGGCTGTTTCTTCTACAATCTCCGGTTCTTTCACTGGGAAGTTTGCCCTTGCTGCCTGGATTACTTCATACACTAGCTTTGAACCGGCTTCATCGTAAGATTCCCTCATGTCCCATACCAGGTCATTCAGTCTTTCCACCCGTCCGGGGAAAGTTTCTGCATATTCATTTACAAATGCCTTTTCTTCTTCTGAAAAAATATTTCTTGGAAACTCTGCTTTATGCACCAACATCTCTGCCTGCTCTTTCGGAGAAAGGTCAGAAAAATAAGTAACGCCTGTGTCAGCATCATATTCCACATCATAAAAATCAATCGGATAATTCTCTCCGTGTCCACTGCTGTCATAGAGTGGTGTGACGGCAGCACCTTTTTCCTCCAGAAAACTTTCCAGTGGTTTCTCATTCTCCTCTATCTCACCACTTTCCAGAAGGCGGACGTATTCCCCCACATTCTGCTCTAACTGTTCCCTGCTCATGTTTTCGATCAGGTCATAAGTAAACTCGGAACCCATGCTGCCTGAAAGATGCAGGATCAAATCTTCCTTATGGAAGGTATCCCGCACCGGTCTTTCCATTTCCAGTTCGTGCATCTGTGTCTCGATATTCTCAATGACTTCTGCAGACGTTTTCCGGATGGTATCCATAGATGCCCGGAGTGCTTTCATATCCTTGCTCTCACACCAGCTGGCAATATAGGTAAAAGAGTATTCTGAAGTATCCAAACCAAAGTGATTGCAGACAATATAGGCAATACTTTCTGCTTCTACTTCTTTTGTTGTCCGGTCTTTTAAAATTCCTTCCGCATCCATTACCTCCCGGTCATGCAGCAATGCATGGCTTACTTCGTGTACTCCGGTTTTCATGGTCTGAAGATTACTCATATCTTCCTGAATTGCAATATACTTTTCTGTCTGATGATAATAGCCTTTTGCTTCCCCTTCCACATTCATCATGCGGATCGGTACAGGAGAAATATTCTGCAATGCCTGCATAAACGTATCATAAAACTGTACACTTCCGGTAAGCTCCGGCACCTCCAGTTCTGCGATCGGTTCTCCTTCTGTCTGGCTGACATCAAATACCGTTGTCACACGGAACCTTGGAATGACCATCTCCACGATCTCTGTTTCCGGCTGTCCATCATCCCCGATCACAGGCTCTTTTGTTACCGGGTCGATCTTTTCAATCTCCTGTTTCTCACGGATGGGTGCCGGTGCGATGATCTGGATTCCTTTCTCTCCACGTTTTACATGGCGGTTAAACTTCTTCTGCCATGCCTGATACCCTGCCACCAGTGTTGCTTCCGGTTTCTGCATGGTGATCAGCAGCGTGTTATTAAAGCTGTAATTATGGAACTTTGACATGGTATTCAGATATTCGGTATATCGCTCCGATGTAAAGATTTCCTTTACTCCCTGCTCCAGCCGTTCCGATATTTCTTTTAACTGTTTTTCTATATTATTTGCCATAAACAAACCCTCCATTTTATGTCCCCGCCAGAGAAAACTCTGACGGGAAATCTTTTATAACTCCTGTTCATGTTTTTTCTTTGCAGCTTTCTGTACAGATGGCTGTTCCGCTGTATTCTGCTGTGCCTTCTCCTGCTTTAAGCGTTCCAGAATAGATGGCTTATGGATTCTGTCTGCTGTTTCCGGAAGTTCTTTTTCTTCTATGGCATCCCTGCTGTCTGTGTTGCTTCCTTCTCTGCCAATATCCTCATCTGCCATAATCGTCTCATTGCCCTTTTCATCCATGTTCAGCAGGGCATTTAACTCGGATAACCGTTCCATCTTTTCATTCAGCTCTGCTTCTTTCGGGAATGGTTTCTTTACCTCTTCCTGTGCAGTAGCAAGCTGCTGTTGTACGGTTTCCAATTTCTGCTCACTTTCCGTCAGCTTCCTGTCAATGGAAGAAAGGGTGTTATGGATACGCTGCATATTTCCTACCGGGTCTTTTCCGATTTCCAGCTTATAAGAACATTTCCCTTTGACCGTCAGTTCAAATGCATTGGAGAACATATTGTAGGAAGCAGATAACGTAAACCCATGATATTCCCCGACCTTTCCACCGGTGCTAACGGTTTTTAGTCCTGCACAGGCAGCGATCAATGCCTCGCCTGCTTCTTTCTTATCTTCATAAAGGACATTTCCTACTGTCATGGCAAACGTGTCATTATCCTGTAAATCCACGCTTTTTACTACCTGGGAATCTATCTGCATCCCGGCAATCCGCTCTTTCAATGCACTGATCTGTACCGGGAAATTCTTTGCAATATCGGATTCCAGACGGTAAATCTGACTGGTATGGTTTGCCTTTAAGAGTTTCAGCTTACTCACCTGCACATCCAGATCCATTTTTTCTTTTATATAACTGTCAGAAGTGTAGGAACTGAAGACAGGTCCAAGCAGATGAATATTGACGAGTTTTTTCTGTTCCGTATAGGCAGGAACGGCCGCCCATAGAAAGAAAAAGTCATCGAATAAGAAGACTGGTTCCATGGAGGACTGAAAGTGCTGCTTCATATATGTATTGCAGGAACTTAAAGAAAAAATATTCTTTAAAGGAGCGGAATCCGGATGATTGCTGTAGGAAAAATCGTATTCCGGTGTCAGGTGCCAGGAATAGAGTGATGCAGTATTTAAAAATAAGTCTTCCATATAGTTCAGATATGCGTAATTGCTCAAATGTAGTCCCTCCCAATTCTTTCATGTTATTAACTTTCAAATTTCTCTCCACTATTATATATTAAAAAATGCGAATTTCTATCATAAATTAATGAAAATAAAAATAGAACATGAAAATATAATAGAAAACAAGA
>UQFC01000151.1 GCA_900540335.1 uncultured Clostridium sp. | reverse complement strand
TTATTTGCTATGCCCTTTATTTCTTGGCTGTCTTCTACTTATTTGTTTCAAACTTATTTTCCTCCCAGAAATATTTTTTGCGGGCGGTACCGCTGTTTTTCCTCTTCATACTGGTAAAGCCCGATAAACTGGTCTTCACTGTCGTACACACGAACAGTAAAACAGCAGGAATTTCCATCTCGCTCCGGTTCCGCTGTACCGGCATCCGCAGCAGTCCTGTTTTCACCGCTTTCCACTGTAAAAAGCTCCTCTGCATCCCGGAAAGGATTTCCATTGTGTACCAGCTTATCGCCCTCTCCCGGCTTCATACAGAATTTCGGATAATCCAGAAATACAGAATCAACCGGAAGCACATGCTCCTCCACTCTTCCTTCATCCCGAAGAGCCTCAATCTGAGACAGAGTCAGACTGTCCTCCAGGCGGAAGCGGTCTACCCGTGTGCGGAGAAGAGACTCCATACACCCGCCGCATCCTAACTTTCTTCCAATATCGTAACACAGAGTTCTGATATAGGTGCCTTTGCTGCAGGAAACATGGAAGGTTACCCGCGGCAAAGCGATTTCTTCTATCTGAATATCCAGAATTTCCACCGGACGGGCCTGTCTTTCAATTTCCTTTCCCGCCCTGGCCAGCTCATACAGCTTTTTGCCGTTGACCTTTAACGCCGAGTACATGGGCGGCACCTGCATATAATGCCCCAGGAAACTCATAACAGCCTCCCTTACCGCCTCTTCGGTCAAAGCCTCTGCCGCCTCCGGATTCTCTGCCAGAACGGTTCCGGTTGTATCCTGAGTATCCGTCTCCTTCCCCAGAAGAAGAACCGCCCGGTAGGACTTCGTTTTATCTGTCAGCATATCACAGAGTCTGGTTCCTTTCCCCAGGCAGACGGGCAGTACCCCCTCTGCTGCCGGATCCAGAGTACCGGTATGGCCGATTTTCTTCATCCGCAAAATACCTCTCATTTTTGCGACAACATCATGAGAGGTATAGCCTTTTTCTTTATATACGTTAATAATACCGTCCACTACGCTTCATACTCCTTCATCTGTCTGTCAATATGCTCGGACAGATTGTTGATGACGTCGTGTACGCTTCCGCTCATTGTGCAGCCGGCAGCTCTCACATGACCGCCGCCGCCGAAATAGGAAGCAACCTTGCTGACATCCACATAGTTGTTGGAGCGCATGCTGACTTTGTATACATGATTTTCCGTTTCGTGAAGGAAAATCGCAACCTCCACGCCTTCTGTTACCCGCATCTGATCCACAATTCCATCCAGATCAGAGCTTTCCACTCCATAAAAAATCATATCCTTGCGGCGTACCACACTGAATATGCACTTTCCATGCAGAAACGTTACGCTCTCCAGAAGGGCCCGGCCCAGAATCTGGTTCTGAACATAGGTTTTCCGGTAAAAGCTGTCGTCAATAATCCGGGAAAACGGAATGCCGCGGCTCATCATATCGCCTGCAGCTTCCATGGTTTTTGCCGTGGTATTGCTGTTTTTAAATACATTGGTATCGTGAATAATTCCTGTGTAGATACAGGCCGCTGCTGCGGTGCTGATTTTATCCTTTTCCAGGAATCCATAAATAACCTCGCAGGTGGAGCTGGCGTCCGGCACAACCGCATTTTCCTCGCAGTATCCTCTGTTTGTAATGTGGTGATCCAGACAGATACTGTGGGCTGCCGTCTCAAGATAACGGCCAAACGCACCCAGTCTCTCTTTGTCAGCGCTGTCCAGGCAGATACATAAATCGTAGATAACATCCTCTGCCGGGTTCTGGCTGATCTGATCAAAATAATCAAGATAACTGAATTTTACCGGCGGCTTCTCCAGGTAAACCTGAACGGTTTTCTCCGGATACTGCTCCTTTAAATAGTTGCATACCGCCAGACAGGAGCCGACGCAGTCGCCGTCGGGACGAATGTGTCCCAGAACGGCAATCGTCTTTGCTTCTTCTACCATCTGCAGCAATCTGTTCATCTGCATGATCCTCACCCTTTCCATCAATCCTGCACCATCTGTTTTTCCTTACGATGCCATCAATCTTTCAAGTCTCTGGTTACCTCATCAATGAGCCTTGACATATTTACGCCATGCTCAATGGACTGATCCAGCACAAAGCTGATTTCCGGTGTATTCCGCAGGTTCACACGGCGGGCAAGCTCGCGGCGGATATAACCCACCGCGCTTTTCAGCCCTGTAATCGCCTCTTTCGCCCGCTCCTCGTCTCCAAGGACGCTGATGTATGCCTTGCAGTATTTCAGATCCGGAGTTACCTCCACTGCCACAACGCTGGTCATGGCGCCGTTTACCCGGGGATCCTTGATTTCCAGACGGATAATTTCACTTAATTCCCGCTGTACTTCCATGTTGATTCTTGTATTTTTAATGCTGTTTTTTCTCATATTTATATTTCCTTCCTGATGTCAGGCGGCATTGGCCGGCCACACGCCCGGAATGAAGCTTAGCGGGGCACCTCAACCATCATATATGCCTCTACCATATCATCTTCCTGAATATCGTTAAACTTCTCAAATACAAGTCCGCACTCGTAGCCGGTTGCTACTTCCTTCACGTCATCCTTAAACCGCTTCAGGGATGCCAGACCGCCCTCGAAAATCTGCTCGCCGTCGCGGGTAATGCGGCAGGAACATCCTCTCTGGAACTTTCCGTCCATAACGTATGCACCGGCAATGGTACCTACTCCGGATGCCTTGAAGGTCTGACGAACAACTGCATGACCGATTACCTTTTCCTCGTAAACCGGATCCAGCATACCCTTCATAGCAGCCTCTACATCCTCGATTGCCTGGTAAATTACCCGGTACAGACGGAGATCTACCTTCTCCCGCTCTGCAATGGATTTGGCCGTTGCATCAGGACGCACATTGAAGCCGATAATAATTGCATTGGATGCAGATGCCAGGGAAACGTCGGACTCGTTGATTGCGCCTACGCCGCCGTGGATAACCTTTACTACAACCTCTTCGTTGGACAGCTTCACAAGACTCTGCTTTACTGCCTCTACAGAACCCTGTACGTCAGCCTTGATAATCAGCGGCAGCTCTTTTACATTACCTGCCTTGATCTGGCTGAACAGATCATCCAGAGACAGCTTGGATTTGGTATCCTCAAGCAGCTTGTTTTTGCTTTCTGCAATGAAAGTCTCTGCATAGGAACGTGCTTCCTTCTCGTTTTCTGTAGACATCAGCACATCACCTGCGCCCGGAACGTCATTCAGTCCCAGGATCTCAACCGGCATGGACGGGCCTGCCTCTTTTACGCGGCGTCCCTTATCATCCATCATTGCGCGGACCTTACCGTAGCAGGGGCCGGCTGTTACATTATCTCCAACCCGCAGAGTACCCTTCTGTACCAGAATGGTAGCTACCGGTCCTTTTCCTTTATCAAGCTCTGCCTCAATAACAAGACCTCTTGCCTTGCGGTTGGGGTTCGCCTTTAACTCCTTCACCTCTGCTGCCAGAAGAATCATCTCCAGAAGCTCCGGAATTCCTTCTTTTGTATGAGCAGAAACAGGAACGAAAATAGTGCTGCCGCCCCAATCCTCGGGAATCAGCTCATACTCGGACAGCTCCTGCTTTACTCTGTCTACATTGGCGCTGGGCTTATCGATCTTGTTGATTGCAACAATAATCTCTACCTCTGCTGCCTTTGCATGGTTAATTGCCTCAATGGTCTGGGGCATAACGCCGTCGTCTGCAGCAACAACCAGAATTGCAATATCTGTAGACTGGGCGCCGCGCATACGCATAGCGGTAAATGCCTCATGTCCAGGTGTATCAAGGAAAGTGATCTTTCTTCCGTTGATCTCAATAACAGAAGCACCAATGTGCTGTGTGATACCGCCGGCCTCTCTGGAAGTTACATTGGTCTGGCGGATTGCATCCAGAAGGGATGTTTTACCATGGTCAACGTGACCCATTACACAGACTACAGGTGGTCTGGAAACCATATCTGCTTCGTTTTCATCATCTTCTTTCAGAAGTTCAGCAATAACATCAACCTTTTCTTCCTGCTCACAGAGAACATCAAATTCCATTGCGATCTCTTC
>UQFC01000150.1 GCA_900540335.1 uncultured Clostridium sp. | reverse complement strand
GTAGCCAAGCTGTTTCATGACGCATTGGTGCCTTTCGCAGAAAGGCGGATTATAAGTATGAAGAAAATAATTGCGGGAATAGGATTTGAAATTACGGGGGCACTGATGTTGATATGCTCTTCTTTAATTGCAGGTATGAGTATGGAAAATACAACACAGTGGAATACGAAGTTAGGAGTATATTGGCAAACAGTATTTAATATGGGTTTATTCCCTGTGATGATAATAGGAATTATTTTATTGGCAGCAGGTATCACGCTTTCTTTATGGGGCGCTTTTTCAAAATCAGATAAATAAGTGCAAGCTCAGTTTGATGTGGGAACAATTAGAATTTGTTTTATTAGGAGGGTTCACTATATGAAATGTCCATTTTGCAAAGAAGAAATGCTTATTGGAAGCATTTCTCAAGATCGATATGCACTAAAATGGGTACCGTCTGATAAAGATAGAGGATTATTGAATTTTACTCCACTTGTGAGAGGAATTAAACTAACATCAATAAATGATGGTATGACTGTAAAAGTATTCTATTGTGAAAAATGCAGAAAATTTATAATTGACCAAGATGATTTGCGTTAATAATTAACTCCCAGTTTGCTATTCCTCACATCGGGTCAACTTATCCCGAACTTTTACAACTAAATACCCGCCGCCCACACAGCGGCACACCAAGCAGGAAATCTGAAAAAAGGTCTCCTGCTTTTTTCTGTCCAAAATGAGCTGGTAAAACGCAAGGCTTTTGAGGAATTTATCGAAGGACGAGCTGCAATTTAACAATAAAAGCTGCTGGCACTGGTGCGTGCCATTTGGAAATATCAAGTTTATGTTTTTGGTGCGCACCAAAAACGCCGGAATCTATTGAAAAAATAACGTTTTTATGTTAGAGTAGAGTGTCGTGATGAACTCACGTTTCCCACTCTAAGGAAAGGAGTTCATTATACGGGCAAAAACTTAAAAGGCAAAGAATGTGGCAAGGGTATCTGCCAGAGAAAAGATGGTAAGTACGCCGCAAGATATACTGCAAAGGATGGTTCACGCAGGGAAAAGCATTTTCACACGCTTCCGGAAGCCCGCAACTGGCTTGCCGATGCGCAGTACGAAGATAAGATTGCTGTTCTGGCTCCCAATACCAAAAGGAATTACAGGGAACGGTATCGAATGAACATACAGCCGGTCATCGGAAATATGCGTATGTGCGATGTCAAGCCCATGCATTGTAAAATCGTTCTAAATCGGATGGAAGCAACCTATGCGGGTTCTGCCATCAGGCAGGCATATATTGCAATGGGAACGATGTTTCGGGCAGCAGTCATGAATGACTTGGGATTCCAACGACTGGAAAAAGCGGACATTGACCGTCAGCAAGACACTGGAATACCGGCATAATACCAAAGTATGGCGTGCCGGTCCTCCAAAGTCGAAAAGCAGCTACCGCACTATTCCGCTGACGAACCGGGCATACGATATACTCAAATCGTGTTACGAAGAACGTCACACCCGCAAGGAATCAGAATTGCTGTCTCAGATTCTGGAATATGTGGATCGCCGTACCGGCGAAACCAAGTACCTCTGTATGAGAGATTTGGTGTTCATCAATTTCCGTACTGGAAAGCCTGCAAAGAACAGTTCCTATGACACTCATCTGTACAAGCTGTGCGATGAAGCTCATATCAAACGTTTTTGTATGCACGCTCTGAGACACACCTGTGCAACTCGTGCGATTGAAAGCGGAGTTATGCCGAAAGTCTTGCAAAAGCTGCTCGGTCATTCGAGCATAAAAGCTACCATGGATTGGTATGTTCATGTCACTGACGCATCCCTGACGAATGCTATCAAACAGTTTGAACAGAATACTTCTCTGGCAAGCTAAAAATGGTGCGTTTCAGAAAAATTGGTGCGGAATTGGTGCGGAACACACCTCCCTAACCCCAAAAACCATTGAAAATAAAGGAGATTTGATATATATGAAATTAGGTATCGTGGGACTTCCCAACGTAGGAAAAAGTACACTGTTTAATTCTCTGACCAAGGCAGGCGCAGAATCTGCAAACTATCCCTTCTGCACCATTGATCCCAACGTAGGCGTGGTTCCTGTTCCCGACAAGCGTTTAAAACTCTTAGGCGATCTGTATCATTCCAAGAAGGTAACTCCGGCTGTCATTGAGTTCGTTGATATTGCCGGTCTGGTAAAGGGCGCATCCAAGGGAGAAGGTCTGGGCAACCAGTTCCTGGCCAATATCCGTGAGGTTGATGCCATTGTACACGTTGTACGCTGCTTTGAGGATGAAAACGTCATCCATGTAGAAGGAAGCGTTGATCCCCTCCGCGATATTGAAACCATTAATCTGGAGCTGATTTTCTCTGACCTGGAGATCCTGGAACGCCGGATTGCAAAGACAGCCCGCTCTGCCATGAATGATAAGTCTCTGGCAAAGGAGCTGGAAATTTTAAAAGAGCTGAAGGTAATTCTGGAAGACGGCAAACTGGCCTGCACCTATGAGAACGAGGATGAGGATGTTATAGCTTTTGTCAACTCTCTGAATCTGCTTACCTGCAAACCGGTTATTTTCGCTGCCAATGTAGGGGAAGAGGATCTGGCCGATGACGGAGCTTCCAATTCCCATGTGGCTGCTGTAAGAGAGTTTGCTGCCGAAAACGGTTCTGAGGTATTTATTATTTCCGCTCAGATTGAACAGGAAATTGCCGAGCTGGACGATGATGAAAAGCAGGAATACTTAGAGGCTCTTGGACTTTCCGAGTCCGGCCTGGATAAGCTGATTGCTGCCAGCTACCGTCTGCTGGGCCTGATCAGCTATCTGACCTCCGGAGAGGACGAAACCAGAGCATGGACCATCAAGGTTGGAACCAAGGCTCCCCAGGCTGCCGGAAAAATCCACTCTGACTTTGAGCGGGGATTTATCCGCGCCGAGGTTGTAAACTATCAGGATCTGCTGGACTGCGGAACCTATGCCAAGGCAAAGGAAAAGGGTCTGGTTGGACTGGAAGGAAAGGATTATGTGGTAAAAGACGGAGACGTGATTCTCTTCCGTTTCAATGTATAAATATCAGCAGAAAGTCTGCTGTCTGCCGCCGGGGAGGCCTGTTATATTACAGCTTTCCCGGCAGCCTTTTTGTCTTCTTTTCTTATTCTCCGCTGCGCTTTCTGTATTTTTCCATCATGGGACACTCGTCCAGGGTGGCAAAATAATCCTGCGGCGTTTCCGCCCTTCGTATCTTCTGCACTGTTCCGTCTGTCTTCAGAAGAAGCTCTGCTGATTTCAGCTTTCCATTGTAATTATAGCCCATGGAAAATCCGTGAGCGCCGGTATCGTGAATCACCAGCAAATCTCCCATTTCAATTTCCGGAAGCATCCGATCAATTGCAAACTTGTCATTGTTTTCGCAGAGAGAGCCCACAACGTCATACCTGTGATCGCAGGGAGCTGTTTCCTTTCCGGCCACAGTGATATGGTGATAGGCGCCGTACATAGCCGGACGCATCAGATTAACCGCACAGGCATCTACGCCGATGTACTCCTTATAAGTGTGCTTTTCATGAATGGCTTTCGTAACAAGACAGCCATAGGGACCTGTCATAAACCGCCCCATTTCCGTGCAAAGACTCACATCTCCCATTCCCGCCGGAATCAGAACCTCCTCGTATACCTTTCTCACACCCTCTCCTATAGCCATAATGTCATTAGGCTTCTGATCCGGATGATAGGGAATTCCGACGCCTCCGGAAAGGTTAATAAAGGCCACATGGGCTCCTGTTTCCCGATTCAGTTTTACAGCCAGCCGGAACAGAATTCTGGCCAGCATGGGATAATACTCATTGGTTACTGTATTGCTGGCAAGAAATGCATGAATTCCGAAATGCCTGGCGCCCCTGGCCTTCAGAATGCGAAATGCCTCTGCAATCTGCTCCTCTGTCATTCCGTATTTGGCGTCTCCCGGATTGTCCATAATATCATTGCTGATTTTAAATACTCCGCCCGGATTATAGCGGCAGCTGATGGTTTCCGGAATATAGCCCAGCGTCTTTTCGAGACATTCAATATGGGTAATATCATCCAGATTGATGACTGCTCCCAGCTTTTCTGCCAGAGCAAACTCCTCCGGCGGAGTTTCATTGGAAGAAAACATGATTTCATGACCGGAAAAGCCCACAGCATCCGCCATCATAAGCTCTGTTGCAGAAGAACAGTCTGTTCCGCAGCCCTCCTCCTTTAAAATCTGCAGAAGATAAGGATTCGGCGCAGCCTTCACTGCAAAATATTCCCGGTATCCGGGATTCCATGCAAATGCCTTTTTCAGACGTTCTGCATTTTCCCGGATCCCCTTTTCATCATACAGATAAAACGGGGTCGGGTATTCCTCTGTAATGCGTTCCAACTGTTCCTTTGTGACAAATGGTTTCTTATCCATATTGACCTCCTCATATAATCAAGTGTTTTTTATTGAAAATTCAAGGTTTTTCAACCTTT
>UQFC01000149.1 GCA_900540335.1 uncultured Clostridium sp. | reverse complement strand
AACCTGACCGTTTAACAAAAGAGCATCATAAAAATCTGTCATATCTATTCCTGATGCTTCAATATAGGAATCCAGCGGCTCAATCACCCCGTTTTCGGCAAATCTTCGAATGGAACTGATCTCCATAACAGAAACATCAGGCATTTCATTGGCAACAAAAGCTGCCTGCAGCTTCTGATGACATTCATCATAAGTGCCCTGATATTCCGCAGTAACATGGATCCCTTTTTCCTTTCCTACTGTTTCATTAAACAGCTCTGTCAGCTCCAGATTATTCTCCTGAATTTTGTCTGTCCAGCAGTACCAGTAGGTTAATTCTGTTACATTTCCGTCTGCTTCAGTCTCCTCTTTTTTTCCTGTCTCACCAGATACGACAGCGCTGCTTTCTGTCTTGTTTTCCCCGGAATTTCCGCAGCCTGCCAATACTCCTGCAGCCATACAAACCATTGCTGCTGTGCCTAAAATTTTCTTTTGATTTTTCATTTTTTCTCCTCTTTTTTATCTGTTTTTTCAGACTTTTATTCCTTTTATATCAACCCTGTTTCAGGGTAATTTTTATGTTTTTATTTTACTCCCATATAAGTAAATCCCTTAATAATCTGCTTCTGCGCAATCGTATAAACAAGGATAATCGGAGCCATCAGCAGCACATTTCCTGCCATTAAAATGTGCTGATACACACCGTTTTCCACACTCCGCAGCATCGTCAGTCCCACAGGAAGCGTCCTGACTGCATCTGTTGTTGTCAGAACCATAGGCCAGAAATAGTCGTTCCACGTACCCACAAAAGTCAGCATTCCCAGCATAATAATCGTTGGTCTTGCCGCCGGAAGCATGATGCGGGTAATGATTTTCAGCTCTCCCGCCCGATCCAGCCGCGCCGCCTCAATCAGCTCTTCCGGAATCTGCTTAAAATTCTGCCGCAGCATAAAAATTGCAAATGCGCTGGTAGCCTGCGGAAGAATCAGAGACCAATAGGTATTGATCAGCCCCCACTTACTCAGCATTAAAAATACCGGAAGAAAAATCAGCTGTGAGGGAATCATCATAGTCGCCAGAATCACTCCAAAAGACAGTTTCTTTCCAAAAAATTCATATCTGGCAAACGCATATGCAGCGGGAATCACAGTCACCATCTGCAAAACCATAATTCCAACTGTTACAATAAGTGAATTTTTCAAAAAATGAAAAAATGGAATTACCTCAATTGCCCTTGCAAAATTTTCCCACTGAGGATCACTTACCCAGAATGTTGGCGGCGACTGAAGAGCCTGCGCCGCTGTCTTAAAGGCCGTTAATGCCATCCAGTAAAGGGGAACAAAAAAGATGGCTGTCAAAAGCAGATTTATCATGAATCTGACAGCTTTTGATATATATTTCATACTCCGTCTCCTATGATTTTATGTTATTGATAGTGAACTTTTTTCTGCAGACATCCAAAATATACCAGGGTAAAAATGCCTACAATTATCATTAAAATTACACCAACAGCAGATGCATAGCCGATCTTATAAAACTGAAATCCATACTGATAAATGTAATATACCAGGCTGGTAGTTGAATTCTGCGGTCCTCCGGCAGTCATCACATTTACTGTTTCAAAAACCTTAAAGGAACTGATAACAGCTGTAATAGAGAGGAAGAATAAAGTCGGTGACAACATAGGAAGAGTAAGCTTAAAAAATGTCGTAACCGGATGTGCCTGATCCAGCTCTGCTGCCTCATAAATATACTTTGGAATACTCTGAAGAGCAGATAAAATAATCAATGTGTAATAGCCAACTCCCTTCCAGATATTAACCAAAATCAGGGAATACATTGCCACTTGAGGATCGTCCAGCCACCTTATTTTTTCGATTCCAAAGAATCCCAAAATATAGTTTAAGAGACCAATATCTCCATCCATAATCCACATCCAGATAAAGGCAATGGAAATCATAGGAAGTACATATGGTGTAAACATAATCACCTGTACAAGCCGTTCAAATCTGGCATTTTTATTAAGATAAAGAGCAAAAATCATCCCCAGTGTAATGCAGCCTGCCACTGTCCAAAAAGAAAACTGACAAGTATTTTTCAGCACCTGCATAAACTCCGGATCTGTCATCAGTGACACATAATTGTCCAGTCCGATGAATGTCATTTCTCCAACCATATTCCATTTATAAAATCCCAATTTAAACATGTATAATATCGGATATACAAGAAACACAAGGCTGACTGCCATTGCGGGAGCTATCATCAAATAGGGCAGCCCTTTCCTCACTCCTTCCTTCCATAAAGTGCCGATTTCCACATGCTCTGACTGCAGTTTGACTCTGTTATTTATTACGCCTGCATCCATCATAATCTCCTTCCTCTCGCTTAAAATTATCGTATTCTCTGTTCTTCCTCATCAAAATACAGAATTCTATTGTGAGGAATAAACATCTTTACATTCCCATCAACAGCTTTCTTATCATCAAAAATTTTTGCCTGAATCCGTCCATAACAGGTATCAATTTTATACAGAGTTTCTATGCCCAGCATTTCATGGGTAATCACCTTTCCGTCAATTATCAATCCCTTTTGTTTTTCATCCGGCACATCCTCATAAAAGGTTACATACTCCGGGCGAAAGCCAAGATAGCAGGCATTTTCAACCGGCAAATGCTCATAATGAACCTGATTCTGTTTCAATATATTCATAGGCGGTGTTCCAATAAACTGAGCTGTAAACACATTATCCGGGTCGTGATAAATCGTGTGAGGAGTCCCGCACTGCATGATTTTTCCCTTATTCATCAAAACAATCTGCGTTCCCATAGACATGGCCTCTACCTGGTCATGAGTCACATATACAAACGTAGAGCCCAGCCGGTTATGCAGCTCAATCAAATCTGTCCGCAGCTGTGAGCGCAGCTTGGCATCCAGATTAGACAAAGGTTCATCCATAAGAAAAACTCCCGGTTTTTTTACCATTGCTCTTGCCAAAGCAACCCTCTGACGCTGTCCTCCTGATAAAGCGCTGGGTTTTCGATTTAAGTATTCTTCCAGTCCAACCGCTCTGCTGACTTCACAAATACGTTCCTCCCTCTCTTTCTTTACAACCCCTGCATTTTTAAGTCCAAATTCAATATTTTCCCTCACAGTCATGGTCGGATACAAAGCATAATTCTGAAAAACCATTGCAATATCTCTGTCGCCAGGTTTCACTTCCTTCATATCCTTCCCGTCAATATATAAGGTGCCTCCCGTCTCCTCTTCAAGTCCGGCAATCATGCGAAGTGTTGTAGATTTTCCACATCCGGACGGACCGAGCAATACGGTAAAGCTTCCTTCCCCAATTTCAAGATTTAACCCTTCAATAACAGGCGCTTCTTTCCCATATGCCTTCTCAATATTCTCCAAAACGATTTTACTTTCCACTCAATTTTCCTTTCTGATTTCATCCTGGTTTGTCTTCTCTGTATGAATAATTTACAAGTATCAGGTAAAAACCACTACCATAAATTTGAAAACTTTAAGTAAACTCATCTCTTAAAAATAAATGAATTTTTCTTACACTTTTTAACATTTATTGAAATTGTCCATCTTTTCATGGTATTCTTACATTAGAAAATATGTGTGTTTGTTTCAAAGAGGAGGTATATTATGAAAATTCGATCGTCAGACTTTCTTCGTCTCCCGGTTTTCTTTCTGGCCGTGGCCCTAGCTCTGACTGGCTGCGGAGCCTCATCGGAAAAAAGCGTCACTGTAGCTGAGACTGCCGCCGCCGCGGCCCCTGCTGCCGGTTCCCATTCCCCAGAAGGCGCCCTTGAAGAAAATGGCAGCGCCGACTTCGGAACCGCTGCAGACACCGCCGCTGAAAGCGAAATGCCTGCCCAAAACGAAAGCAATCATCCCACTCCGGTACAGACCGGAAGAAAGCTGATCCGCACCGTATGGCTGGACATGGAAACAACCGATTTTGACAGTTCCCTTCAGTCTGTCCATGAAAAAATCTCCGCTCTGGAAGGCTATACAGAACAGTCTGAGGTTACCGGAAGCCGTCTCAATTACGCCGGAGAACCGATTCTCCGCCACGCTTCTATGACTGTCCGAATTCCCACCAAACACCTGGAAGCCTTTCTCCAGGCCGCCCAGGCCAGCGGTAATATTGTCAGCCAATCTGAAACCACAGAGGATGTTACTCTTCAATATTCTGATGTAGAAAGCCGAAAAAAATCTCTCGAAATTGAACAGGAACGTATCTGGGCCCTGCTGGAAAAAGCAGAAAGTCTGGAATCTGTTATTGCTCTGGAAGAACGTCTTTCGGAGATCCGTTATGAGCTGGAATCCCTGGAGGCACGCCTTCGCCTTTACAACAATCAGGTGGAATACAGCACCGTTCACCTAACCCTTCATGAAGCAGATGAAAGCCGCCTGACACCCTCTAAGCCACTGACTGCCGCCCAGCGAATCAGCCGCGATTTTCAAAACAATCTGGCTTCTATGGGACAGCTTCTTCTCAATTTACTTATCAGTATTTTGACCCTGGCGCCCTTC
>UQFC01000148.1 GCA_900540335.1 uncultured Clostridium sp. | reverse complement strand
TGTTCCCATGGCGTAAGTATAACACAAGCCACTACTCTTAGCTACCTTAACCCACAGTCTAAAGCCAGTGTAAAGCCAGTGGGATTGCGGTAGCCTTTTTTCAATCCGCATGCATGGAATCAGCCACAAAACAGGATGGATACCAGGGCTGTATTTATTCCAATGCCATTCAGATTCTGATTCATTTAACAAGAGCCTGCGCCCACAGTAAGGTTTTAGAGCCGCTGACAGAAAAGCGGGAGCTTTTAGATGAATTAATCGCCTATATTGAAAACCATCTGGCAGAAAAAATAACATTAAAATCTGCTGCCGCTGCTTTTTACATCAGCGAACGAAGCATCTCCCGCCTGTTCAGTGAAAAAATGGATGTCAGCTTCTACCGTTATGTCACCCAGCGCCGTTTAATTGCGGCAAAGGTGCTGATTCTCAATGGAGAACCCCTGGAATCCATTGGCGAACAGGTTGGATTTGTAGATTATTCCACCTTTTACCGCTCCTTCAGGCAGGCCTTTTCCATTTCCCCCATGCAGTTCAAAAAGCTTCACGAACCGCAGCGGACCTTATCTCACTCGTAAGAATTTCCGGCCCCGGCCTGGTTCTTTCCCCAGAAATCCACAGGCTCATAATCCTGAAGCCGGGCCAGAAATCCCCTCTTTTCCAGTTCTGTCTGGATCATCTCCAGAATCTCTTCCCGCTCTGCAGAAATGGTATGATAGTGGTAGTTGGAAGTCAGCTTCATCAGCTGTGTGGATTTTCCGGATGAGATATCCTGGAGATATTTTTTTACATCCATTCGTGATTTGATATTCATCTCCGCCCGGATGACTCCGTAAACCTTGTGATATACAAATACGTCCTCCACGGTTCCGCCGAAATCCACGTACAGATTCAGCTCCTCCTCAACCTGCTCCTCCGTATGAATCACCTTAAATACACGGCTGAAGCTGTGTTCCCGGACGGCTACATACCCCCGGTTGGTGGAAAGAATTTCCACCCCATTGGCCCGAAGCAGCGCCATGTCCTGTACAATGACCTGGCGGCTGACCTGAAGAAGCCTGGCCAGCTCCACGCCGGGAACCGGTTTCCCGCTGTCCTTCAGTATATTCAGAATCTGTTCCCGTCTTTCTTTCCCGCTCATCCTGTCCCTCTGCCTTCCTTCTCCTTAAACTCTGTAAAACCGCTTAAACTGCGTGAAGATTCTTCAGTGAAATGTCCATAATCGGCGCTGAATGTGTCAGGGCGCCGCTGGATACATAGTCCACTCCAAGATCCGTAAGACGTGAAATATTTTCTCTTGTTACGTTTCCGGATACCTCTACTTCTGCGCGTCCGTTAATATATTCCATCGCTTCCTTCATCTGCTCATGAGTCATATTGTCCAGCATAATAATATCTGCCCCGGCCTCAACAGCTTCCTTCACCATCTCAAGAGTCTCCACCTCTACCTCGATTTTCCGGACAAAGGGCGCGTACTCCTTTGCCATTTTAACAGCCTTTTCCACACTTCCTGCAGCCCCGATATGGTTATCCTTTAAAAGAACCCCGTCGGAAAGATTGTATCTGTGGTTATTTCCTCCGCCCACACGGACAGAATATTTCTCAAAAATACGATTGTTCGGCGTTGTCTTTCTGGTATCCAGAAGCTTTGTTTTCGTTCCCTTCAGTAAGGCTGCCACAGAATGGGTGTATGTGGCAATCCCGCTCATTCTCTGAAGATAATTGAGGGCTGTTCGCTCTCCGCACAGAAGAACCCGGATATCACCGGAAACTCTGGCCAAAAGCTGTCCTTTTTTCACTTCATCTCCATCTTCTGCAAAAAATTCAACCTTTGTATTCTCATCCAGAAGGGTAAATACTCTTTCAAAAACCTGCAGTCCGCAGATAATTCCATCCTGCTTGCAGATCAGATCCACCTCTCCTGCCTGAGGCTTTTTCATAATGCTGTTTGCAGACACATCCTCGCTTGTAATATCCTCCCGCAGTGCACTTAAAATCAGCGGATCCACATTTAATTTTAAAGTAACCTGATCGTACATCTTTCTGTCTCCCTTTCCCGCAGCCTCTGTTTTTCTTTCTAGGGCCGCAGCGTTTCTTTTATTCTGTTCTGAAGCCTCTGTCACAAATTTCTGCCCTGGACTACTACTGGCTCTGTCACGAATTTCTGCCCTGGGCTACTGTTCTGTCCTCTGTCCCCGGCTTCCGTTCTAAGCTCTTCCGTTTTTTTCCACTTCCGGCTTTTCCAGCCTTCTCCGATACTCCTCTAGGCTCGTCCTGCTGCCTGAATCCCGTTTTTCACCAGCTTCTGATAAGCTTCATAAATTCCGGAAATCTCCCGGTACTGTTCCATATCCGTTTCCGCAATCAGGCGGCTGTTCTTTTTCACTTCCTGCACATGCTCTGCCATATCGCAGGCCGCCCGTTTTGCAAATACCAGACTCTCCAGCAGAGAATTGCTGGCCAGACGATTTTTCCCGTGAACACCATTGCAGGCAGTCTCTCCGACTGCATACAGCTGATCCATCGAGGTTCTGCTCTCATGGTTTACCTGAATGCCTCCCATAAAATAATGCTGGGCCGGTACTACAGGGATGCACTCTTTTGTTACATCATACCCCATTTCTCTGCAATGTTCAACAATGTTGGGAAAATGACGGTTCAGCTCCTCCTCCGGAATCGTCCGCAGATCCTCCCACACAAAATCCGTGCCGTCCTTTTCCATCTGTTCCAGAATTGCCTTTGTCAGCAGATCTCTCGGAAGAAGCTCATTGACAAACCGCTCTCCGTTTTTGTTGCGAAGCACAGCTCCCTCTCCCCGCACAGATTCCGAAATCAGAAAGCTTCTCTCTTCCTCTGCATACAGGGTTGTGGGATGAATCTGAACATAGGAAATGTCCTTCAATGCAATTCCGTGGCGGATTGCAACAGCCAGGGCATCTCCTGTCAAATGGCGGAAATTCGTTGAATGACGGTACAGTCCTCCGATTCCCCCTGTCGCCATCACCGTATAATCTGCCTCCACCGCCTCAAGCCGGCCATCCTGCTTCTGAACAACCGCTCCATAGCACACATTGTTTTCCTCAATCAAATCCACCATGGCCGTATGCTCCAGAAGCGTAATGTTGGACCGCTCCTTCACCTGGGCTAACAAAGTGCTGGTAATCTCCTTTCCGGTCACATCCTCGTGAAAAATAATCCGTTTTTCTGAATGCGCCCCTTCTCTGGTAAATGCCAGCTCGCCCTTCTCGTCCTTCTGAAAATCTGCCCCGAACCGCAGCAGATCCTCTACAACCGCCCGGGAGGATCGAATCATAATCTCCACAGAGGTTTTATCATTTTCATAATGACCGGCTTTCAGAGTATCCTCAAAAAAGCTCTGAAAATCCTTTTCATCCCTCAGCATACACATGCCGCCCTGGGCCAGAAAGGAATCATTCTCCTCGGCGCCCGCTTTTGTAATCACTGTAATTTTTTTATCTTCCGGAAGATTCAGCGCACAGTATAAACCGGAACAGCCGCTTCCTACAATCAAAACATCTGTCTTCATCATTATTTATCTGGCCAGCATCAGCATTTTCTCCAGCGGTGCTCCTGCCTGAACCCTCACTTTCTCTGTAACCTTTACTTCATTTGTCTCCTGTTTTAAAACCTCCAGAACCTTTTCCAGAGTAATCAGCTTCATATCGGTGCAAATCTGGTTATACGAAAGAGTATAGAAGGTTTTATCCGGATTCTGTTTCTTTAATTCATACAATACCCCCGCCTCAGTGCCGATAATATATTCCTTTCCTTCATCTCCTGCGACAAAATCGATAATACCTGAGGTACTTCCTATGTAGTCTGCCAGATTCAGCAGATCCCCGGTGCACTCCGGATGCACCAGAAATTTTGCTTCCGGATGCTTTTCCTTTTCCCGCTTTACTGCTTCTGCAGACATAGCCGCATGAATGGGACAGCAGCCGTCATTGAGAATCACATTCTTTTCCGGAACCTGTTCTGCCACATACCGTCCCAGATTTCCGTCCGGAATAAAGAATATATTGTGGTTCGGCAGTTTTTTTACAATCCTGACCGCATTGGCTGAGGTCACGCACACATCAGAGAAGGTTTTAATCTCTGCCGTGGAATTAATATAGCATACCACCGCCAAATCCTCGTACTTTTCTCTCATTTCGCGGATTTTTTCCAGCTGCACCATATGAGCCATCGCGCAGTCTGCCGTCATATCCGGCATCAGAACCTTCTTTTCCGGATTCAGAATGGCAGCGCTTTCTCCCATAAACTTTACACCGCAGAACACGATTATATCTGCATCTGTTTTCTGTGCCGCCTTGCTTAAATAAAAGGAATCCCCAATATAATCTGCTATTTCCTGCACCTCATCCGGCACATAATAATGAGCCAGAATCACTGCATTTTTTTCTTTCTTCAAACGCCCGATTTCTTCTATTACTGACATGAGTCCCTCCATAATGCCCATTTCTCTGAAATATTTAAAATTTCACGCAGCGATTCAGGACAGCGGGAGAACCGGCGGGAAAA
>UQFC01000147.1 GCA_900540335.1 uncultured Clostridium sp. | reverse complement strand
GTCATAAATTCACCGCTTGCGCAGCGCCCCGCTTTCGTTGCCAGACTGATCAGAGACAGTACTTTATCTCTAGCCAATCTCATCCATCTCCTTTTCCAGCCGTTCATATACTTCCTGCGGTATTGCCTGCTTAAAGGAACGCTCCAGTCCTCTGTTCTTCACAGCCTGCTCAAAACATGCCTTCTGCGGACAGAGATACGCTCCACGTCCGTTTTTCTTTCCGGTTGTGTCAATGACAAATTCTTCTTCCTCTGTTCTGAGGATCCGAATCAGTTCCTTCTTTGGTTTCATCTCGCCGCAGCCTACACATTTACGCATAGGTACTTTCTTCTTTACTGCCAAACAATTCACTCCCTCAGATCTTACTCTTCGTCTGTCTCAACGAATTCAATCTCATCTGCTCCGTCTTCATCAGCTGCATCTGCCGGAACATCATCGTACTCTTCTTCCTCTTCTCCGACTGTATAGCCTTCTTCTCCGACCATACCCATCTGCTCCATGTAGTTCTCCGGAAGATCTCCACACTCAATTGCCTGTGTCTCACTCTTGATATCGATCTTGTATCCTGTCAGACGGGCTGCAAGTCTTGCATTCTGGCCTTCTTTACCGATTGCCAGAGAAAGCTGATAATCCGGAACAATAACCTGAGCCTCTCTTGATTCCTCATCTGCCACAACGCAGATTACCTTTGCAGGGCTCAGCGCATTTTCAATCAGGAACGCCGGGTTTTCATCCCAGATAATAATATCAATCTTCTCGCCTCTCAGCTCGTTAACAATAGAGTTAACTCTTGCGCCGTTCATACCGACACATGCGCCAACCGGATCTACGTTCGGATCATTGGACCAGACAGCAATCTTGGTTCTGGAGCCTGCCTCACGGGCGATAGCCTTGATTTCAACAGTACCGTCCTTAACCTCTGTTACCTCTTCCTCAAACAGACGCTTCACCAGATCCGGATGGGTTCTGGATACGGAAATACGCGGTCCCTTGGGAGTGTCCTTTACCTCCAGCACAAATACCTTAATGCGCTCGGTCGGCTTAAATACCTCACCCTTTACCTGCTCTGCCTCGTTTAAAATAGCGTCCACGCGGCCCAGGTTGATGCTCACATTGCGGCCCAGATAACGCTGTACAATACCGGTAACCACATCCTTTTCCTTGCGGTACCATTCGTTAAACTGCATGCTGCGCTCTTCCTCACGGATCTTCTGCAGAATCACATTCTTTGCATTCTGGGTGGCAATACGGCCAAAGGACTTGGACTCAATGGGGAAATGAACCACATCACCCAGATTGTACTTGGGGCTCTTCATCTTGGCCTCTGCCAGACTGATCTGCATCACCGGATCTTCTACCTCTTCCACTACTTCTTTTTCTGCGTAAACAGAAAAATCACCTGTCTCCGGATTGATGTTGACCTTCACATTGTCAGCCTTTCCGAAATGGTTCTTGCAGGCAGTCAGAAGAGAATTCTCAATGGCCTCCAGCAGTGTTTCCTTGCTGATATTTTTTTCTTTTTCCAGCAAATCCAGTGCTTCAATTAATTCCTTATTCATGGTTTATCCTCCTAAAATCCAATACGCTTCTGCTATCGTTCACAGGACGTATTCTCCTGTAAATTAGAAATCAAGCGCCAGACGAATCAGCGCGATATCTCCCCGCTCAAATGTTTCCTGGCTTCCATCCTCTGTCTCAATGGTTACGGTATCCTTGTCATAAGACTTCAGAGCGCCCTCAAATTCCTTCTGTTTGTTACGGGCCTTGTACAGGCGAATCTCCACCTGTTCTCCCAGACTCCGCTCAAAGTCCTTATCCTTCTTCAGGGGTCTGCCCAGTCCCGGAGAGCTGACCTCCAGAATGTAGCTGTCCTCAATGAAGTCCTCTTTATCCAGCCAGTCACTGAGCACACGGCTGATTACCTCACAGTCATCTACGGTAATTCCGCCTTCTTTGTCAATGTAGGCTCTCAGGTACCAGTTTCCCGCTTCCTTTACATATTCTACATCTACCAGCTCAAACTGATGCTCTTCAAGAAGCGGCAGCAGAAACTGCTCTGTTCTGGATTCATAAGTTTCTTTTCTGGTCATGATTTCACCTCTCTTCCTTCTGCTGCAGACCATTTTATGTATCTTTTCAAACTCCTGATACATAAAAGTGAGAGTGGACATCTGCCCACTCTCTATTAGTCATTCTATCATGTTATCATATGTAGTATATCACTACAATATGTGAAATGCAAGGGTTTTCTTTGCTTTCCAGTACAAAATGCCCTCTTCATCCTTCCGTTCCAGAAAGCCCTCCCCGTACAGATACTCCAGGCAGGAGAAGGTTTTTACCCATATCTGGGTACAGGACATAAAGTGCCGGTAATCCGGCGGTCCCTGGCTTCTTCCGTAGGCTCTCACACCCACGTCTCTGGTCGTCAGAAAGCCCCCGTCCTTTTCCAGAACGCCCTTCATGATCGAGCATTTATCCATATATCCCCGGACAACCCGGTCTACCTCTTTTCCGATATCCCGGATCTGTCCGCCGTGAGCCGGCAGAAAAAGACAGTCCGCATAGAAATGCTTCAGCTGCTCCAGGCTGCTGAGGTAACTGCGCAGCATTCCCCAGCCCTTGTACTGGGTACACACAATCGGAACAATGTCCGTCATAATCTGATCTCCGCAGAAAAGCAGCTTATGTTCCTCATCGTACAGTCCGCACTGACCGTTGGTATGCCCCCGCAGAGGAATCACCTGAAAATGGAATTCTCCGTAATGAAGCATCGTTCCCGGCGGCGTGGGAACAAAGTCAAAATCCTCTGTTTTTCCTATACTCTCATAGGTTCTGTCTGTATACTCCATAATCGTCCCAAACAGCTCCGGTGTATATTCTTCCGTCACCCCTACGGTTCTGAGACTGGCAATCCTGGTAGCCTCATCGGCAAGGTAACAATGGCGCAGATCCGCTCTTTTTTTCGTCTCATCCGGATTCATCAGAATCCGTGCGCCCTTTGCCGCATAATACTGCACCAGCCCGCTGTGATCCGGATGATCGTGCGTAATAAAAATATCCAGATCCCGGCAGGAAATATCCAGACGTTCCAGCATCTTATCTATGATCTCCCTGTCCTGAGGGGTATCCATAGAGGTATCCACCATCAGGCTGCGGATAGGCTGCTTTACTACAAAAAGATTGCGGGGAACATATCTCTGTCCCGGATATCGGATCGTATGTTCATATATATTGTGAAAGACCTCTTCCATATACATGCTCCCTCCTCCCTTCTCTACGTCTATTGTAAAGATGTGCTCCGAGAATGTCAAATGCTTTCTTGCATACTGCCTATGGCAGAAAACCTGCAGACCAAAACCGGCCTTTCTTTCAGAATCACAGGAAAATCAGGCAGAAAACAGGTGTCCCTCATTCTGAATTCATCATAAACTGTACTATGCGGTATCTATTGCCTGAAGCTTATGAACAGAAGGAGGCAGACTATATGAAACCAAAGCTTGAAGCATGCAGCGTCAGTTACTCCTACCATACTCTGGAGGGGGAAACTCCGGCGCTTTCCGATATTTCTTTTTTTATCAATCCCGGAGAATTTCTTGCTGTCGTAGGTCCGTCCGGATGCGGCAAATCCACTCTGCTTTCTCTTTTAAGCGGTCTTCTCCAGCCGGAAAAGGGAAGTATTTTTATTGACGGAATTCCCATCTGCGACTCTCCATCCACCATCGGATACATGTTCCAGAAGGATCACCTGTTTGAATGGCGCACCATTTACGGAAATGTATCTCTCGGACTGGAAATCCAGAAGAAGCAAAGCAGCGCCGCCAAAAAAGAGCTGGAGGAAATGCTTTGCGCTTACGGTCTGGAAGGCTTTGAGCAGTCTCACCCCTCCGAGCTTTCCGGCGGCATGCGCCAGCGGGCCGCCTTAATCCGGACCCTGGCCCTGAAACCGGATCTCCTGCTTCTTGACGAACCTTTTTCCGCGCTGGACTATCAGACCCGCCTGGCTGTCTGCGACGATATCAGCGCAATTATCCGGGAAACGAAAAAAACAGCCCTGCTGATTACCCATGATCTTGCCGAGGCAATCAGTATGGCTGACCGGATTCTTGTTCTGTCCCGCCGTCCCGGAAAAGTAAAGGCTGTTTTTCCGGTTTCTTTCCCTGATGAGTATGACACTCCCCTGAAGCGGAGAAATGCGCCGGAATTTTCCGGATATTTCCACCAGGTGTGGAAGGAGCTGATTTCATGAATATAACTGTTCAGAATGAGACGTCTTCTTGTACTGCTTCGCTGAACAAGAAGCAGTGGAGATTTCCCTCCGTCCTGGATAGTTAATAGCGAATAACGAATGCGCCCTTGCATATCCTTGTGCCGGGGCGCAGCTGTATTTGCAGTATTCTTCATCCTTCCTCTGCGACGGTTTTGGGGGAACACCTGTAACCGCCTTCGTCTGCGACATGATATTATGTATTTTCTGCAAATCGAAAACCAGAACTTATCAATAACAGAACTTAAGCTTCGCCTGAGTTTGTGCAGAATTTGTCTTTCCTCTCCTAAAATGCAAAATCCACTCCAAATGTGAACTACCCATTGTCTAAAGCCAATGGGCTTCCTGCTTCATCGACCTCGT
>UQFC01000146.1 GCA_900540335.1 uncultured Clostridium sp. | reverse complement strand
CAAGCTGTTTCATGACGCATTGGTGCCTTTCGCAGAAAGGCGGATTATAAATATGGATATGAATAGAAAGCTGTATCGCTCTAATACAAACCGTATGATTTGCGGTGTGTGCGGAGGAATCGGGGAATATTTAAATATCGATCCCACGCTGGTCCGGCTGATTTGGGCTCTTGTGGCCTGCTCCGGAGCGGGAGTTGTGGCATATTTGCTGGCAGCAGTTATCATTCCTCAGGATCCGGGAAGCAATTTTTAAAAGAATTCAGCGTCAGAGTCTGAGAAGAGGATATTCCGGGCTGCTGCTGAAAAAAGGATAAAAACAGTATAAGATTAGAAAATGCAGGGCATACTCTTAGAAAAACCATAAGGAGGATGCCCTGTTTTATGTCTAAAAACAAGAATAAAGAGCCATTTGACTGGAAAAATATGACACCGGAGGAGCAGCTGAAATTTGAAATTGCGGAGGAACTGGGACTGAAGGATCGCGTGTTAGCAGGGGGATGGAAATGCCTGACCTCTAAGGAAAGCGGACGAATCGGAGGACTGATAGCCAGAAAAAAGCGGGAGTGGAAACGGTTGGAAGAGCAGGAGGAACAGGTGAAAAAAGAGGAGCATTGAGTGTGACAATGGAAGAGAGAGGGGCAAGACTTGGACTTGTCAAATGCACTGAAATTTTTTATAATGGAAAACGAATGAAAATCGAAAGGCTGCAGCAAGAAAGAGACAGAAGGCGAGTTTCGGGATTTCTGACAGAACAGGAAACAAAAGGATGAAAGATAACAAATTAAAAACCGGATATACAACCGGAACCTGCGCGGCGGCTGCGGCAAAGGCAGCAGCCGTTTTTCTTTTGACAGGACGAAGGATTGAGGAGGTTGAAGTGGAACTTCCCGGGGGCGGATTCTGCAGGCAGAGGCTGGAGGTTGCGAAGGCAGATATCCTGGAACAGAAAAGCTGCGGATGGAAAGACCAAAGGCAGGTCAGCGGATGGTTCGGAGTAAAAAAAGATGCGGGGGATGATCCGGATGTGACGCATGGAACAGTGATTTATGCACAGGCAGAACGTCTGGAAGAAAAGGAACGCCCGGAGAAGTGTTATGAGCTGGAGGAATTTCCGGGGGTGTATTTAACCGGGGGTCCGGGGGTTGGAGTGGCAACCAGGCCGGGACTTTCCTGCCCTCCCGGATATTATGCCATTAATCCGGGGCCCCGAAGAATGATTCTGTCGGAAACAGCGCAGGTACGCGCCGGGGCCGGAGAGACGGGGGCGCTTTTAATCAGGATTGCAGTTCCGGACGGTGTTGGTCTGGCAGAAAAGACTTTTAATCCCAGACTGGGAATCAAGGGGGGAATTTCAATTCTCGGAACCACAGGAATTGTAAAGCCAATGAGTGAGGAAGCCTTAAAGGAAACCATTCGCCTGGATATTCATATGCAGGCGGCCGGGGGAAGCCGGGTGATTTTAATGGCTCCCGGAAATTACGGCGAAAGATTCTTCGAGACAGAAATGGGAATCCCTCAGGGAAAAACCGTACTTTGCAGTAATTATGTAAAGGCTGCGGTAGAGATGCTGCAGGAAGAGGGCGTGAAGAGGGTTTTGTTTGCCAGTCATGCAGGAAAGCTGGTAAAGGTTTCTGCCGGTATGGAAAATACCCATTCCCGTTACGGCGACGGCAGGATGGAACAGATGGAAGCTTTGACGCGGAGAGTGACCGGCGGGGGGAAGGATAATCAGGAAGAGCTTTACAACCGTGTGCGGGGCTGCAATACAACAGACGAGGCTCTGAAGCTTCTTTTGGAAAAAGGGGCTGCCCGCCGGGTGATGCAGGAGATGGCGCAGGAGGCGCGCAGGGTTATGGAGGCCTGGAGCAGGGAAGCGGGCGGAGAGCTGGAGGCAGCGGTGGCTGTGTTTTCTTCTGCCTGCGGGCTTGTAGAGACAACGGAGAATGCAGCAGACTGTCTGAACCGGTGGAGACAGCAGGAAGGAATACAGAAATGAAAATTGCAGTAATCAGTTTTACAAAAGCAGGAAGTGATGTGTGCAGACGCCTGACCGGTGAATTTCTCCGGCGCGGAGAGGAATGCAGAGGCTATGTGCCGGAAAAATACAGGGAGGAAGGGGAAAACCTGAACTTTATTTTTTCCGTGACGGATTCAGTGGGAAGGTGGACACAAAAGCAGTTTGGACAGGCGGACGGGCTGATATACATAGGTGCTGCCGGAATTGCGGTGCGTGCCATTGCTCCATATCTGAAAGACAAGATGACGGATCCGGCAGTGGTGGTGATAGATGATCAGTCCAGATATGCGGTTTCCCTGCTTTCCGGTCATGTGGGAGGGGCCAATGCTCTGGCGGAAGAAGCAGCACAGATTCTGGGGGCGGTTCCGGTGATTACCACTGCTTCGGATGTGCGCGGGCTGACGGCGGTTGACGTCTGGGCCAGAAGGAGAGGGCTTTTGATTTCTGACAGAATTCTTGCAAAGGAAACGGCGGCGGCTCTGGTTAATGGAGAGGAAGTAGGATTTTTTAGCGACTACCCCCTGGAGGACGGAGTTCCGGAAGGGTATGTTTCCGGAAAAATCTGTCGGAGAAATGTATGGGTAACCTGCCGTTCGGCAGAAAATATTCCGGATCAGGAGGGGGCTTTGCCGGAGGACTGCAGATTTTTACGACTGATTCCTCCTTTTCTGTCTGTGGGAATCGGATGCAGAAAATACATATCTGAGGAAAATGTGGAGGCGGCAGTTTTTCAGGCCTTTGAACGGGCGCGGCTGGATATTCGCGCGGCAGGAGTTCTGACCAGTATTGATTTGAAGAAGCAGGAGGAGGGAATTCTGAAATTTGCAGAAAAGCTGTCTCTTCCTTTTGTCACATTTTCTGCAGAGGAGCTGGAGGCAGTTGGCGGAACATTTACAGAGTCAGAATTTGTTCGTAAAACAGCAGGAACCGGAAATGTCTGTGAGCGGGCAGCTGTTCTGGCTGCAGGGGGCAGGGGACGGCTTTGGATGAGAAAGCAATGTCAGGATGGCGTTACGGTAGCGATTGCCGAGGAAAGAAAAACGATAGGAGCAGAACAGAGATGGAGCAGATGAAAAGCAGAGTGCTGATCCTGGGAGGAACGTCAGAAGGGCGGGAACTGTCCCGGTTTGCCCATGAGATTGGACTTTCGGCAACTGTCAGCGTGGTATCCGGATACGGCGGGGATCTGCTGGAGGAAACCAGATATGTAAAGGTTCATCAGGGCGCCCTTGATCGGGAGGAGATGGAACGCTTTTTTAAAAGGATGAGGCCGGAGCTTGTACTGGATGCAACTCATCCTTATGCGCGGCAGGTTACGGAGCAGGCAAAAGAGCTGTGCGGGATTATGAACATTCCCTACAGCCGGGTGCTTCGTGATTCTCAGAATCAGAACGGGAAAGGGATTTTTCATGCAGATGGAGCAGAGCAGGCGGTGGAAATATTAAAGCAGGATTCCCGCCCTGTGTTTTTGACCACAGGAAGCAAGGAGCTGGGGATATTTGCATCAGCAGCTCATCTGAAAGGAAGACTGATTGCCCGGGTTCTGCCGGACAGCCGGGTGATAAAAAGCTGTGAAGATATGGGAATCCGGGGACCGTTCCTGATTGCCATGCAGGGGCCGTTTTCTGTGGAAATGAACCGGGCCATGCTAAAAAGCACGGGAGCCGGCTGGCTGGTAACAAAGGAGTCGGGAAGCAGGGGCGGATTTGCAGAAAAGCTGCAGGCGGCGCAGGAGTGCGGCGTATCGGTGATTGTTTTGGACAGACCTGTGCAGGAAGATGGAATTTCTGTGGAGGAGGCCAGGGCGCAGATGCAGATTCTGGCAGGAAAGGCAGGCTGTACGTTTACAGAGCCTTCAGAAGAAAAGGATTACCTGAAAGAGGGGGAGGCTTCAGGGAAGAAAGAGCTTTTTCTTATCGGTATGGGAATGGGAGGAGCAGGACAGCTGACGCTGGAGGCAAAAAAGGCGCTGGAGAGCTGTCAGATTCTTTTCGGAGCGCCGCGGATGTTAAGGGATGTTGCCGCTTTGGCTCCCGGGGCTGAGAAGGTTTCTGTTTATCTGGCAGAGGATATCAGAGACTGGCTGAAAACGCACAGAGGGCAGAATGAGAGCTTTCGGGCTGCTGCGGTCTATTCGGGAGATACAGGATTTTACAGCGGAAGCAGGCAGCTTCTGGAGCTTTGGAAACGGGAGGAAGCAAACTGGCAGGTGCGGGTTTTCCCTGGAATTTCTTCGGTTTCTGCCCTGTGTGCGGAGCTGAAAACCTCCTGGGAGGATCTGTATCTGACCAGCGCTCACGGGAGAGACTGTGATCCCTCTGCTTTGCTGGAACAGCATAAACGTGTGTTTTTGCTGCTGGGAGGAAAGGATCCTCTGGCAGGACTTTGCAGACGTCTGACAGAGGCGGGCTGGGGACATGCGGGAGTCAGAGCCGGAATCTGCCTGGGGTATGACAATCAGCAGCTTATTCAGGACCGGGCAGACAGACTGCTCCGGGTACAGGCTGAGGGGCTGGTATCGGTGATATTGGAAAGAGAATGGAGTGACGGTACATATGAAGGATGAGGCATTTATCCGCGGGGCAATCCCCATGACAAAAAGTGAGGTGCGGGCGGTTTCTGTTTCCAAGCTGGAACTGTGCCGGGACAACATTGTGTATGATATT
>UQFC01000145.1 GCA_900540335.1 uncultured Clostridium sp. | reverse complement strand
CGGCGTTACCCTGATGCGGGGCAGCTGCGAGTTCATGGAAAAGGAGCTGGGCATCCCCATCAAGGTGCGTATGCCCTGGATGCCCCGCTTGAGCTCCCCCAACTATGCCAGCGCCTTTTCCGTAATGGATTTTGTGCTCCACGCGGGGGAAGGGGAGGGCCGGCTGGAAGGCATGGATTTTCAAAATGGGATTTTCAAAAAATTAAGAGGCTTTTTTTCAAATAGATGATATAATAAGCTAGAGAATAGCTATGCACCACGATATTAGGAGGAAGAATATGCCGATCGGTTTGGAATTGGATTTTGAAAGAGGCCAGCTTGCCCAGCTGAAAGTGGTCGGCGTAGGCGGCGCCGGGAATAACGCGGTAAACCGTATGATCCAATACGGGATTCGGGGCGTGGAATTCATCTCGGTCAATACGGATAAGCAGGCCCTTCAGTTCTGCAAGGCTCCTACCGCGATGCAGATTGGCGAGAAGCTGACCAAGGGACTGGGCGCAGGTGCAAAGCCTGAGGTAGGTCAGAAGGCAGCAGAGGAAAGCTCTGAAGAGCTGGCACAGGCAATCAAGGGCGCAGATATGGTGTTTGTTACCTGCGGTATGGGCGGCGGTACCGGTACCGGTGCGGCTCCTGTTATTGCTAAAATCGCCAAGGATATGGGAATTCTGACTGTAGGCGTTGTGACCAAGCCGTTCCGTTTTGAAGCAAAGACCCGTATGTCCAATGCGTTAAACGGAATTGAGCATTTGAAAGAGAGTGTGGATACTCTGATTGTGATCCCCAATGACAAGCTTCTGGAGATCGTAGATCGCCGTACCACCATGCCGGATGCATTAAAGAAGGCTGACGAGGTTCTGCAGCAGGCAGTTCAGGGTATCACAGATCTGATTAATGTACCTGGCCTGATCAATCTGGACTTCGCAGATGTACAGACTGTTATGACAGATAAGGGAATCGCACACATTGGTATCGGACATGCCAAGGGAGACGACAAGGCTGTAGAGGCAGTAAAGCAGGCCGTTGCTTCTCCGCTGTTAGAGACAACCATCGAGGGCGCTACCCATGTTATTATCAATATTTCCGGCGATATCAGCCTGATTGAAGCCAACGAGGCAGCAAGCTACGTTCAGGAGCTGGCAGGCGATGATGCCAATATTATTTTCGGTGCCATGTATGATGAGAATGCTCAGGACGAGGCTACCATTACTGTAATTGCAACCGGTCTGGATGATCAGAACAATGCTGCTCCTTTAAATAAGGCAATGTCCGGCATGAGCAGCTTTAAGCCGAAAATGCCTGCAGGCATGAATCTGAATCCGGCAGGTATGAATCTGAACCGCACCGCTGCAGCTGCAGAGGCCAGCGCAACCGCACCGAGAACTGCTGTACCTCAGCAGACCTCCGCACCGGCTGCATCTGTTCAGAAGCCGGTACAGCAGCAGGCTGCTCCGACTCAGCCCACCTTCCGTCCGCTGAACCGGGAAACCCAGATTAATATTCCGGACTTCCTGAAGAACAAGAGATAAGAAGCAGGGAGAAAGCATTTATCCGGCTGCAAAAGGAAAAACAGAGATTTAAGACAGAAAATTCTAAAACAGGATTTTCTGTCTTTTTTTGTCGTACAAAAAAGTGGATTCAGCTCCTTTGGTTTGACAAAATATTTACGGGACAGCAGGTATAATAGAGCCTGTAAATCAAAGTGCAGGGGGTGGGAGCCGGATGTGACTGCAGTATTGTATCTGGATGTGTATTTCGCCGTGAATTTTTTTATGGATTTTCTTCTGCTTTTGCTGGTCAGGAAAATTCTTGGAATCTGTGCGGAAAACAGGCGGATGGCTCCGGGACGGACGATGAGGCTGGCCGCGGCTGCAGCGGCGGGAGCGTTCTGGGCCTGCGCAGAGGCAGTTATCCGGCTTCCCGGAGAACCGTGTTTTTGGAAAACAGCAGCTTCCTGGGCAGGAGCCGGAGCTGTGATGACAGCTCTGGCATTTGGATGGCAGAGTCCGGGGGAAGGGCTTCGCTGTCTGGCAGCTTTGTGGATAAGCGGAGCGGCTGCAGGCGGTGTGCTGGAGGCGGTCGGAGAGGCGGCGGGAAGAGCCGGAGGTTCCGGACGTTTTCCCCTGGAGGGAGTGATTTTTGGAGGGCTTGGCATCTTTTTCTGCGGAAGGGCCGGGGCCGGATATCTGCAGCAGAGATTCCGGATGCAGAATCGAATCTGTCAGGCTGTGATCCGCTACCGGGGAAAAACAAAAACTCTGCCGGCGCTGTGGGATACGGGAAATACCCTTTACGAACCCTATGGCCATCAGCCGGTTCATGTGATGAGCCCGGAAGCCGGGAGAGAACTGTTTGAACCCCTTTCCCGGGTGATTTACATTCCCTTTCGTTCTGTGGGAACCAGCTACGGGCTGATTCCGGGAATTCAGGCAGATGAAATGGAAATATGGCAGAATGGAAAGCTGGTAAAAACCTGTATCCGGCCATGGATTGCCGTCAGCAGGGAGCCGCTTTCCTCCTGTCATCAGTATGAAATGCTTCTGCACGGAGAGCAGTAAAGGAAAAACAGACTTGGAGGACAGTAATCATGATAGTAAAGGTTTCCATACCCAACCGGTTTCAGTTTAAGGCGGTTCCGTCGTTTAAAACGATGCTTCTGCAGAAACAGGGGGAGGTTCATTATATCGGAGGAGCAGACATTCTTCCGCCGCCGCTGGAAAGCAAAAAAGAGGCAGAAACCATTGCGCTTCTGGGAACAGAGGATGAGAAGTCGGCCCGTTCGCTTTTGATTGAGCACAATTTAAGGCTGGTGGTGTACATAGCAAAAAAATTTGACAATACCTGCGTGGGTGTGGAGGACCTGATTTCTATTGGAACGATCGGACTGATTAAGGCAATCAACACCTTCAATCCGGAGAAGAATATCAAGCTGGCTACCTATGCCTCCCGGTGCATTGAAAATGAAATCCTTATGTATCTGAGGCGGAATAATAAAACAAGAATGGAGGTTTCCATTGACGAACCCCTGAATGTGGACTGGGACGGCAATGAACTTTTGCTTTCTGATATTCTGGGAACAGACGAAGATGTGATTTACCGGGATCTGGAGGATGAAACAGAAAAACAGCTGCTTTTGTCAGCAATCAGCCGCCTGACGCCAAGGGAACAGCAGATTGTGGAGCTGCGCTACGGACTGCAGAATGAGGAAGGAGCAGAGATGACCCAGAAGGAGGTAGCGGATCTGATGGGGATTTCCCAGTCCTATATTTCAAGACTGGAGAAGAAAATTATGAAGCGCCTGAAGAAGGAAATTGTCCGGTTTGAGTAAGCTTGTGCCGTGGCTGATTCAGATCCTGCTTCTGGTTTTGCTTCAAATCCGCTATCCGGCGGCAGTCAGGACGGGGACCGGGGCTGTGTGGGAACAGGATCCCGCTTATGAGATTTATCAGAAATACAGGTATGCGTATGATACATACGGATACCTGTTTTTGTCTGAAAATACCGGAGAGGACAGCCGGGGAAAACGGGATGGGGAGCAGACATCCGCGGCTGGAGAAAGTGATTTCGGGCCGGAGGGAGAATTAACGGAAGGGGAGGAAAAGAAGGCGGCTTTCGGGGAAGAAGGCGGCCGGGCGGAGGGAAGAGGGGAGGACGCTCAGATTGCGGCAGCCCAGCTTCAGGATTATGATTTTCTGATGAAGCATTTTTACAGCGTCCATGCTTCTACAACAGCAGGACGGGATTTGATGAAGGCGGATATGCTTTTGGGAACGTCTATGAAGCTGGAGCAGAATCCAGGGGTGCCTCAGATTCTGATTTACCATACCCATTCCCAGGAAACCTATGCCGATTACGGCCCGGATCATCCGGAGGCTACGGTGGTTTCCTGCGGAGAGTATCTTGCAGAGCTTCTCAGAGCCAGGGGATGGAATGTGATTCATGATACAGGAACGTATGATATTCAGGGAGGAAAGCTGGATCGAAACAGGGCTTATAATTACGCCTTAGACGGAATTACCGGTATTCTGCAGGAACATCCGGAAATTCAGGTGATTCTGGATCTCCACCGGGACGGAGTGAAGGAGGGAACCAGGCTGGTCAGCCGGGTCAACGGGAAGGATACGGCAAGAATCATGTTTTTCCACGGAATGAGCCGGACTCCGGAAGGAGAAATCGCCTATCTTCCCAATCCTCATCTGAAAGAGAATCTGGCCTTTGCCTTTCAGATGCAGTTTGCTGCGGAGGAGCTGTATCCGGGATATACAAGAAAGATTTATCTGAAGGGACTGCGCTACAACCTGCATCTTCGCGGCAGATCTGCCTTGATTGAGGCAGGAGCTCAGACCAATACCCTCCAGGAAGCCTTAAATGCCATGGAGCCTTTGGCGGAACTTTTAGATAGGGTGTTGCAAGGAAATTGAAAAAATGGTATGATAATTTCAATTTGACAACAGGCTGTTTCTTTGAAAAACAGCCGGATAACCAGCATTTGCATAGGAGAGAATACGATATATGGCATTTATGGACCAAAGTAAAATTCGCAATTTCTGTATTATAGCCCACATTGACCACGGCAAATCCACCCTGGCTGACCGGATTATTGAACAGACCGGACTGCTGACCAGCAGGGAGATGCAGGCACAGATTCTTGACAATATGGATCTGGAGCGGGAAAGAGGCATTACCATCAAGTCTCAGGCAGTCCGGATTGTGTACCGGGCAGATGATGGAGAGGAATATATCTTTAATCTGATTGACACGCCTGGACATGTGGACTTTAACTA
>UQFC01000144.1 GCA_900540335.1 uncultured Clostridium sp. | reverse complement strand
AAAAATCAATGAATGTTAATGTGTCTTTTGACACCCTAATCCTATGACATAAAAAACAGCCCTGATTTCCAGGCACTGAGCAGTGCCGGGGAGTCAGGGCTGTTTGACATGAATAAAATACTCCGCAAGGATAGACGCCGGGCGTCTGGAAAAAAGGGCTAGGTAATGTTTTTGTTTTTTACAGAGCTGCGGATAACTAGAGAGGCATTTAAAAGAGGCAGCTCCTGCAGTTCGCCTGTTTCAATATAGTGGTGAATAAAGTCAACGGCAATCCTGGAAAGCTTCTTTACAGGAACAGAAACTGTGGACAGAGGCGGTGTTACAAAGTTTGCCATTGTGCAGTCATCGTAGCCGAAAACAGAAAGATTCTCCGGGATCCGCAGGCCGAGAATGTAGGCGGCCCGGTATACGTTAAATGCAGTCATATCGTTGCAGGCAAAAATCGCTTCCGGCCGGCTGGGCTTTTGAAGCATCTGCAGAATCCGGTTCGGGGTGGCTCGCATATCCTCCGGATTGATATCAAAGAGGATGTTATCCGGATCACAGGAAAGACCGTGAAGGGCCAGAGCGTCCATCATACCGGCATAGCGTTCCCGGTAGGTGTCATTGTCAAAGCCCTGGAAAAGACCGCCAAAGCTGGTATGTCCCAGACGAATCATGTAATCAACGGCCTCAAAGGCTGCTTTGCGGTTGTCTATCCGGAGACAGTGGTCAGGATCATCCTCGAAATTCCGATTCAGACAGATATAGGGAATATGGAAGGTATTCAGCTTCTTTATATGCTCATGTTCTCCGGAGGTAGTGCAGATAATGACTCCGGCAATATCCATGCCAATCAGATTGTCGAGAATCTGCTTTTCCTTTTCCAGGCTGTATTCCGTATTGCTCAGATAAAGAAGATATCCTTTCCGGGAAGCGTAGGATTCCATATACTGTTCCAGTTTTGCATAGTAAATATTGGTCAGGGAGGGAAGAATCAGAGCCAGGGTCTGGCGGCGTCCTGTTTTCAGGTTGACTGCCAGAGTATTGGGGCGGTAATCCAGCTCCTTTACAGCGTCCATAATTTTCTGGCGGGTTTCCTCCTTCAGATAACCTTTGCCGGAAAGGGCGCGGGAAACGGTACATACAGAAAAACCGCTTTTTTTTGCCACATCCTTGATGGTTGCCATAAAGTGCTTTTGCCTCCTTTCTGGGAAGAGATGAAAGGCATCTCCAGACTTTCCCGATTATGATAGATCCATTGTATCAGCAACAGGAAGTAAAGTCAAAATAAAATTTAAGGTTCCATGTTAGGAAAAAGTGAAAAATTTGTGAAGAATTCATAAAAATTACGCTAAAAAACTGTTAAAAATATCAGCTTGATTTTTTGTATGTAAACGATTATATTTATATTGTAACATATATAAACGTTTAGCTTACGAGAAAAGCAAATGAATACAATGAAAAGGGGAAAAGAACATGAAAAAAAGAGCAATTGTAGCAGGCGTTTTAGCAGCAGCAATGATGGCCCTGACAGCGTGCAGCAGCATGCCGGGTATGGGAAATGCACAGCCGGCAGGAAATTCCGGTGATGCAGCAGCCTCCAGCGACAAGGTTTACGAACTGAAGATTTCCACCTCTCAGACAGAGCAGGCTCTGATTACCAGAAACTATCAGAAGCTGGCTGACGAACTGAATGAGAAGTCCGGCGGAAGACTGAAAGTAACCGTATTCCCGGCTGGTCAGTTAGGAAGCGATGAGGATGTTCTTGAGCAGGCAATCCAGGGCGCAAACGTAGCAGTAAATACAGATGCTTCCCGTATGGGACAGTATGTTAAGGATTTCTCCATCCTGATGATGGGATATTTTGCAGATAATTATGATGAGTGCTATAAAGTAACACAGACCGATACTTTCAAGGGCTGGTGCGATACTCTGTCCAAGGATCACGGTGTAAAGATTCTGTCCTTCACCTTCTATGATGGTCCCCGTCAGTTTATGACCAACAAGCCAATCAATACTCCGGCTGATTTAAGCGGACAGAGAATCCGTACCATTGGTCAGGAAGTATGTACCGAGACAATCCAGGCTATGGGCGCAACTCCGATTTCCATGTCCTGGGGTGAGGTTTACAACGGAATTCAGTCCAAGGCTCTGGAGGGCTGCGAAGTACAGAACACATCCAGCTATCCGTCCAGAATCTATGAAGTATGTAAGTATCAGTCCAAGACCAACCACTTCCAGCTGATGCAGGGTCTGGTTTGCGGACAGAGCTGGTTTGAGAGCCTTCCGGAAGATCTGCAGACTCTGTTAGTTGAGACTGCTACTGAGGTTGGTAAGACCACAGCTGCTGACGTTATGGCAGAGGTTGAGGAAGCTGAGAAGAAGATGGTAGAGGCTGGCGTAACCGTGATTGAGCCGGATGTAGCTCCGTTCAAGGAAGCTGTTGATCCGATCTACGACAAACTGGGCTACAGCGAGTTAAGAGCACAGCTCTACAAGGAAATCGGCAAAACCAACTAAGGAAAGCTGATAAAGGGCTTTGTCAAGCCTTATGGAACAGATGACAGTCCGGGACAGGCAGAAATCAGCCTGTCCCGAACATTTCCATGAGATATACGGAAAGGAAGCTTTTAAATGAAAAAGATTTCAGATATGATTTTAAGAGTGGAAGAGATCTGCGCCGGCATTATGCTGTGCATGATTGCTGTACTGGTATTCTGGTCAGCAGTTGCAAGAACCATCGGAATGCCGGTAAACTGGGCACAGGACGTGTCCCTTCTGGCCTTTGCATGGCTGACCTTCATTGGCTCTGATATCATTATCAAGAGCGGAAGCCTGATCCGCATTGATATGCTGGTCAATAAATTCCCGAAGGCAGTTCAGAAGATTCTGACACTGATATTTGATGTAATGATGCTGCTGTTTTTGCTGGTACTGATTGTTTACGGATTTATCCTGGTATCCCAGAGCTGGAACAGAACCTTTAATACCATGAAGATGAGCTATGCATGGTGTACCCTGGCAGTTCCCGTTGGTTCCCTGCTGATGTTCTTCAGTACAATCGGAAAAACCATCGGAGATATCAAAAGAAAAGAATGGGGGGCTAATTAATGTTAAGTGCAATCGGATTCTTTTTAGTACTCTTATTCCTTGGAATGCCTGTAGCATTTGCAATTGCAGTTTCAGGCTTTGCCTTCTTTATTATGCGTCCGGAGATTCCCTGGACAATTCTGGTACAGAAATCTCTGTCCACCACCCAGTCCTTTACCATGCTGGCAATCCCGCTGTTCATCTTTGCAGGAAACCTGATGAACAACACAGGTATTACCTCCCGTCTGGTAAAGCTGGCTAACGTACTGACCGGCCATATGTACGGTTCTATCGGTCAGGTATCTGTTGTTTTATCCACTCTGATGGGCGGTGTTTCCGGTTCTGCTGTAGCAGATGCTGCCATGGAGTGCCGTATTCTGGGACCGGAGATGACAAAGAGAGGTTATGCTCCCGGCTGGGCAGCTGCCATCAACTGTCTGTCCGGACTGATTGTAGCAACCATTCCTCCGTCAATGGGTCTTATCCTGTATGGAACAGTAGGAGAGGTATCCATCGGACGTCTGTTTGTAGCAGGTTTCCTTCCCGGAATTATTATGTGTATCTTTATGATGATTGCAACCTCCTGGTCTGCCCGTCATCATGGATACAAGCCGGATCATGAGAAGCCCTCTTCTCCGTCCGTTATTTTCAAGGCATGTGTAGAGAGTATCTGGGCTCTGTTATTCCCGATTCTTCTGATCGTGCTGATCCGTTTTGGTGTTATGACTCCTTCTGAGTCCGGTGCCTTCGCTGTATTCTATGCACTGGTAGTAGGCGCATTCATTTACAAGGAGCTGACCCTGGAGAAATTCAAAAAGTGTGTAATTGACAGTGTAAAAGACCTGTCTGTTATTACTATGATTCTGGCATTTTCCGGAATCTTCAGCTACGGCGTTGTATTTGACCAGCTGCCCAAGACCCTGACCACCATGCTGGTAGGTCTGACCAGCAACAAGTACGTTCTGCTTCTGCTGATCCTGATTATGCTGACTATTTTCGGTATGTTCATGGAGACAACAGTTATTACCCTGATTGTAACTCCGATTCTGATTCCGATTATCACTCAGTACGGAATCGATCCGGTACACTTTGGTATTATTATGATGACCATTGTAACCATGGGATGTTCCACACCGCCGGTTGGCGTGGCGCTGTATACCTGTTCGAATATTATGGACTGCTCGGTGGAGGAGACGACGAAATACTCCATACCGCTGTTTGTTGCGATTTTGGCAACACTGGCAATCTGTGTATTCTGTCCGAAGCTGGTTCTCTTCCTGCCGAACCTGATTTACGGAGCAGGAGTATAAAAAACGAAAAAAATAAAATCCTCACAGAGATGTGGGGATTTTATTTTTTTGCTGTTTCCGGTAAAGGGTGGTTCTGTGAATTCCAAGAGAGCGGAAGAAATATCTGGCGCCTCTGTGCATCGGAGATACGGTACATCTGGAAATGGTTCCGACTGAAGCAAGACACAGCTCCAAACCGGGCAAGGGAATCCTGAAGGTTATGACCAGGCTGGTAAACCAGGAGGGAACTGTAATTATGGAATCTCCGTGGACCTTTATGATGAAGGCGCGTGAATAGGAAAGCGTGGAATAAGAAGGCCAGGCCGGATATGTTTTTATTCCAGTCTGGCTTTTTTTGCGTGGCAGGAATGCAGCAGGGAAGCAACTTTCTTGCTTGATACTTGATAGCGGAGACTTTTTTACAAAGATTGGGGGAAAATCTTAACACAATTCTGAGCATTGAAAAAAGGCTACCGCAATCCCACTGGCTTTAGACGGTGGGTTAAGGTAGCTA
>UQFC01000143.1 GCA_900540335.1 uncultured Clostridium sp. | reverse complement strand
AAAGTTTGAAAACATTACCCAGGTATGGCTGGGCGGTGACCACTACAAATGGCGTCAGATGCGCTCCAACGGTGTAGATGAAAAATACATCACCGGAGATGCCTCCGACCGCGAGAAATTCCAGAAATGGGCTGAGACTCTGGAAAAACTGATCGGCAATCCGCTGTACCACTGGAGCCATCTGGAGCTGCAGAGATACTTTGGCTACACCGGCCATCTGTGCGGAGACACTGCAGAAGAGGTATGGAATCTGTGCAACGAGCAGCTGCAGAACAAATGGTCTGTACGCAGCCTGATTAAAGCTTCCAACGTTACCCTGATCTGCACCACCGACGATCCCATTGACTCTCTGGAATGGCACAAAAAGATCGCTGAGGATGACACCTTTGACGTACAGGTTCTTCCTGCATGGAGACCGGACAAGGTTACCAACATTGAGAAGCCGGACTACGCTTCCTACATCGGCAAACTGTCTGAGGTAAGCGGCGTGGAAATCAAGGATTTTGCATCCCTGAAGGAAGCAATCAAGAACCGCATGGCTTTCTTTGCCGAGAACGGCTGTTCCGTTTCCGACCACGGTCTGGATTTTGTTCTCTACCATCCGGCATCCGAGGAAACCATCAACGGCATCATTGCCAAGAGACTTTCCGGTCAGGAAGTTACCAGAGAAGAGATGATGCAGTACAAGACTGAATTCATGCTGTTCCTGGCAAGAGAATATCACCGCATCAACTGGGCAATGCAGATCCACTACGGCTGCAAGCGCGACAACAATGCGTTTATGTTCAGCAAGCTGGGTCCGGACACCGGATTTGACTGCATCGGTGATGCCGCATCCGCAGCACAGACTGCAGATTTCCTGAATGCATTAAGCGCAACCAACGAAATCCCGAGAACCATTCTGTACTCCCTGAACCCCAACGACGACGCTGCTATCGGCACTATCATCGGATGCTTCCAGGGTACAGAGGCTGCAGGCAAGATTCAGCAGGGCTCTGCCTGGTGGTTCAATGACAACAAGACCGGCATGATCAACCAGATGACCAGTCTGGCAAACTTGGGCTGCCTTGGCAACTTTATCGGTATGCTGACCGACTCCAGAAGCTTCCTTTCCTACACCAGACACGAGTATTTCCGCCGGATTATGTGCGAACTGATCGGCGGCTGGGTAGACAACGGAGAGTATCCGGATGATCAGAAGGCATTAAAGACCATTGTAGAAGGTATCTGCTACAACAATGCAGTAGAATACTTCGGCTTCGATCTGTAATTACCGGTTTCTGATTACAAAAATACCGGCTGCGGTGTCCGGGGGATTTCTTCCCCTCTGGCCCGCGGCCGGTATTTTTTCTGTTCAGAGCCTGCGCTCTGCACAGCTGATTTTTTCATTCCTACAGATAACAAATCACAGGCATTCCCTTGTATACCTGCTCATAGAAGGCAGGTACTCTGTCCGGAGGAAGATTGATGCAGCCATGGCTGCCGCCTGTTTTATATATCTCGCCGCCAAAGCTGCTTCTCCAGTTTGCATCGTGAAATCCAATGCCGCCGTTAAACGGCATCCAGAAGGACACCGGGCTTTCATACTCGTATGTTCCGTCTGCTCTCTTTGCTCCCCGGAGAACCTTATCCTTCTGCTTGTAGGCCAGAGGGAAAATTCCCGGCGGTGTGTCATACTTTTTGGAAATATTTCCGGTAACACAGGGTGCATCCCAGATCACAGCTCCATCCTTTACCAGGTAAACATGCTGTCCTGTCAGATCCACCTCTGCATAAGTACTTCCCCAGTCCTGTTCTCCCCGGACTGCTGCAGTGGAAGCATACTGCGGCTCTCTCGCCCGGGACTGTCCGCTTTGTATCATGGCAATCAGGGCATCTGTCTCCGCAGCCTGATCAATTTTCCATCCGTAAGGTCCGGTAACCTCTGCGATTCTTCCGGAGACAGTGGAAAACTGTCTTGTTTTTCCGGCCGTATCGTACTGCGCTGCCAGATTTCCAATCCAGGCTCCCGCTTTTTCCCGATCCACCTGAATCTTGCCCTCGCTGGCCCCGGTAATCCAGGAACAGATTTCCCCGGCAGATAAAACCTGGCTTTCCTCACCTATCGTATAGATAATCTCCATTTTCCTGCACTGGTTCATCGTATCGCACAGTGCTTTTAATGTCTCGTCCCCGGAGTATATCTTCGGCTCTATGTAACAGCCTGAGGCCTCCAGATCCACCTCCATAAGCCCTGTCTGCACAGCGGTGCGAATCACCTCTGCCGTCTTTTCCGGATCTGTCTGGTTTCCCCGAATCTCCGGAATCACCGTAAAGGCCTCACCCTCTGCATAGTCAGAAATCCGGGCATCTGCCGCAGCCGTCATGCCGTTTCCCGTAATACAGTCAAGAGCACCAATGGCCTGTTCCAGCTGTTCCTTTTGAAAGCTGCTGATCATATCTGTCTTGTATTTATTGTCCACATCCGGTCCGAAAACACGTCCGGCAGCATTCTGCTGGTTTAATTTTTCCTGCAGAAATCCATCCGGCAGCTTTACGGAAAAACCGATCTGGTCTCCGGTAATGGTCTCTGTTTTTCCGCCCCTTTCTTTAATCGTAAGGGTGTAATCTCTGGTATAAAAACTGCCAATACGTTCTGCTGCTTCATCAACCGTCAAATCGGCAATCCCCAGTCCGTTGACGGAGGTTCCCGGTACAAACACCGTATCGCCGCCCTCTTCTGCCATGGCTGTTCCCACCGCAGCAAGACTGATAGACAAGGCCATCGCAATCCGGCAAACATGTGATTTCCAGTTTTTCTTCATCTAATCTCTCTCTTTCCGGCTTTTTCTGTTTTCGCCTCTTCCCATTATAGAAGTTCCCCGAATCCCAGTCAATACCAGAGCTGTCCATATTTTCTCTGTTTCCTGTCAGATTCCCGTTACACCTGCTGAAATCCCGGCATGGCCTTCAGCTTTTTCATAATCCTGAGATAGGAGGGAATCAAAAATGCATCTGCAGCAATCCATGCCGCAGGGCTGGCAAAGCAAACGGCAGCATATCCGAATACAGGGACAAGGCAGAAGCCCACAAACGCCCGGGCAGCCATTTCACATACGCCGGCCAGCACAGCCAGCTTGGAATATCCCATTCCCTGAATCAGGAACCGTACAATATTTACAAATGCCAGAGGAATATAAAACAGAGAGTTTCCAATCAGGAACATCTGAACCTGTCCCAGAATCTCCGTCTGTCCCCTGTCCAAAAAAAGCAGGCTGATCTGTCTTCCAAAAACAGACAGAACCCCCAGGGCAAGAACCGCATAGACACAGCCCATAACAGAAGCCGCCTTCAGTCCGCGGCTGATCCGATCCAGCTTTTTGGCTCCGATATTCTGACCGCCGTAGGTTGCCATCGTTGAACCGAGCGCGTCAAACGGACAGCAGAAAAACATACTGATCTTTGTTCCCGCAGTTACCGCAGCAACAGCCATGGAGCCCAGTCCGTTTACGGCTGTCTGCAGCACTACGCTTCCAATCGCTGTAATGGAATACTGCAGTCCCATAGGCACTCCCATATTGCACAGAGCAAGAAGAATATCCCGGTCCGGCCTTGCCTCCTCTCTGGTCATATGAAGAATTTCAAACCGCTTTATCATGAAAATCAGACAGCAGATTCCTGATACCGCCTGGGCAATCACTGTTGCAACAGCCGCCCCCTCTTCTCCCATATGAAGCACCAGAATCATAAATAAATCCAGCAAAATATTCAGAATCGAAGACAAAATCAGAAAAATAAGCGGGGTCCGGCTGTCCCCTAGGGAACGAATAATACCAGACACCATATTGTAAAGATAGGTGGCCGGAATCCCCAGGAAAATCACAAAAATATACCGGTATGCACCATCAATAATATCTGCCGGCGTATTCATCCACTGAAGGATAGGACGGCACAAAATACACACCACCACCGTCATAACTGACGCAAATGCCAGAGACAGCCATGCCCCATTGGCTACAAATTTCCGAAGCAGAGGGAAATTTTTCTCTCCAAATTTCTGAGCTACAGGAATGGCGAAGCCGTTGCACACTCCCATGCAGAAACCAATAATCATGAAATTGATGGAACCGGTGGAGCCTACTGCCGCCAGTGCCTGAACCCCCAGATACTTTCCCACAATAATCGTATCCATCATGTTGTAAAACTGCTGAAACAGCATGCCAAACAGCATCGGGAAGAAAAATCCCAGCATCAGTCTGGATGGCGATCCCTCTGTCATATCCTTCGTTGTATTTTTTGCCATAATGTTTCTTCCTTCCTTATTTTCCAGAAATCACCAGTTCTTCCATGGTTCGTTTGGGTACGTGGTGAACGCCGTTTTCATCCCGATAATAGGTAATGGTTCCGCAGGCATCCTCCAGAACAATCTTCTCATCCGGAGCGCCCACAGCCAGCACAAGCATAGGCGCCAGATATTCCGGAAGATCCAGGGCTTTCTTCAGCTCCGGAATGCGGCCATATTGCAGCTCGGCGGCTTTCTCCAGGTCGTACTCCCGCTGGGCCTTCTCCAGCGCGGCGTTGGCGGCCTCCAGCTCCTCGCGGAGCTTCTGGACCTTGCCGATGGCGTTTTTTTCGTTTTCCCACTGGGCCTTCTTGGCGTTGAACTCGTCCCGCAGTTCGGCCAGCTCCTTCCGGATCTCGGACAGATGCTCCTGGGACAGGGTATCATCCTCTTTTTTCAGGGCGGCCTCTTCGATTTCGTGCTGGATGATCTTCCGCTGGATCACGTCCAGCTCGGTGGGCATGGAGTCGATCTCGGTGCGGATCATGGCGCAGGCCTCGTCGATCAGGTCAATGGCCTTATCGGGCAGGAAGCGGTCGGTGATATAGCGGTTGGAGAGGGTGGCGGCGGCGATGATGGCGCCGTCCTGGATCTTCACGCCGTGATAGACCTCGTAGCGCTCCTTCAGGCCG
>UQFC01000142.1 GCA_900540335.1 uncultured Clostridium sp. | reverse complement strand
AGAGAAAGATCAGACGACGGAGCCAGCCATTCATCCGGACGAAGAGGAAATTTATGTGATACTTACCGGAGAAGGGATTGTATGGTTAGATGGAGAAAAGCATCTGGTACAAAGAGATAGTGTGGTCTACATACCAAGGAATGTGGAACATGTTATAGAGGGAAAGAGTGATGAGCCGTTGACATATGTATGCGTGGCAAACTGGCCCGATAAAATGCCTGCAGAGCGGTGTAAATAACTGAGTAAGTCCGCTCATGCAGGCAATAGGTAAAGATAAAATGACGGTTTTTAACAAAGCGTTCGGGTAGATTCGCGAATGATCAGGTTTGGTTTACGATAGCATCGTTCATTTTTTACAGAGACTCCAGATTCCAGACGCTGAATCAGCCGAAGACAAACCTCATAGCCGTGTTGATAGCTGTCCTGGCTGATAGATGTGAGAGAAGGACTGATCATAACTCCTTGAGGGATATCATCAATGCCAATAACAGAAATATCCTCAGGTACACGGATCCCTTTTTGTACTAATTGATGGATAATTCCCCAGGCGACCAGATCATTTACAGCAACAATACCGGTATAGGTTCTGGACGACTGAAGGAGACGATCGGCCAATTCCTTTCCTGCTTCAAATTCAAAGAGAGCATCATCCAGTTCACGTTCTGAGGAGGATTCAAAGACATCCTGCTGTTCATCGGGAATCTGATACTGTTCCATGGCTTGGTGATAGCCTCTGCTGACCATCAAACGGTTGTGTTTTGTCAAGGGAGTTGTTAGCAGAGCGATATTACGATGGCCGGATTCTAAAAGATGACAGGTGGCAATATAACTGTTTTCATTCATATTGCTAGTAGCATTAATGGCACGGGGATCGATGGGATAGTCTGCTTCAAATACGGCAGCACTGGCGCCAGTATTGAGAAATGCGTTTAAAGCTTCTGAACTATGATCCGTGGCAGAAAGCAACAGTCCGGAAATCCTCATCTGCAGTAACTGGGAAATAAGCATTTGTTCTGTGCAGTCATCACGCTGAGAACTAAAAACAAAAGAGGTGTATCCTTGGGATTTCGCAGCATTTTCAATTCCCATGATTAGCTGAATGAAAAATGGATTCTGAAAAGAGGGGATGATAATTCCCAGGCATTTATTTGTTTTGGACTTCAGCATATGTCCCAGTAAGTTTGGAGAATATTGCAGTTCCCGGGCGGCATCAGTGACACGTTTACGCATTTGTTCGCTAACAGGATAGCTGCTTCCATTCAGTACGCGGGAAACCGTTGCGATGGAAGCGCCAGAAAGCTTTGCAACATCATTGATAGTTACAGATTTTATAGGAGCCATTTTATTTTTTTTTTCCATAGAGAATCACCTGATCGATCTGAAAATATTAATTTAATGGTATCAAAACAAGCAAAAAAAGTCAAGATTTGGTAGGTTTTATGAAACTTTGGAAAGGGGTAGTGATTATGAAAATTTTTGTTGATGAAACAGCAGAATTGATGGGAAGAAGAGCTGCGGAGGATGTGGCGAAGGAAATCAAACGGGCGGTAGAGGAGCGAGGAGAGTGTCGTCTGCTTTTGTCCACGGGTGCATCTCAGTTTGAAATGTTTGATGAATTAGTTAAAAAAGATCTTCCATGGGATCATGTGGTAATGTTTCATTTAGATGAATATGTGGGGATGCCAGAAACTCATAATGCCAGCTTTAGAAAATATTTGAAAGAACGATTTATTGATAAAGTTCATCCAAAGGCGTACTATCTTGTGAACGGAGAGGGAAATGTAGAAAAGAATATTCAGGAGCTGACGGCAGAAGTTCGCAAAGCACCGATTGATGTGGCACTTATTGGAATCGGAGAGAACGGACATATTGCATTTAATGATCCGCCGGCAGATTTTGATACAAAGGAAGCATATAAGGTGGTAGAACTGGAGGAACGGTGTAAAAAGCAACAGATGGGAGAGGGATGGTTTGCGTCAATTGATGATGTGCCTGCACAAGCGATTACTATGACAGTATTTCAAATGATGCAGAGCAGGGTGATTCTTTCGGTTGTTCCTGGAAAACGGAAAGCTCAGGCCATTAAGATGACTCTCGAAACATCTGAGATTACGAATCAAATTCCAGCAACAAAGCTTAGGGAGCATTCTGCGTGGTATTTATATCTCGATAAAGATTCCGCTAGTTTGACAGATATCGCTTTTCTGAAATAGAGTGATAAATAAGAATACTATAATTAAAAAAGGATAGTTCGCTTAAATACTGGTAAGAAATCTTCTTGCAACCCTTTTTTCAGAGAGGTATAATCAAGAAAAATGCCGGAACGGAAAATAGCCGAAACAGAGAATTTCCGGAATCGGCAGAATGAGGAAAACGGGAAGGGGAGCAGAGATGAAACTGGTAACGTATCAGGTAGAACGAAAAGTAAAAACAGGAATTATCAGCGCAGACGGGGAGTGGGTATACCCGATGGAGGCGATTGGGGTGGAGTATCCGACGATGCTGGAGGCAGTAAAGCAGATGTGCGAATCAGAAAAGCAGCTGCTGGAATACAGCGCCGGACTGGAGCCCGACCGCTTCTGCGGCGCAGCCCGGTTAGAGGATGTGCAGCTGCTGGCGCCGATTCCTGTGCCGGAGCAGGATATTATCTGTCTGGGAATCAACTATATGGATCATGCAGAGGAGTCCGCCCGTTTTAAAAAACAGGAATTTTCCGGAGAGCGCCCTTATGCAGTTTATTTTTCCAAACGGGTGAATGAGGCAGTGCCGGACGGCGGTTTCATTCCGGCATATGAGGGGCTGGTGGACAGTCTGGACTATGAGGCGGAGCTGGCTGTGATTGTGGGGAAGGATGCCAGAAATGTGGAGCCGGAAGAGGCGGAGAATTATGTGTTTGGCTATACGATTTTAAATGATGTCAGCGCCCGCAATATTCAGAACCGCCATCAGCAGTGGTATTTTGGAAAAAGTCTGGATGGATTTGCGCCTATGGGGCCCTGCATTCTTACCCGGGAGTCGATTCCTTATCCGCCCTGCTTAAATATCCGTTCTTATGTAAATGGAGAATTGCGTCAGAACAGCAATACCTCCCGGATGATTTTTCATATCAGTCATATTATCAGCGAGCTTTCCAAGGGAATGACACTGAAGGCGGGAACCGTTATTTCTACAGGAACTCCGTCTGGAGTGGGAATGGGATTTGAGCCGCCCAGATTTTTGAAACCAGGAGATGAGGTTGCCTGCGAAATAGAAGAAATCGGAATCCTGACAAACCGGGTTGGCCGGGAGGGTTAATCCTCCCGCCACCATTCCCGGGGAATCACATCACGTTCCAGAAGACAGGTTTTCTCATGGGAGAGAATCCGCCGTGTTACAGAGGCAGTCTTCCGGGCATCACAGAGAATACAGTCTGCATCGCCAAAGGAAACATGGCGGGCGGCGCCGCAGGCCTCAAGAGCAGGAGACAGCTTGGGATAATGCTCAGAAATATGAGGCTCATTTTTATTGTAATGGCGGTAAACCGGGCGGGGAAGAAGAGAACCGTCAGCCTGATGGATAAAAAATTCACTGGGTTCGTCGGTAAGCCGCTCCGGAACCTTCATGGATTCCTCTACTGAATGGATGAAGGTGTTTCTTTCATGGCCTACGCCAATCAGGAGAATTTTGGCTCCGATATTTTCCAGCCGTCCCCAGCATCCGTCAGGATGGCAGGGAGTATCCACAGTTTCCTCACCGGCGATATAGTCCTTTGCGCCTTTTCCATAGGCGGCAATGCTGTGTGTGGGGTGAAGGGAGCGGACAACACCGGGACGCATACGGAACAGATTTGTCAGAAGTCCTACACAGGAAGGCATGCTTTGGGGGTCAAAGACACGGCAGTCCGGCCCCATCTGGGCCCAGGTGTGGGCAGGCATCATGAAAAGCCCCTCTGACAGATATTCCATCCAGGCATCCAGTACGGTATCTGCGCCGCCTTCCACGTTTCCGATGGATTTCATAGAAGCGTGAATCATGACGGAATCATCAGGCTGAATGCCCATGCGGCGAATCATATCAGTAAGCTGTTTTTTCGTGTAGTTCATATTTCATATCCTCATTTCTATTGTCGTGAAAGAGCCCGGAACCAGAAGGTCCGGGCTCTTTTTGCCATTCTAAATATTAATAATTAACGGTCATCCGTTCAAAGTATGCCCGGGGATGTGCGCATACCGGGCAGATCTCCGGAGCTTCATCGCCTTCATGGATATATCCGCAGTTGCGGCATTTCCAGCCAAGAGGGGCGTCTCCCTTGAAGGTTCCGTCTTTGCGCAGATTTTCAAGCAGCTTTAAATAGCGTTTCTCGTGGGAGGCTTCTACTTCAGCCACCAGGCGGAATTTGGCAGCCAGCTCAGGGAAGCCTTCTTCTTCTGCTTCTCTTGCCATGCGAACATACATATCTGTCCACTCTGCATTTTCTCCGGCGGCTGCATCCACAAGGTTGGCGTCTGTATCACCGATGCCGTGGATTTCTTTAAACCACATTTTTGCATGTTCCTTTTCCTGCTCGGCAGTTTCTAAATACAGGGCAGCCATCTGCTCATAGCCTGCCTTTTTTGCTGCGGATGCATAAAAGGTGTATTTGGTTCGTGCCTGGGATTCACCGGAAAATGCTTCCCACAGATTTTTCTCGGTTTTTGTTCCTGCGTATTTTGACATAAAAAGAGCCCTCCTTTGCCTGAAATGTTTAATAACAGGAATTATTACTGATTTAATTTTATCATAAAAAATGGAAAACTGTCAAGAAAAAACGGAATAAAAGTTAGCTAAAAATAAGAGAGAAGACGAATCTTCTCTCTCATAAAATCCTGGCATTCAGGATATATTAGCCAAAGTATCTCTTTAACAGACCTTCGAATGCTTTGCCGTGGCGAGCTTCGTCGCGAGCCATCTCATGAACGGTGTCATGAATGGCATCCAGGTTCGCAGC
>UQFC01000141.1 GCA_900540335.1 uncultured Clostridium sp. | reverse complement strand
TGCGATATCGATTTGAGGGGATCCCCCATATTCGATATAGTGAATCCAAACTCATAGAACCTTGTATCACGAAATGCCATCGAGTACTCATGTATGTGTTGGAGAAGTTATGATTTCATCATAGAAGGACGCTTCAGCCGATTTGTTCTCGGTGGAGAAAGTGGTGAAACGAGATTCTGAAATCACAAATGAGATATTTATAAAGTCATTCGACAAGGATGTAGTAGAAGATGAAGATGGGTATGCGATTTTGATGGAGAGTAACTCTTTTAGGTCTAGAATCCGTTTATCGACCAAGATAGTGAGTGAATATGAGAATGCACAAGAATATATACCAAAGAAGAAGTCAAAGAAACCAAAGAAGGCAGAATCTTCTGACTCAGATTCATCGGATGAGAAATCGAAAAAGACAGAATCGTCTGAGAAGCCGAAGGAATTAGAGAGTGCAAGTGCTGAAGTTACCATTGAGAAACCTATAGAAGTTCCTGAAAAGACTGAAGATGAAATAGTTGAACCAAATGCTCCAGAAGAAAAACCTCACTGCCCAGACGACGTGCAACAACCGCCTGGCCGGACCCTTTTCCTCCAACGATTACATAAGACTTGTTTCCGATTACTGTTTCCCCTTTTTCCGGCATTCTGGGTGACTGATATACATGGCATACACTGCAGCTGCCTAATACCACTACTTTATTTTCCACTTACCGTCACCTCCTAAATCAGTTTCATCTCCTCCAGGCCCGTCCGGATAATACGCTTTTGATCCTCTGTCATTTCCGTCATATTTTTCGGCATTCTTGTTCCATGGAACGGCATATCCAGAAGTTCACATGCATAATAATAACCGTTCATATCCGTTGCAGTTTTTAAGAGTCTTCGAACCTTCATAGAGAATCTGTGAGCATCCAATGCCCCCTGCATATCTCCCGCAAAGAACCGTTCCGTAATATCCAGAACCACCTTCGGGAAAGGAACGGAAATAGCAGAAATTACACCGACACCACCCAGAGCCATCATAGGAAGCGTCATAGAATCACTGCCTGCAATATACTGGAAATCCGGATTTTTCACCTGTGCCATTAATTCCTGAAGCCCTGCAATATTCTGAGTACTGTCCTTATATCCCAGCACATTGGGATGGGCATTTGCAATTCTTGCCGTAACGGAAGGAGACATGGTATTGCCTGTCTGAGGAACATTATAAAGATAAGTCGGATAATCCTCCGGGATCAGCTCATCAAAAAATTCATACAGTGCCTGTCCTGTATATGGAAATACAGACGGCTGTGAAATACATACAGCATCTACCCCCATATCCATGTATGCCTGAACCAGTTCCTTGGCATCTGCAATAGAGTCCTCCATAATATTCATCATAACCGGAACCCGTCCTGCCGCTGCCTTCATTAATTCCTCACAAACCTGCTTTTTTTCCTGCTGAGTCAGCAAATAAGTCTGTGTAGAAAGTCCCCCCATAAATAATCCATCAATGTGATTCTCCACCTGAAAATCTACCATCTTCCGAATCGGTTCAAAATCCAGACTTCCGTCAGGCTTATAAGCCACCATAATCTCACTAATACTTCCATCAAATTTTTTCTTATTCATGTTTATTCCTTTCCCTCCGCATAAAATCGACTGTCTACTGCCGATCTCTGCATCCATAATAGTATACCTTCCATCCATTTTCCTGACGTAATTTCAATGTAACATTAGGATAAAGCGTCACCATCTTCCCTTCTTTATCCGCTGCGTTCCAGGTTATTTCGGAAAAAATTTCCATCTTTTCTTCATTTCCCGTTACTTTCACAGTATGAATCTCATGTTTTCCTGTGTAATTAAGACATTGAGATTCATACCATTCCTGAAAGCCGGAAAAATCCAAAGGATTTCCCGGAAAATCTACAATCAGATCCCTGCCAACTGTTTTTCCGCTGATTTCCGAAAACGGTTTCTTTCCATCAATCTCACCGTACCATTGTCGGAGAAATTCTTCTCCCTCCGTACTCAGTCTGCATTCTTTCATCTGATTTCTCTCCTCTGTATTTCTAGTTATCCTCAGCTATAAACGGTGTTGTCATGGCCTCCGGACCCGCAGCTCCCTTATTTCTATTTGCTGCAGAAACCGCAACCAGCACAACAACTGTTGCCGCATATGGAAGCATTTTTAACAGAACTGGCGATACATTCACACTGATTGCCTGGAGCTGATACCCCAGTGCTTCCACTCCTCCGAAAACATATGCTGCAGCCATAGCTGCACTTGGCTTCCACATGGCACATGTCACAATAGCAAGTGCAATCCACCCTCGGCCGCCTGTCATATTTTCCACCCAGCTTGGAATTGTGCTGAGAATCAGGAAGGAACCTCCTATTCCTGCCAGCATCCCTCCAATTACTACATAAATATAACGAGTACGGTTTACATCGATTCCCATGGAATATGCTGCTGCCGGATTTTCACCGCAAGCTCTCAGTTTCAGTCCCGTCTGCGTGTGAAAAATCATAAAAGTAAGTCCAATAACTAATCCATAGGAAAGATACACCAGCAGATTCTGATTAAAAAAGATTTCTCCTACATAAGGAATATCTGCCAGAAGAGGAATTCTGAAATTAGGCAGAACCTTTGGAGCTGCAATTCCATTGTAATCTTTTCCCAGATATCCGCTGAGACCGCCGGCAAAAATATTCAGTGCCAGACCACATATTATCTGATGAACCCGGCAGGTAACAGAAAGAAAAGCATGAAGCAGAGCCAGAAGTCCGCTGCACAATGCTCCTGCCAGTACTGCAATCAAAAGACTGTCTGTGTGAATCAGAGCAATAAAGGCCGACGCTGCTCCCATCAGCATCATACCCTCCAGTCCCAGGTTCAGAACTCCGGAGCGCTGGGTCAGGATCTCGCCCAGAGCTGTCAGAAGCAGAGGCGTTCCCTGAGCAACAGCTGCAGTCAATGTTGCTAAAACAATTACTTTTAACATGCCCTCCTACCTCTCTTTCCAAACAATTCTGTAATTGGTAAACATGGTTCCTGCTGCTACAAAAAACAGAATAGAGCCCTGAATCATCTGAACTGTAGAAACAGGCAATCCCAGCTTTTGTATTGTGTTTCCGCCTACTAAAAGCGCTCCGAACAAGAAAGAAACCAATACAGCTCCCAGGGGATGGCACTGGGCAAGATAGGCAATCGTCATACCAGACGGTCCAACCTGAGCTGCAAAATTAGCTTGAAGCCGGTGAGTAATTCCACAGACCTCAGACATTCCGGCAACACCGGCAATTCCTGCACTGATAAACATAACCGTCAGAATATACCGCTTAACCGGGATTCCTGCATACTCAGCAACCCTGGGATTGGTACCAATCAGTTTAATTTCAAATCCCCATTTTGTTTTTGCCAGAACGAACCATAATATCAGGGCAAGAACCAAACCGATTACAACACCGGCATGGATTCGCGTTCCGAAAAAGGTAGGCATTTCTCCGGTATAACGGAATTTTTCCGTCCGTGGAAATGCAAATCCGGAAGGATCTTTCCACGGCCCCTGAATCAGCCATGAAATCAGAAGTGTTCCAACATAATTCAGCATCAAACAGGTAATCAGTTCATTTACCTTCCATTTCACTTTTAAAATAGCTGGAATCAATCCGTAAATTCCTGCACAGATAAAAGCTGCCAGAAAGGCTGCTGTAAGCGTTGTTTTTCTGTCGTATCCCTGAAGGTGAAGCACCACATAAGTCGCTGCAGCCGCTCCGATATGAAGCTGTCCTTCTCCTCCTGCATTCCAGATTTGCATTTTAAATGCAAATGAAATACCTACAGACAGAATCATCAAAGGAATCATTTTTACTATTGTTTCTCCCAAGCCGTACAGAGAACCAAATGCTCCTCCCAGCATGACCGAATATACCTGAACAGGAGACTCTCCTGCTGCAAGCAAAAAGATAGCAGAAAAAAGAAGTCCACCCACAATCGATACAGCCGGTACCGCAAGCTTCATCCAGCCAGGAGTCTCCATTCGTCTTACCAATGTCATACTTTTTTGTGCTTTTCTGTTATCTGCCATCCTTCTCACCTCCCAGGCAGGCAGCTCCCGCCATTGCCATACCGATCTGCTTCAGATCAACCTGCTCCACCGGAAGGATTCCCATAAACTTTCCTTCGTACATAACCGCAACACGATCGCTTAACTGAAAGATTTCATCCAAATCCTCAGATACCAGAAGAACGCCTGCACCGCGATTTTTTTCTTCTACCAGAATTTTATGGATACTTTCGGTTGCCTGAATATCCAGTCCCCGCACAGGATAGCTGGCCAGAATCACTGACGGCTGTTCTGCAGTCTCCCGTGCCAGAATCAGTTTCTGGGCATTTCCGCCGGACATACTCTGTATCAGACTTTTTGTTCCTCCGACTTTAATATGAAAATCCTCGATGAAACGCTTCGCCTGTTCTTCCAGCTTTTTATAATTAAGTACCCCGTGGCGGCAGAAAGACGGATTCCTGTAGCATTTAAAGCTGGCATTTTCTGTAACCGTCATTGTCTTTACCAGTGCAAAGCCATACCGGTCTTCTGGAATAAAGGCTTCTCCCATCTGAATTCTCTGCCTTACAGAAGCATTGGTGCAGTCTTTTCCGTTAATGGATATCTGTCCGCCTTCCAAACGCCTTAATCCCGCAAGCGCCTCCATTAATTCCTTTTGCCCGTTTCCGGATACGCCTGCAATTCCAAGAATTTCTCCGGCATATAGTTCAAAACTTAACCCTTCTACTGCCTTCAATTTCTTATCATTCAAAACTGAAATATCCCTGGCTTGTAAAACAATATCGTCCCTGGTGGTATTTTTCGTATTTCTCCTTCCCATGGATATTTCTCTTCCTACCATCAGTTGAGCCAGCTCGGTTTCTGTCGTTTCTTCTTTTTTGACTGCTTTTACCAGACGACCATCCCGCAGCACAGTAATCCGATCCGCATATTCCATTACCTCATTCATTTTGTGGGTAATAAAAATAATCGCGCATCCTCTTTCTGCCATATTTTTCAGCGTTCCAAAAAGCTCCTTTACTTCATCTG
>UQFC01000140.1 GCA_900540335.1 uncultured Clostridium sp. | reverse complement strand
TTATGAAATGATCTGCGACCTGGGCAAGCGGATTCCGCGGGTTTATTATCAGAATGGGAAGGTTGTAGGAACCAAGGACTATTTTGATGACAGATATGAGGATTTTACTTTGGGAGAGAGTCAGAATTAACAGGATTCCTTCTGACGCATAAAATAATCACAGAAAGGTATACACCGGTCAAAAGACGGCAATACTACTGCTAAATAAGATTGACGGAGTGTGAAAACTGTGATTATCCGACGAGGAGATATTTATTATGCGGATCTGCGCCCGGTAGTAGGCTCGGAGCAGGGCGGGGTCCGTCCTGTGCTGATTATACAGAACGATGTGGGAAACAAACACAGTCCAACGGTGATCTGCGCGGCAATAACCTCAAAGATGAACAAGGCGAAGCTGCCGACCCATGTGGAGCTGGACACCCGCAGATGTGACATGGTGAAGGATTCGGTAATTCTTTTAGAACAGCTGAGGACGATAGATAAGCAGAGACTGAAGGAGAGAATCTGCCATATTGATGATGAACTTCAGAAAAAGGTGGATCTGGCGCTGATGGTGAGCCTGGAGCTTCCTGCTCCTACATAGTTCGCCATTGACGAAAATTAATAAATTTAGTACAATAATTTACGTATTATTTATTTTCAAAGGAAAAAGGAGTTCCAAAAAAGCTATGGACGACGGTTATGGGCATCCGGGTATTTTCCTGGCAGCTGCGGCAATTGCAGTAATTGCCGGATACCTGATTTGGCGGTATCGAAAATCAAAAGCAGAAAATGTAACAGAAGAAGACATTAAAACCATGGTCAACGAGGGTCATGAGCAGGGGGTTCTGGAATCCAGCGAGGCAGAGATGATTTCCAACATCTTTGAGTTTGACGATAAAGAAGCCGGCGATATTATGACTCACAGGAAGAATATTGTGGCGCTGGACGGTTCCATGACTGTGCGGGAGGCGTCACGGTTTGTTCTTAAAGAGGCAAGCAATTCCCGTTTTCCGGTATATGGCGAGGATCTGGACGACATTATCGGAACGGTACATATCCGGGATGTGCTGGTCCATGTAGAGAATCCCGAGGAGGCACAGATGGCTCTCAAGCTGGTTCCGGGGATGATCAGACCTGCGCATTTTATTCCGGAAACCCGCAATATCAATTCCCTGTTTAAAGAAATGCAGTCTCAGAAGATTCATATGGAAATCGTGATTGACGAATATGGACAGACGGCGGGACTGGTAACCATGGAGGACATTCTGGAAGAGATTGTGGGAAATATTCTGGATGAGTACGATGAGGACGAGCAGTTTATTGTTCGGGGAACAGACGGTATCCTGACCATGAGCGGCATGACGCCTTTAGAGGATGCTCAGGAGGAGCTGGGAGTGAAGTTCCCTGAGGAAGACCTGGATAACTACGACACGATTAACGGACTTTTGATTTCCAGGCTGGATCGGATACCCGGCGAAGAGGAGAAGCCGGAGGTTCAGTACCAGGGATATCTGTTTTCCGTGCTGAAGGTGGAAAATAAAATGATTGCTTCTGTCCGGGTGACAAGACTTCCTGAGGAGGACCGGGATTTCGATGATTCCGGAGAAGGTCCGGGAGAGGGAGACCGGGAAGAGGCGGCTGAATAAGAGTGAAAAATAACGCTTTTTAGCGGAAGAAGCTCGCGGGCGGGCTTCTTTTTTGATGCGGAAAGAAAAAAGAAAGAGGTACAGAAAGAAAAATGATGCAGATGTTGACGGACACAGGAAATATGCTGAGGGATCGGCGCTTTTTGGGAAAGGCGGTGACGATTGCATTTCCGGTTGCCATGCAGGGCATGCTGAATACGATTGTAAATCTGGTCGATACCATGATGATAGGTACTCTGGGGGAAACCTCCATAGCAGCAGTCGGACTGGCAAATAAGGTGTTTTTTGTGTTTTCCCTTCTTGTTTTTGGAATTGTCAGTGGTTCCGGGGTTCTTGCAGCCCAGTACTGGGGGAATCATGATGTGAAAAATATAAGGAAGGTGCTGGGACTGGCTCTTATGATTTCCACGGCAGGCTCCCTGTGCTTTCTGATTCCGGCGCAGATATGCCCGGAAGAGGTTATGAGGATTTTTACAACCAGCCAAAGCTCCATTACGGTAGGAGCGGCCTATCTGGCGGTAGTGTCTCTTTCCTATCCCTGCACGGCCATTTCCAATACCTATGTGGCTATGCTTCGGGCAGTGGGAAAAGTAAAGGCTCCTGTAATCATCAGCTGCATGACCATTGGAATCAACATTTTGTTTAACTATATTTTTATTTTCGGTCATTTTGGAGCGCCGGCCATGGGGGCTCCCGGCGCGGCTCTTGCCACGCTGATTGCCAGAATTACGGAGTGCGGAGCGCTTCTTGCAGTAACTGTTATCAGCCGTTCCCCTCTTGCATGCCGGGTGAAGGAGATGTGGGGCTACAGCTCTGCATTCCTGAGACAGTTCGCTGTGACAACGGGACCGGTGATTGCCAATGAATTTATGTGGGGGCTGGGAACTACCATGTACTCCCTTGCTTATGGGCGAATGGGAGACAATGCAGTGGCGGCAATTACCATTGCAACAACGATTCAGGATATTGTGGTTGTTCTGTTCCAGGGACTTAGTGCGGCAGCGGCTGTTATTCTTGGCAATGAAATGGGCGGAGGCAATCTGAAGCGGGCAGAAAAATATGCCAAGTACTTCCTGATTCTTCAGTTTCTGGTAACTCTTGCAGCTATGGGAATCTGCTTTGGAATCCGCGGAACAGTTATCGGAATGTACAGTATTTCGCCGGAGGTTGCAGATTCTGTCAGACTCTGCCTGAATGTATTTATCCTGTATATGCCGGCAAAAATGTTTAATTACGTCAATATTGTCGGAGTTCTCAGAAGCGGAGGAGACACCAGGGTCTGTCTCTTTATTGACACCAGCGGCGTCTGGCTGATCGGAATTCCCATGGCTTTTCTGGGAGGACTTTTCTTAAAGAAGCCGATTCATATCGTTTACGCGATGGTTATGTTTGAGGAGGCATATAAGGCTGTGATTGGATATGCCCGGTACCGCCAGAAAAAATGGCTGAGGAACCTGAATATGGAACTGCAGATGAATCAGGGAGAAGCCTGAGGGGAAAATGGTTCCCGTATTGGAGGAAACTCGGGAAGAAAGGGTTGTCATTCCGGGAAAATAGTGCTAGAATGAAAAAGATGTTTTGAACAGGGACGAAAAGAGAAAAAGATAAGGAGTTAGATTTTATGTCAGGACATTCCAAGTTTGCCAATATTAAACACAAAAAAGAGAAAAATGATGCAGCCAAGGGAAAAGTTTTTACAGTAATCGGCCGTGAGATTGCCGTAGCTGTAAAAGAGGGCGGACCGGATCCGGCCAATAACAGCAAGCTGCGTGATGTAATTGCTAAGGCAAAAGCCAACAACATGCCGAACGATACCATCGATCGCGGTATCAAAAAAGCAGCAGGTGATGCAAACTCTGTTAATTACGAGGTACTGACCTATGAGGGATACGGCCCCAACGGTGTGGCTGTTATTGTAGATACTCTGACAGACAACAAGAACCGTACCGCTGCCAATGTAAGAAGCGCATTTACCAAGGGAAACGGAAACATCGGTACCCAGGGAAGCGTATCTTTCATGTTTGACAAAAAGGGACAGATCATTATTGATAAAGAAGAGTGCGAGATGGATCCGGATGAGCTGATGATGCTGGCTCTGGATGCAGGCGCAGAGGATTTTGCAGAGGAAGAGGACAGCTACGAGGTGATTACGGCTCCTGAGGATTTCAGCGCAGTGCGTGAGGCCCTTGAGAAGGAAGGCATCCCCATGATGGAAGCTGACGTTACCATGATTCCCCAGACCTGGGTTGAGCTGACCGACGAGGAGGACATTAAGAGAATGAACCGTCTTCTGGATCTGCTGGATGATGATGACGATGTACAGGCAGTATATCACAACTGGGATACAGACGAGAGATAAGGAATTTTTGAATATCCGGCGACGGATATGAGTATAAGAAAGGCCTCCTTCTGTTTGTCATAATTGACAGGCAGAAGGAGGCTTTTTGCTTTGCAGGAAGCGCTCGCACGGAGTTAGTGTGTTCACTTTTGAAAATACTCAGGAAAAGTTTCGCGGATGGCGGAAAGGTTTTCCCGGTAGCGTTCCATGTGCCGCCGGGAAATTTTCTGTGCCAGAGCGGGATTGCGCTGCTCAAAGGCGCAGACCAGCTCCTCATGATCGGCCAGAATGTTCCCCAGAGGCTTGCAGCGGAAGCTCAGAATGGTAGTGCGATCAAAATGGGGCGCCACATTTTCTACCAGACGATGCCAGTACATATGATGGCAGGATTCGTAAATCAGCCGGTGAAAATCCTTGTCCAGAGCAAAGATTTTTTCCTCCTGATTTCTCTGAATATACATTTTCCAGAGGGCAATATTTTCCCAGAGCCGGTTGATATCCTCCTCCGTGAGACAGCTGCAGGCAAGAACAGCCAGTTCGGATTCCAGTACACTGCGAAGATGCCGGATTTCTTCGACAATATCCGGATCAATAAAAGAGACATAGGTTCCGATTTTAGGACGAATATCGATTAACTGACGTTGAGCCAGTTCAAGAACTCCTTCCCGGAAGGGGGTGCGGCTGACATTCATCTGACTGCAGAGTTCCTGTTCGTAAAGCTGCTGGCCGGGAATCAGGTTTGTATGAACAAGATTGTAAATAAGCGTTCTCACCACATAATCTTTGGCGGATTCCTCTTTTTTTTTCTCGGTTATTTCAAACAATGCATTACCTCCATAAGTAAGATAGAAAAGAATTGACATTTGAAACCTGTCGATATATATTTAAATATATGATATATATATCATAGCATGATAAATAGATCAAGGCAAGGCTATATAAAAGGAAACAGAGGAGGAAGAGATCATGGATTTGGCAATAACAGCCATGAGGCAGGTTCTGGTATTATTTTTGTTAATGTTTGCAGGGTTCGCCGGCGTAAAGGCGGGGCTTATCCGGATGGAGGGAAAGAAGGCATTTTCGGATCTTCTGGTAAATCTGATCTGTCCCTGTATGATTCTCAATTCTTATTTTGCAGAATTTCAGCCGGAAATTTTCCGGAACCTTCTCTGGGCCTATGCGGTATCGCTGCTGCTGATTTTGACGGGACTGGCTGTAAC
>UQFC01000139.1 GCA_900540335.1 uncultured Clostridium sp. | reverse complement strand
CCAAAGTCAGCCATATGCTGACCGCCACTCCCACCCCTGTGGCAAACAGGGCTCCTGCCATGGCATAACGGGTTTTCCGCACATTGACAGAACCAAAGTATACGCTGAGACAATAAAAAACAGTCTCTGTACAGCTCATCATAACAGAAGCGCACATTCCCAGAGGGGAATCCGGACCTGACTTTTCAAACAAATCCAGCAAAAGCCCTGTGGCAGCCGAATTCGATACCAGACGAACCAGCGTAATGGGAACCAGCTCTGCCGGAAGATGCAGCCACCCCGCCGGAATGGAAAGCCACTTTCCCAGAGCCTCCAGCAGTCCTGAGCTTCTCATAACACCAACAGCAGTCATCAGGCCGACAAATACAGGAAGCAGTCCGGCTGCTGTTTTCATTCCTGATTTGGCTCCCTCTAAAAAATCATCAAATACCGGTCTGCCTGACAGCAATCCAAAGCCTGTGATATAACAGACCATAAACGGAATCAGAATCTGGGAAATCCACAGGATCATAGACCTTTCCTCCCGGACATCCGCTCCGCAATTTTACAAAATATCACAGCAGCAAGCGTAGAACAGCCTGTTGCAATCAAAGCAGGACCTGTCACAGCCGCCGGATCCGCAGAATGATACTGACTGCGGTAGGCAATGACAGAAACCGGAATCAGCTGCAGCGATGACACATTAAGAACCAGAAAGGTACACATGGCATTGCTTGCCGTCCCTCTGCCATCCTCTGCAAGCGCCTTCATAGCCTCCAGTCCGGCCGGCGTTGCCGCCATCCCCACTCCCAGCATATTTGCTGCCAGATTTACAGCCAGAGGCTTTCTCGCCGGATGACCCTCTCTTACATCAGGAAAAAGAAAATCCAGCAAAGGTCCCATTTTCCCTGTAAACCAGTCAATCAGTCCGGCATTTGTTCCTACCTGAAGAATTCCGCACCAGAAGGACATAATTCCAAGCATGGTGACTGCAAGGGACACCGCAGCTCCTGCAGAATCAATGAGGCTCTGGGTCACCGCACCTAAATTGCCATTTGCAGCTCCCCAGAGCACCCCCGCAAGAATCATAAAACTCCAGATATTATTTAACATCTCTCTGTCTCTTTCCGGCTTCCTTGATTTCAGTCTATGGAGGAAACAGAATATTTATGTCTGTCAGACAGGCTCCCCTGCCAGATCCTTTATCACAGCCTCCACCGTTTCAATCTTCTCGGCGCGGCTGGCATTGGTGCCGCAGAACAGCAAAGCCTGATCAAGGATTCCTTCTGCCGCATTGGACAGAGCTTTTGTAATGCAGTAAGGAATGCTGGCCGGATTGCAGTGCTCCAGGCACTGATAGCAATGAGAAATCTTTGCGTTTTCCCCTTTAGCCTTTCTTTCCTCTACCTGCTCCAGAAAGCGGTTCCTGATTGCGCGTCCCGGCATTCCCACCGGACTCTGCGTAATCACAATATCCTCTTCCTTCGCATCAATATAGGACTGCTTGTAGCACATAGGAGCATCACACTCCTCTGTTGTTACAAAACGGGTTGCCACCTGAACCCCGTCTGCCCCCAGCTCCAGTGCATGAAGCACATCCTGATGCGTGTAAATCCCTCCGGCAATCGCCACAGGAATATGGGTATCATACTTATCCTCATAAGTCTTTACCACCTTCATAATCCCGCGGATTTCCTCATCATAGGCATCCTGGCTGTAGGTTTCAGAAACATGATCCGTATCTGCTCCGTACCTGGTCAGCTGCTCTCTGGAAAAGCCCAGATGGCCGCCTGCCAGAGGTCCTTCAATAACCAGGAGATCCGGAATTCTGTGAAACTTCCGATCCCACATTTTGCAGATTACCATAGCTGATTTTGCCGTAGAAACAATCGGGGCAATTTTTGTTTTTGCACCCTCTGCCAGCTCCGGCAGCGTAACAGGCAGTCCGGCGCCGGAAATAATAATATCTGCTCCGGCCTTGATTGCCTCCTTCACATACAGCGCATAGTTTTTTGTTGCAACCATAATATTAAATCCGATAATTCCATTGGGCGCAATCGCTCTGGCCTTATCAAATTCCGTCTTAATTGCTTTTAAATTGGCTTCCAGAGGCGCCTTCAAAAAATCCGGGTCCTGAAATCCAATCTGAGCAGTGGAAATAATTCCGATTCCTCCTGCCTTAGCCACGGCTCCGGCCAGAGATGAAAGGCTGATTCCAACCCCCATTCCCCCCTGGATAATCGGATATTTTGCTGTCAGCTCGCCTATTTTCAATGGTTTTAATATACTCATTCCTATCTCCTGAATCTGCTCCCCAAAGCTGTATCTCAAACAGAGGAGGCTATATTCTGCGGAACCGCTGATACCTCTGTTCTGCCAGCTCCTCCGGCTTCATATTTTCGTATCTGTTCAGAAAAGCAGACAGTTTTTCTCTGATGATTCCGGCGATTTCAGGCATGGTATCTGCACAGGCCGGCCGGTCCTCCGGAATAACGTCCTCTATCAGGCCCATCTCATAGAGATCTGCTGCTGTGATCTTCATAACTCTGGCTGCATCTGCCGCCTTTTTGCTGTCCTTCCACAGAATCGAAGCAAAGCCCTCCGGTGAAAGAATCGAATAAATGGCATTTTCCATCATCCAGACCTCATTGGCCACAGCCATAGCCAAAGCTCCGCCGCTGCCTCCTTCCCCGATAACCAGAGAAAGCACAGGCACTGTCAGTGCTGCCATTTCAAACAGGTTTCTTGCAATCGCCTCTCCCTGTCCCCGTTCCTCTGCTTCAATACCGCAGAACGCGCCGGGAGTGTCTACAAAACAGATAATAGGACGTCTGAAGGTTTCTGCCTGCTGCATAAGACGCAGAGCCTTCCGGTATCCGTCCGGAGAAGGCATACCAAAATTCCTTCTGATATTTTCCTTTGTGGTTTTTCCCTTCTGCTGGCCGATCACCGTCACAGGAATTCCCTTAAAGGTTGCAATACCGCCTACAATAGCGCCGTCATCCTTAAAATACCGGTCGCCGTGAAATTCAATAAAGTCATCGAAAATCGCCTGAATATAATCTGTTGCCACCGGTCTTGTTCCATCTCTGGATAAAAGAACCGTATCCCAGGCACTCTTCCCGGAACGGTTAAAAGAAAACTTTCCAGAAGCCTCAGCCTGTCCGTCTCTTCCGATTCCCGCATTTTTCAGAGTCAGTGCATCTGGCTTTCTGTGCATTCTCAGAATATCTGCAATCACCCGCTTCTGCTCATCACGAGGCACAATCTTATCTACAAATCCATGCTCCAGAAGAAATTCTGCTCTCTGGAAGCCCTCCGGAAGCTTCTGTCCAATGGTCTGCTGAATAACGCGTGGTCCTGCAAATCCAATCAAAGCTCCCGGCTCCGCCAGAATAATATCTCCCAGCATGGCAAAGCTTGCTGTCACTCCTCCTGTTGTCGGATCCGTCAGCACGCTGATAAACAGCTGTCCTGCCTCATGATGACGTTTCAGAGCCGCCGAGGTCTTGGCCATCTGCATCAGAGATACGATTCCCTCCTGCATTCTGGCGCCTCCTGAGCATGCAAAAATAATCACAGGCAGCTTTTCCTCTGTTGCCCGCTCCACCATCTGTGTAACCTTTTCTCCCACAACATGGCCCATACTGCTCATAATAAACCGGGCATCACACACGCCGACCGCAGCCGGAAGACCGTGAATCATTCCTTTTCCGGTTACAATGGCCTCATTCAGCCTTGTTTTTTCTCTGGTTGCCTGAACCTTCTTTTCATATCCCGGAAAATCCAGAGGATTGGAAAACTCCATTTCCTGGTTCCATTCCTCAAAGGTTCCTTCATCAATCAGCATTTCGATCCGACGATAGGCATGAACCCGGAAATATCCGCCGCATTTGGGGCAGACATAGTAATTATTTGTTACATCCTCCACATAAATGGGCTGTCCGCATTTATTGCACTTTCTCCAAAGACCCTGAGGAATACTCGGTTCTTCCGTTTTCTCCCGTTTTCCAGTCTTTACATGACTGTCAATTACAGTATATGTTTTTTTAAACATATCTCTCAGCATATTACTTCTCCTTGCCTCCTGGGCGAATCTCTGAGAATTTCAACAGTTCCCGGTTTTTTATTCTACCTGCAGTACTCAGGAAAATAATTGGGAATAAAATCCGTATCGATCTCATGGCCATCCTGGTAAACCGGATTGCTCAGAATCTCATACTGGAAATCCAGGTTTGTATCAATTCCCTCTATGATCAGCTCGCCCAAAGCACTTCTCATTTTTGCAATAGCTTCTTCCCGGTCCTTTCCATGAACAATCAGCTTCATCAGCATGGAATCATAGTTGGCCGGAACCCGGTAATCATTATAAATATGAGTATCTACGCGAACACCGTTTCCGCCTGGAAAATGAACGTTGCTGATCAGTCCCGGACAGGGCATAAAATTCCTGGACGGATTTTCTGCATTAATACGGCATTCAATCGCATGTCCCTGAATATGGATATCCTCCTGGCTGACGCTTAAATGCTCTCCCGCAGCCACACGGATCTGCTCTTTAATCAAATCAATACCACTGACAAATTCCGTTACCGGATGCTCTACCTGAATTCTCGTATTCATTTCCATGAAATAAAAATTCTTGTTCTTATCCAGTAAAAACTCAATGGTTCCCGCATTCTCATAGCCTACCGCCTTTGCGGCACGCACTGCAGTCTCGCCCATTTCACGGCGAAGCTCCTCTGAAATTGCTACAGACGGAGACTCCTCCAGCACCTTCTGATGGCGGCGCTGAATCGAACAGTCACGCTCGCCTAAATGAACCACATTGCCGTATTTATCTGCCATAATCTGGAATTCAATGTGTCTCGGCTTCTCCACATACCGCTCCAGATACATGGTGTCATCAGAAAAGCCCTTGATCGATTCCATCTGGGCATTCTGGAAATTGGCAGTAAAATCCTCCTCACTCCAGGACACCCGCATTCCTTTTCCGCCGCCTCCGGAAGATGCCTTGATCATCACCGGAAAACCAATGGCCTTTGCCATTTCCAGAGCTTCCTCTGCAGTGTGAACCGGCTCCTTGCTTCCGGGAACCACCGGAACACCGGCTTCAATCATGGTTTTTCTTGCCTCAGACTTATTGCCCATTCTGCTGATAATCTCTGCGGAGGGTCCGATAAATGCAATGCTGCACTTTTCACACAGCTCTGCAAAT
>UQFC01000138.1 GCA_900540335.1 uncultured Clostridium sp. | reverse complement strand
GGGAACCAAATTTACGGTTCTTTCCGTAGGTCGTGTGATGACCTGTGTGCTGGGAATGGTTGTCCGCAGGGAGAGGGAGATACGAAGCTTTGTAAAGACTCCCTTTTATCGTGTGATCGGAACCTTTGACGCAGTGGCAAAGGATGGCCGAGCCCTTCCGCTGGAGGCTGAATGGAAGGCGGTGGAAGGTTCCAGATATTTTGGAACGCCCTGCCTTTATAAGGACAACGGCTTTAAGGTGGAAGAACGGGCCAGAGAACTGATCGCATATCTAAAGGAAGGGGAACCGCTTACAGCTGCCGTTGTTTCAAAGGAAAAGAAAAAGGAAACAAAAAATCCACCTCTTCTTTATAACCTTGCAGAACTTCAGAACGAATGCTCCAAACGGTTCAAGATCAGTCCGGATGAAACGCTGAAGGTGGTGCAGGAGCTGTACGAGAAAAAGCTGGTCACTTATCCCCGTACAGATGCCAGGGTGCTTTCTACGGCTGTGGCAAAGGAGATACACAGGAATATCGAGGGACTTCAGCGGTTTGAACCGGTAGGCGGCTTTGCCGGTGAGGTTCTGGCCCGGAAAGCCTTTCAGGGCATTGAAAAAACACGGTATGTCAATGACAAACAGATTACGGATCACTACGCGATTGTTCCTACGGGACAGGGCTTCGGGGCTCTGCGCAGCCTGCATTCTCTGGGGATGAAGGTGTATGAGGTGATTGCCAGAAGGTTTTTAAGTATCTTCTATCCGGCAGCTGTGTACCAGAAATATGCCCTGGAGCTGGAGGCGGACCGGGAGCATTTTTTTGCAAACTTTAAGGTGCTGGCAGAACCGGGATATCTGAAGGTTGCCGCTGTTTCAAAAAACGGAAAGAAACAGGACGAAAACGGAAAAAACGGCAGCAGAGCAGGAGAAAACGGGAAGGAAGGCACAGAGAAGGATGACAGGGAGGATTCCGAGATCAATCAGAAGGATCTGGAAAATCCTGAATTTATAGCCCGTCTGGCAGGACTGAAAAAGGGAATGGAGTTTCCCATAAACCGTCTTCAGGTTAAGGAGGGCGAAACCTCTCCGCCGAAGCGTTATTCTTCCGGCTCCATGATTCTTGCCATGGAAAATGCCGGACAGCTGATTGAGGACGAGGATCTGCGCGCTCAAATAAGGGGAAGCGGAATCGGAACCAGTGCGACCAGGGCAGAGATTCTGAAAAAGCTGGTTCATATCAAATACCTGGCTCTGAATGGAAAAACACAGATCATTACCCCCACCCTTCTTGGGGAACTGGTTTTTGATGTGGTAAACGCATCCATCCGCCAGCTTCTGAATCCGGAGCTTACGGCAAGCTGGGAAAAGGGGCTGACCTATGTGGCGGAAGGAACCATTACGCCGGAGGAATATATGGAGAAGCTGGAGCGGTTTGTAGCAGGCCGGACGTATGGTGTGCTGAAGCTGAACAACCAGTATCAGCTGCGGGAATTTTTTGAGGCAGCAGGGAAAAACTATCCCTAAATGCGTTCCGGGATACAGCCGGGACGCAGATAGTAAATAAATATAAAATATCAGGAGGAGTAAAAGAACATGAAGAAATCAGAAATGAAAATCAAGGATCTTTACAGCCTGGAGAATACCATGGCCAAATCTTTGCTGGAGCAGTTTGAGTATCCATGGGAGGCTCTGGCCCACATTGGGGAGTATGTGGAAAAGCTGGGAGCAGCTTTGCCGAAAGATGAGTATATGAATCCGGCAAAGGGAATCTGGATTCATAAAAGCGCCAGGGTTGCGCCTACAGCAGGAATCATCGGACCGGTAATCATCGGACCGGAGGCAGAGGTTCGCCACTGCGCATTTATTCGCGGAAAAGTGATCATCGGAGCCAATGCAGTAGTAGGCAATTCTTCTGAACTGAAGAACGTGATTCTTTTTGATAATGTTCAGGTTCCTCATTACAATTATGTGGGAGATTCTATCCTGGGCTACAAGGCTCACATGGGAGCCGGCTCCATCACCTCCAATGTAAAATCTGACAAGGCGCTGGTAAAGGTACACGCTGAGGACGGCGATATCGAAACCGGATTAAAGAAATTCGGCGCCATGATTGGCGACGAGGTAGAGGTGGGCTGCGGCTCTGTGCTGAACCCCGGAACAGTTATTGGAAAGAACAGCAATATTTACCCGCTGTCTAGTGTGAGAGGCTGCGTGGATGCCGGATCCATTTACAAAAAGCAGGGTGAGGTTGCAAAAAAACAGTAAAAGCATAAAAAAGGAGGGTGTTGCAAAACACGGTAATTCTACGGGATATGGTTTTTTACTTGCTATGAGTATGCCATATTTGGTGCGAAAAACCTGTTTTGCAATGAAGAAGGAAAGCGGCGATTTCTGCACAAAGAGCAGCCAGGATTTTGCAAAAAAGAAGGAAAGTGGCGATTTCTGCACAAAGAGCAGCCGAAATTTTTTTATGTATAGAGCGGGGCCGTTGCAAAATAGATGAGAAATCATCTATGGAGCAATGACTCCCTTTTTTATAGTTTTTTTTGTTGTGCCTGGGATATAATCTGAATAAACTGCATGCCAAAATCCAAAATGGGCGGACAGGAAGCCATCTGTTTGAGGTAAAAAGTGCATAGAAAAATCAGAAAACCGAGAGGTTTTATAAAGTACGGCAAAATCCGGCGTTTTACTATGAAAATAGAGAGGAGGCCGGATTTTTGTTTATAACGAGCGGAAGTGCCGCTCAATCATCCGCTATGGATGATTTTGCGACACTCCCTTTGCAGTTCATTATTTGGTGCCGAAAATACGGTCGCCTGCATCGCCCAGTCCGGGGCATATATAGGCATCATCATTGAGGCAGCGATCCAGATGTCCAATATAAATCTGGATATCAGGATGAGCCTTTCTCAGACGCTCCAGTCCTTCCGGAGCAGCAATGATAGCCATAAACTTGATATGCTTGCCGCCGTGCTGCTTGATAAAATCAACAGCCTCTACAGCAGAGCCGCCGGTAGCGAGCATGGGATCGGTGACAACGATAGTACGCTGGTCAATCGGGGTAGGAAGCTTGCAGTAGTACTCGTGAGGCTCATGAGTCACCTCGTCACGGTAAAGACCAATGTGTCCAACCTTGGCGCTGGGAACAAGGGCAAGGATTCCGTTTACCATACCAAGACCGGCGCGGAGAATCGGAACAATTGCCAGCTTCTTTCCGGCAATCATGGGAGTCATGCAGGTCTCCAGAGGGGTTTCTACTTCCTGATCCTCCAGGGGAAGATCGCGGAGGGCTTCATAGCCCATTAACATGGCAATTTCTTCTACAAGAGAGCGGAATTCGTTGGTACCGGTCCGCTTGTCACGAAGAATTGAAATTTTGTGCTGAATTAAAGGATGATCAAAAATTACTACATTTTCCATAAATAAAATGTCCTTTCGTTTTGTAGGTAACATCGCCTTCTTATCATTTTACCAGATGAAGAGATAAATAGCAAATCTTTCTTCCGGTTTCGGTTATTTATTCTCCGGAGTAAAAATGGCAATCACATAGTCTCCTGCCGCATGAGGAATGGGGATGGAAACATAAATATCGCCTTCATACTCATAGCTGAAGGATTCCGGGAAGCTGCCGTCATAGGGGAAGTCTGCCTTGCTGAACAGATTCGTATAGTAGGTCTTGTTCCGCCCTGCATTGATCTGAACCATGGAGGATTTCAGCTCCGGGGAACTGTTCTGGTAAACGCAGTCTGCAGAAAGTACATAATCTGCCAGAACTGCCGGATCTGTCAGATAGGGGAGATCCAGACTGGAGGCATTGCGGACATCAATGGTATTGGTATAAAATACATTGGAGGGATGGGCGCCTCCGGATACGGTGAGAGTGCCGGTATAGGTCAGAGTAATACGGCTTCTGTCTGCAGCCATTACCTTGCACTGGATATTCAGCGTGTCCTTTGCCTCGTCAATGTCATAGCCGTCGATAATGGAAAGCGCATTCTTTTTGATCAGGTCATTGATATCGGATGCATTGTCCAGGTTTTCTACAACCGGATACTGGATAGAAACCTTTCCGGAGGTGTAGGTGGTCAGGCTTGTCTTCACCTGGTTTTTCGTAACTGCTGATCCGGATCCATTTCCAGCTGCAGTGGTTCCGGAATTGGAGTTGACTGCATTGTCAATTCCCGGCTCTAAGGTGATTCCGGCAGAAGATTCGGTTTCCTTCGGAGAAGATGTGGGAGCCATGGTTTCTGCGGCAGTGGTATGGGTACTGGATAAATCAATCTTTTCATTTTTCTTGCTGCAGCCGGAAATCAGGCAGGCAGCAGTCAGGGCCATCAGGCAGGCGGCAGCAGGACGAAGCATTCTGCGGCTGCTGCGGTATCTTTTCCGGGATTCCGGGGTTTTTCTTTTTATCATAAACGGTCCTCCTTTGTGCTGTATGAAACAATCGTATTTGTACCTATTATAACGGATATTTACAGAAAAATCAGCAGAAAAAGTCTTACGGTAGTTTTAATTTTTCACAAATATCAGAGAAAGAAAACATTCTCCCGTGTCGTACATTATGAAATATCCGCTGGAGAAACCTGAATAAAAGAGCCTGAAAAATCCGAGTTGTCAAAATTTTTTAAATTGCTTGCAAAAATCTTTTATTTGTGTTACAATAAATTCGTTGCAAAAGTATGCCGGCGTGGCGGAATGGCAGACGCATCAGACTCAAAATCTGACGGGGGCGACCTCGTGCCGGTTCGAGTCCGGCTGCCGGCATTCCTTGGCAGGGGCAAAACCCAAAGCACCGTCAAGTTTTCTAGTAGATAGAAGGCTTGACGGTGCTTTTTTTGATTTCATGGGAAAGTGCTTTTTTATCATAGGAAATTTTTATTTAAATAAGGTACTGAGTTTTACGATTATCTGAAAAGGCTGATGGGATTGGAATGTGCTTCTTATAATGTTAATTATAGGCAGTTAAAATCCTGTCTGACGAACTTCCCGATAATTGTATTATTTTGCGCGGAAAATGTCAATACCCATGTCTGTGAAAATTTATTGCAAAAAATGTATAAAATCTGATACATTTTTCTTTTTGTACAAATACAAATTTCTTTTTTCAAACAAATGAGAATCTTATGCGGCCGTATTCTGGCCAATATCAACAATTATTTCATTCTCTTAATTCCTATAATTAACATTATAAGAAGATTTTAGGAAAGAAAGGAATATTTTTTATAAATATTAAAAAATGAACAAGGAAATCATCGATATTCACACCCATATTCTTCCGGAAGCAGACGATGGGGCCAGAGG
>UQFC01000137.1 GCA_900540335.1 uncultured Clostridium sp. | reverse complement strand
TGAAAAAGAAACGCCGGGCGGCCCGTGGGGCGGGGATTGTGCTGGCGATTGTGCTCCTGTTATTCCTGGGAGGCAACTGTTACTATGTGCTGGACGAGGAAAACTATGCGGTTGTGACAACCCTGGGAAGCCCTCATGCAGAGTCACAGGCCGGACTTCATTTTAAAATTCCCTTTATCCAGAATGTCCGGATGGTATCCAAGGTCATCAAGGGAATGCCGATTGGCTATGATCCTGAGACAGGAGAGAGCAAGCTGGCAGAATGTATTATGATTACCAAGGATTTCAACTTTGTAGATACTGAATTTTATCTGGAATATATGGTAGATGATCCGGTGAAATACCTCTATGCATCTTCAGATCCGGAGGCAACCTTGAAGATGCTGGCACAGTCCTATATTCGTGATACGGTAGGCGTATACAATGTAGACGATGTCATTACCACAGGAAAAGCAGAGATTCAGTCTGAGATTAAAGAAAAGCTGACCAACCGGATGATTCAGGAGGATATTGGTCTTTCTGTTGTAAATATTACGATTCAGGATGCCTTTCCGCCGACTCAGGAGGTTCTCAATGCGTTTAAAAACGTAGAAAACGCAAAGCAGGGCAAGGAGACAGCGATCAACAATGCCAACAAAGACAGGAACGAGAAGATTCCGCAGGCAGAGGCAGAGTGTGACCAGATTATTAAAAATGCGGAGGCAGAAAAGCAGTCCCGTATCAATGAGGCAGAAGGTCAGGTGGCCCGTTTTGAACAGATGTATGCAGAGTACAGCAAATATCCGCTGATTACCAAGCAGAGAATGTTCTATGAGACTATGGAGGATGTGCTTCCCAGCATGAGACTCTTTATTGTAGATGAAAACGGTACGCAGAAGATGCTGCCCTTAGACAGCTTTACCTCTGCAGTTGAGTCAGGAAGAACAGCTTCCAAGACAGCAGCAGCGGATTCATCTGCCGGCCCGGCTGTGAGCAGAGAGAGCAGTGTATCAGAAGAAAACGGTTCTGCAGCAGGAACCGGTGAGGAGGTGGCACAGTGAAAAAGAAAGGTATGATAGCAGGTCTGGCGGCAGCGGCAGCTCTCGTTTTACTGGGCTCCTCTCTGGTTGTGACCTATCCCAACGAATATAAGCTGATTCGTCAGTTTGGTGAGATTGTCCGTGTGGAAGAGAATCCGGGAGTAAGCCTGAAGGTTCCCTTTATCCAGACCAGCTCCTCAATTCCGAAAGCACTGCAGATTTACGATATTCCACAGTCAGACGTTATTACGAAAGACAAGAAGAGCATGATTGCAGATGCCTTCGTTCTGTGGAAGATTTCCGATCCGGTGCTCTTTACCAGACACTTAAACGGTCAGGTGGCACAGGCCCAGTCCCGTATTTCTGCATCCGTATTCTCCTCTCTGAAATCCGTGATTTCCAACATGGATCAGGCCGAGATTATTGAAAACAGAAACGGAAAGCTGGCTCAGGATATCAGCAACAATATCGGCAATTCTCTGGACGGATACGGAATCCAGGTTCTGGCAGTAGAGACAAAATCGCTGGATATGCCGGATGACAACAAACAGTCCGTTTACGAGCGTATGATTTCTGAGAGAAATAACATAGCGGCTTCTTATACAGCCCAGGGTAATTCCTCTGCTCAGAAAATCAAGAACGACACAACCAAAGAAGTGTCTGTGATGAAATCCAAGGCCAAGGCAGAGGCGGAGAAGATCAAGGCAGAGGGCGAGGCCCAGTACATGCAGATTCTCTCCCAGGCCTACAACGACGAGAGCAAGGCAGATTTCTATAATTTTGTGCGTTCCCTGGATGCAGCGAAGGCTTCCCTGAAGAATGGAAACAACACGCTGATTCTGGATAAGAGCTCGCCGATTGCGCAGATTTTTTACGGATATTAAAGATTAAATACAGTTGAATATAAGACAAAAAGAACCGGCAGGGCGTGGAGAAAAATCCATGTTCTGCCGGATTTTTGCTGTTGAAGCCGGGCTTTGAGGACGGGATGGGCACAGAAAATCACAGGGTGTCAGCAGGCAGATAAGAAGCAAATACAGTATAAATATTGCTGCAAATATGTTATAGTAAATGAAACAATACAAAAGTTCAGAGGGATGGGAAGCAGGGAAAGGAAAGAAAAAGAAAAGAATGAAAGAGGCGGTGAAAGCATGGCAAAAGCCAGTCACTATTATTATGACCAGTTAAATAAAGAACAGCAGAAGGCGTACTATGCGATGAAATCAGGGTTGTTAAATCTCCAGGACTCTTTTGCAGTACCGATGCTGCCTAATAAAGAATTATCCGATATTTATTTTATGATTCGCATGGACTGCCCGGAGATTTTTTATTCGGTGACATTTTCCTACCGGTATTATCCGGACTCCACAGCAGTGGAGATGATACCGAAGTATCTGTTTTCAAAGGATAAAATCAGGGAACATCGTCAGGCAATGGAGGCAAGAGTGAAAAAACTGGCCCGTCAGGCGGCAGCTCTTGATGAAAAGGGAAAAGAACTTTTTATTCATGATTTCATTGCAGAAAATGTAAAATACGATAAGCTGAAAAAGGAATATTCCCATGAGATTATCGGGGCTCTGGGAAATGGAACAGCTGTCTGCGAGGGAATCGCAAAGGCAGTAAAAATTCTCTGTGACGAGCTGAATCTCTGGTGTATCATTGCACTGTCAGAGGCCAATCCGGATAAAGGAATCAAGTACAGACACGCCTGGAATATAGTCCGAATCGATGGACAATATTATCATCTGGATGCTACGTTTGACAATACACTTTCAAGAAATAATCTTATACGATATGACTATGTGAATTTGTCAGACAAGCAGATTTTCAGAGATCACGAGCCGGTCATCTGGAAGGTACCGGTCTGCAGTGATTCCGATCATTTTTACTATAAAGAAAAGAAACTATCCTGGACGACGATGGATTCTGTGCAGAGCCGGACCAGACAGGCTGTGAAGAAGGGAAAGATACTGTTATTTCACTGGCGGGGCGGATATCTAACCAGGGAGATATTGAAGGAGCTTCTGGATGTGTTCGACCAGGAAGCACGAGCCAGAGATAAGCGGGCCTGTGTATCTGTCAACTGGTCCCAGGCCGTTTTGCAGGTGCGGTTTCAAGAGGGCGCCGGCCAGGAGCAGGTTGAAATAGAAGAGGCAAATGAAGGTGAGAAGGAGTAGCAGTGGAAGGAGGCATTTATATGTTTAAAAAATCTTTTTGGGTTCCTTATGAGGATAGTACCAATTATCCAACTCTTGCAAAAACGATAGACGCAATTTCAAACTATTGTGAAGAAAATGGAGAATCTTATACATTTATTAATGATGACGAAGTAGAGATCAGCGGAAAAAGATATGAAATTTATAGAGGATACGAAAATGGGAGCAGGGGAAATTACGGGATAAAGTGTAAAGAAAAATAAACTTTGGAGAGTAATAAAGGGGTGCTTTTGCATGATCTCGCAAGAAATATACAAAAGCCTGCGCAAAGCGTAAGTGAAGGAGGAACAACATGTTTGACAAATTTCGTTTGAAAGAAGCCCTTGTGAAATATAAAGAGAATTTTGTATCTTCACAATGGGGAAATGAAAAGTATAAATGGGAAGTTGTGAAATGCTTTCAGGATAATTGGGATGTGAATGCCACAGACTTTGCGGATATGCTTACCCGTTCTTTGTCAAAGACATACAACCTTCTTACTTCCATGAACAACTTTTCGGCAAAGATGATTTAGAGTTTTGCAAAAACTGCACCGGAAGAAGTTCGTGCGATGTTTCTTGCATTATTTGATGAGAGCAAAGATGTTGTTGCTCGCATCATGGCATTTAAAGACCAGTCATCCATTTTGTTTGAGCGTTATGGAAATGGTGCGGGTCAGCATTACCAGTATGAAAACGCAGTCAGTACCTATCTTTGGCTGAGATACCCCGATAAATATTATATTTACAAGTACGGTGAAATAAAAACCATTGCTGATGAACTTGGCAGCGACCTGCATTTCAAAAAAGGAGCTTATGCTGATAATCTTCGTAATTTTTATGCATTGTATGATGAAATATGTGAGGAACTGAAAAAGGATAATCAGTTGTTGGCCTTAGTCAAATCGCAGATTACAGATACCTGTTATCCGGATCCGGAATGCAGAACACTTACGATTGATGTGGGGTTTTATATTAGCCGCTATTATTCGCAAAAGAATCAAACAAAGGCTGATGAATGGTTTCCATTAGATTATTCTCCAGAGCTGACAGCTGAGGATTGGGTTAACCTTCTTTCTGATAAAGAAGTTTTTACGGTAGGAAGCCTCGAAATCATGAAGCGAATGAAAGATTATGGCGGACAGGCTACATGCAAACAATTATCTGTGAAGTATGGTGAAAGTGTTAATTTTTATAATGCTGGTTCATCTGCATTAGCTCGTCGTGTGGCAGAAAAAACAGGCTGTCCGATAATGGAGAGGGAAACAGAGAAATCCCGTTGGTGGCCGATTCTTTATATTGGTCGCAATGCAGGAAAAGATGAGGATGGCAGTTATGTTTGGAAGTTAAGAGATGAATTAGCACAGGCACTTGATAGGGTTGACCTTTCACAGGTGGAGCTTTATGCAGCATCGGCATCAGGTGAAGAAGAACATAGATATTGGTGGCTTAATGCTAATCCGAAAATCTGGAGTTTTTCTGATCTGGCTGTTGGAGAGCAGCAGTCTTATACATTGTACAACGATAATGGCAACAAACGCCGTATATTCCAAAATTTCTTGGATGCAAAAGCAGGAGATATGGTTATTGGTTATGAATCGAATCCGGTGAAGCAGGTAGTTGCTATTGGTCGTGTCAGCGCAGAGCAGGATGGACAGCAGATTTATTTTGAAAAAGTAGAAGGTCTCACATCGCCTATAGATTACCAGACACTTAAGAGTTTTTCAGAGCTTGAGAAGATGGAGTATTTTGTAAATCCACAGGGCAGTCTTTTTAAGCTGACTAAAGGAGAATATGAATTTATCTATGATGTTATTCGTGAAGAGAATCCGGTGGCATCTGTAGAAAAAGTGGATAAATACACCAAAGAAGATTTCCTTGACGAAGTCTATATGACAGAAAATCGATATAATATGCTGGTTTCTGTTTTGAAGAATAAAAAGAATATTATCCTTCAAGGTGCACCAGGCGTAGGAAAGACCTTTGCCGCAAAGCGTCTTGCTTATTCCATGATGGGAGAAAAGGATGAAAACAGAATAGAATTTATACAGTTCCATCAGAACTATTCCTATGAAGATTTTATGATGGGCTATAAGCCTGTGAATGATGGATTTGAGTTAAAATACGGTATATTCTATCATTTCTGCCAGAAAGCAGCAAATCATCCGGATAAGGAATACTTCTTTATTATTGATGAAATTAATCGTGGTAATATGAGTAAAATCTTTGGTGAGCTCCTCATGCTTATTGAGCGTGATTACAGAGGAACCAAGGCTACTTTAGCATATAACGGGCTTTCATTTACAGTACCGAAGAATTTATATATCATCGGTATGATGAATACTGCTGATCGTAGTTTGGCAATGATTGATTATGCGCTGCGCCGTCGTTTTAGCTTCTTTGAT
>UQFC01000136.1 GCA_900540335.1 uncultured Clostridium sp. | reverse complement strand
TCTCATCAGCCCAATTCTCTTCCAACCCATGGCGATCCTCGCGGAGCGTTTTTATTTCATAGGACGTAATTTCCTATGAAACAAAAAACGGACTCCGAAGAGTCCGCATTCTTTATAGAAACAAATTATTTTGCTGCAATATATCCCTGAGCAGTCAGAAGCTCTGCACAGAGAACAGCTCCGCCGGCTGCGCCGCGGACAGTGTTGTGAGACAGGCCTACAAACTTATAATCATAAACCGTATCTTCTCTCAGACGGCCAATGGAAATTCCCATTCCGTTTTCAAAATCCACATCCAGAGATACCTGAGGACGGTTGTCCTCCTCCAGATACTGGATAAACTGCTTCGGTGCGCTGGGCAGCTCTAATTCCTGGGGAAGTCCCTTAAAGCTTACCAGACGATCAATCAGCTCCTCTTTGGTGGGCTTTTTACGGAATTTTACAAATACGGCAGCTGTATGACCGTTTAATACAGGAACACGGATGCACTGGCAGGTAATCACCGGCTCGGCAGCCTTTACGATTACGCCGTCCTCAATCTTACCCCAGATTCTCAGCGGCTCCTGTTCGCTCTTTTCTTCCTCACCGCCGATATAGGGGATAATGTTGCCCTCCATCTCCGGCCAATCCTGGAAGGTCTTTCCTGCGCCGGAAATTGCCTGGTAGGTTGTAGCTACCACTTCATATGGCTCGAATTCCTTCCATGCTGTCAAAGCGGGAGCATAGCTCTGAATGGAGCAGTTGGGTTTTACTGCAATGAAGCCTCTGGTGGTGCCCAGACGTTTCTTCTGGAATTCAATCACCTGGAAATGCTCCGGATTCACCTCCGGAACAACCATGGGAACATCCGGAGTCCAGCGGTGTGCGCTGTTATTGGAAACAACGGGAGTCTCTGTCTTTGCATAAGCCTCCTCGATGGCCTTAATCTCATCTTTTGACATATCAACGGCGCTGAATACAAAATCCACGCTGGCGGCAACCTTCTCTACCTCGTTGACATTCATAACAACCAGCTTCTTTACTGCCTCAGGCATAGGAGTCGTCATTTTCCAGCGTCCGCCTACTGCCTCCTCGTAGGTCTTTCCGGCAGAACGGGGGCTGGCAGCAACCGTAACCACCTCATACCACGGATGATTCTCCAGCAGGGAAATAAATCTCTGGCCTACCATACCGGTAGCGCCTAATACACCGACTTTCAATTTCTTTTCCATAATTGTACACTCCTTATTCTCCTCATATTGCAGTCCCCGGATGCGCCGGATGACGCTTATGGCCTTATCGGAAACCACGGTAAAAACATGTGACCTATACTACTCCTATTTTGGAAAAAAATCAAGAGGAATTCGCGAGAAAAATACACTTGTTTTTCTATCACAGACAAACTCCTTTATATAAATACATTCGTTCGTCACGCAAAGACTTTTCACTTTTTCCCTGTTTACAGCCGTACCTTGCTTCCTTTTCCATCACGCTTTGCTATTTTCAGGCGGTTTAAATGAACCTCTTTCTTTTTATAGGTGATTACCGGATTCTGGCTGACAAAATAAACCTCCTCCAGTTCCTCACCCTCGCTCATGCGAATTCCCCGCACACCGCGGGAAGCCTTCTTCATCTCCGGAATCTCCTCCATGGAAAACCGCAGAAATACATCGCCGGTTGTCTGAAGAACCAGATCCGTCTCTGTTCCAATCACCCGGATCACAGATACCTGATCTCCCTCCTGCAGCTTGGTTGCCACAACAGTCCTGTTGTTGGTGATAAATTCCTCAGCCGGAACCTGCTTTATCATACCCATTCTGGTGGCAAACAAAAGCATCTGCCCTGTCAGACGGCCAAAGCAGGTAAGGAAGACAATTTCCTCTTTGCTGCCGTCATATTTGCTTACATTATCAATCGGCGTCCCCTTGTCACGAAGCTTTCCAAAAGGTATTTCCATAACCTTCACCTGATGCAGACTTCCTGTATTGGTGAAAATACAAATCTTATCTGTATTCAGGCAGGGAATCCTGTGTTTATACTCCTGATCCACAGTTTCCTGGTTCCTGTCATAGGTCTGCCGATCCAGAAGCTTGCAGTAGCCGAACCGGTCCATGACAAATACAACCTCCTGCACCTCCATCGGCGCCTCTTCATAAACAGCCTCCTTGCCGTCTTCAATCACCGTGCGGCGGGGAAGAGCAAACTCTTCTTTAATCTGGGTCAAATCATCCAGAATCACCTGATTCATGGCAGAACGGCTTTTCAGAATCTTTTCATAACGGGCAATCTTCTTCAGACATTCCCTGTATTCTTTTTCCAGAGCCATGATTTCCAGGCCGATCAGCTTGTAGAGACGCATTTCCAGAATGGCTGCCGCCTGCTTTTCTGTAAAATGAAGCTGTCTGGCATCCTCTTCAAAGCCGGGGTGTTTAAACTGGATTCTGGATATGTCTCCGTACATCAGACAGGCCTTTGCATCCTTCAGATTTTTGGATCCCCGTAAAATGGCAATAATCAGATCAATCACATTGCAGGCCTGAATCAGTCCTTCCCGGATTTCCTTCCGCTCCAGCTCCTTATCCAGAAGAGCCCTGTATTTGCGGGTCGTATTCTCATACTGGAACTCCAGATAATGATCCAGAATCCCTTTCAGATTCAGGGTTTCCGGCCGTCCGTGGGCAATCGCCAGCATATTGACCCCAAAGGTATCCTCCAGCTTTGTCTTTTTATAAAGAATATTTTTAATCTTGTCAATGTCCGCATCCTTTTTCAGCTCCAGAACAATGCGGATTCCCTCTTTGCTGGACTGGTTGGAAATATCCACCACATCAGGCAGCTTCTTGCTTTCCACCAGATCTGCCACATCCATAAGGAATTTATTTATGCCGGCGCCAATCATGGTATAGGGAATCTCACTGATTACCAGCTTATCCCGATCCGCCTTTCTCCGCCCCAGCTCCACCTCAATCTTTCCGCGGAGCTTGATTTTGCCAACGCCTGTCTCATAGATTTCCTTCAGATCCTTTTTGTTGGCAATAATGCCTCCGGTAGGAAAATCCGGGCCGGGAAGATACTCCATCATCTGGCCGATACTCATTTCCGGCTGTTCAATATAGGCCTGAACCAGATCCACCACCTCACCCAGATTGTGGGGAGGAATGCTGGTACTCATTCCTACGGCAATTCCCTCGGAGCCGTTGATCAAAAGGTTGGGAACCCGCACAGGAAGAACCTCCGGTTCCTTTTCCGACTCATCATAGTTGGGGACAAAATTTACGGTTTTATCCAGATCCTTCAGGTAAACCTCTTCTGCAAATTTCTGAAGCCGCGCCTCTGTATATCGCATAGCAGCCGCGCCGTCCCCCTCAATGGAACCGAAATTTCCATGGCCGTCTACCAGCGCCATGCCCTTTTTAAAGGCCTGGGACATTACAACCAGGGTGTCGTAAATGGAGCTGTCGCCGTGGGGATGATATTTACCCATGGTATCGCCCACAATACGTGCTGACTTTCTGTGAGGCTTGTCGTGTCCCAGCTTCAGCTCACTCATATCATAAAGAACCCGGCGCTGAACCGGCTTTAATCCGTCCCGGGCGTCAGGAATGGCCCGCGCAGTAATGACACTCATGGAGTAGTTCAGGTAGCTGCGCTGCATTTCCTCTGAAAATTCTGTAGTTAATATTTTTTCTGCCATGATCCTTCTCCTTCTTATGCGTCAATTTCCGCTTCTTCCGCGTGGTCGTAAATAAATTTCCGTCTGGGAGGAACGTCACTGCCCATAAGCATTTCTGTCACCTCTGAAGCCATGCGGGCATCCTCAATCTCCACCCGCTTCAAAACCCGGTGCTCCGGATCCAGGGTTGTCTCCCAGAGCTGCTCCGGATCCATCTCACCAAGACCCTTGTACCGCTGCAGGCGGAACTCCCCTGTGTGCGTTTTCCGGTAGCGCTCCAGCTCCTTGTCATCATAAAGATACTGCTCCTGCCCTCTGGAGGGAATCACCTTGTAAAGCGGCGGCATGGCAATAAACACATGGCCGTTGTAGATCAGCTCCGGCATAAAACGGTATAAAAAGGTCAGAAGAAGGGTATCAATGTGGCTGCCGTCCACATCCGCATCCGTCATCAGAATAATTTTATGATACCGGAGTTTTGAAATATCAAAATCATTGCCATAGCCCTCGGAAAAACCGCAGCCAAAGGCATTGATCATGGTTTTAATCTCCGCGTTCGCCAGTACCTTGTCCATGGATGCCTTTTCTACATTCAGGATCTTTCCACGGATGGGAAGAATCGCCTGATACATTCTGTTTCTGGCTGTCTTGGCAGAACCGCCTGCAGAATCTCCCTCAACTATAAAAATTTCACACTTCTCTGCATCCCGGCTTTCACAGTTGGCCAGCTTTCCATTGCTGTCAAAAGAAAATCTGGATTTGGTCAGCATATTGGTCTTGGCCTTTTCCTCCGCCTTGCGAATTTTTGCAGATTTTTCCGCACAGGCAATGACCGATTTTAAAACCTCCACATTCCGGTCAAAATAGTGCTGCAGCAAATCTCCGGTTACCGTAAACACAGCCTTCGTCGCATCGGCGCTGGCCAGCTTGGTCTTTGTCTGGCCCTCAAATATCGGATCCGGATGCTTCACTGCCACAATGGCTGTCATTCCGTTTCTGGTATCTGCGCCGGTAAAATTGGGATCCTTCTCCTTCAGAATTCCCAGCTCTCTGGCATAGGAATTGATCAGCTGAGTAAATCTTGTTTTAAAGCCAACCAGATGGGTGCCGCCCTCCTGGGTAAAAATATTGTTGCAGAAGCCCAGAATATTTTCCTCAAAGGTATCTACAAACTGAATGGCAACCTCCACCTCGATTTTATCTATTTCACTTTTAAAATAAACAGGGTCATGAACCGCGTTTTTTCCGTTGTTGATTTCTTTTACATAAGAAATGATTCCTTCCGGCTCGTGATAAACGATCTCCTCCTCTTCCCCTGCTCTGCGGTTGGCATAACAAATGGTCAGACCGGGGTTCAGATAGGCGGTCTCGTGAAGACGGCTTTTCAGCCAGTCTGCCTTAAACCGGGTCTTTTCAAAAATCTCCCCGTCCGGAAGAAAATTAATCTCCGTTCCCGTTTCCTTTGTTCTTCCCAGAGTCGGCAGAAGGCCGTTTTCCAGGGCAATAACCGGAATTCCTCTTTCGTAGGCATCGTGATGAATATAACCGTTTTTGTAAACCTTTACATCCATTCTGGCAGATAAGGCATTCACCACAGAGGAGCCTACGCCGTGGAGTCCTCCGCTTGTTTTGTAGGCATCATTGTCAAATTTGCCGCCTGCATGAAGCGTGGAAAGAACAATACGCTCCGCGGAAACCCCCTTTTTATGCATTTCAACAGGAATGCCACGGCCGCTGTCCCTTACGGTGCAGGAACCGTCCGCCTCCAGCGTTACCCGGATCTGGCTGCAGTATCCGGCCAGGTGCTCATCCACCGCATTATCTACAATCTCATAGATCAGGTGATTCAGCCCCTTGGTGCCTACGCCTCCGATATACATACCGGGCCGCTTGCGGACTGCCTCTAATCCTTCCAGCACGGTAATACTGTCTGCATTATATTGTGTCTTTGCCATGATATTCCTCCATTATTTCCTGTAATCCCATGCTATTATAAACAAAATGACAGGCAAATTGCAAGCCTTCCTTCAAAAAAACTTCGAACATATGTTTTTATACTGCTGAAAAGGGGCTGTTGCAAAAGTAGATAGATAATCTACTGGAGCAGCAG
>UQFC01000135.1 GCA_900540335.1 uncultured Clostridium sp. | reverse complement strand
AGCATGACCCTTATGTGCTGATCTCCATTCTCACGGCGTTCCATGAAGGGGTGTTTACCATCAATGAGGTTCAGGAGGAACTGCAAATGCTCTTTGAAAAGCAGTACATTCTGACGCAGACCGTGGAAGTGGAGGTACGCTATCGGACGGAGACACGGACAGACAGCGAGGGAAACGACTATGACGTGGAAGTACCGTACAACTACTATATTTGCAAAAGTATTGCAATGACAAGAAACCGTTTGTGATTCATAATGAGCCAGGAATTGAACATATTTTTTCAGAGCTTTACTTTGTCCCGCAGCAGATCAAAGGTGACTACTATAAAGTAAAAGCCCTGGAGCTGCTTTTATATCTGGACGCTTTGCAGTTTTCTGATTCCAAAGAAGATCGCCCTTATTTCTATAAAGGGCAGGTAGAAAAAATCAAAGCGATCCATGATCTTATTACGGCAAATTTGCAGGAGCATTACACGATGGATGAATTAGCTGAACGATTCCAGATTTCATTGACGGGGATGAAAACCTGCTTTAAGGAAATATTCGGAGATTCCATGTATTCCTATCTTCGCCGTTATCGGATGAACGTTGCTGCCACAATGCTCCGGCAGGATTCCCAAAAAGGGATTGCGGAAATTGCCGGAGCTGTGGGATATGAAAGCCCCAGTAAATTTGCAACAGCTTTCCGGCAGGTGATAGGGCAGACGCCGATGGAATACCGAAAATCTTTTTTCTAAACGGTGCATAAATGCCGTTTTGGAGAGGAAAGAAGAATTGAATACTGCTACAATGAGGATGGTTAGCAAAGACTACCCATCCTTTTTTCTTTGCTGACTAAAAGAAGGAAGGTGATTGTAATGAAGCAGCAAAAAGATAATTGGGTGAAAATTCTGTTTTCCTTCGCCGCACCATGCAAGGGGAAAATGGCTCTTTCGGTATTCTGCGCCATTCTGAGCGTTGCAGGAGGGTTTATTCCTTTTTGGGCTGTATATGAAATCCTGCTGGCATTTATCAATCAGAATGTGACCCTGAATGGCATTCTGATTTGGTGTCTGGTTGGAGCAGCGGGCTACCTGCTGCGGGTTGCCTGCCATGGAATCTCTACGATCCTGGCGCATATTTCAGCCTATACCATTTTGGAAGGAATCCGGCTTAAAATTGCAGACCGGCTGATGAAAGCTCCCCTTGGCGAAGTGATGGGTCGGCGGATCGGCTATCTGAAAAATATCATCATGGATAAGGTTGAGGACTTAGAGCCGCCTTTGGCACACATGATCCCGGAATTGACCTCTAACCTCCTACTCCCTGTTGCAATTTTTATCTGGATGCTGGTTATCGACTGGCGCATGGGATTGGCGGTCCTGATTTCTCCGGTGCTGGCCATGATTCCTATGTTTTTCCTTATGAGGAACTATAACAGCCAGTACGCCGCTTATATGGAGGCAAATAACCACGTCAACAGTATTATTATCGAGTATGTGGAAGGTATCGAGGTTGTAAAGGCCTTTAACCAAAGCACAAGCTCCTATGAAAAATTTGTTAATGCTGTCCAGTCGTTCAAAGAGTTTACCTTGGCATGGTTTAAGAGTACATGGAAATCGATGAACCTGATGATGGCGATTATGCCCACAACGCTCCTGGGGGTTCTTCCTGTCGGCCTTTTGCTGGTGCAGAATGGAAGTATCTCCCCTGCGGAGCTTGCAATGGGGATTATCCTTTCCCTCAGCATTGTTGGACCGTTGATGAAAGCAACCACTTTCATTAACGAAGCAAAGTCTATGGAATATGCAGTAGAGGCGGCAAATGAACTTTTGAACCTGCCTGTACTGCCGGATTCAGGGAAAATCGTATCTATTCCTCACAATGATATTGCGTTGAAGCATGTAACCTTTTCCTATGACGGTTCCGAGCAAAATGAAGTGTTGCATGATGTGAACCTGGAATTGCCAGAGGGAAGTTTTACGGCACTTGTAGGACCGTCTGGCGGCGGTAAATCAACGATTGCCCGTCTGATTGCAAGATTTTGGGACGTGACAGGCGGCAGCATTACCATTGGAGGGAAAAATGTCAAAGAGTTGTCTATACGTCAGCTTTCCGAACTGGTTAGTTTTGTGACGCAGGATAACTTCCTGTTTAATTGCTCCCTGAAAGAAAACATCCGTCTTGGAAATCCAAACGCCACAGATGAAGAAGTATATGCGGCGGCGAAAGCGGCCTGCTGTGATGAATTTATTGTGCGTTTGGACAAAGGATATGATACCCCTGCCGGTGATGCCGGAAAGAGGCTGTCCGGCGGCGAAAAACAGCGAATTGCGATTGCGAGGGCGATCCTAAAAAATGCCCCGATTGTTATTTTGGATGAAGCGACAGCATTTACTGACCCACAGAATGAAGATAAAATCCAGAAATCTATCATGGCATTATCAAAGGGTAAAACCCTTCTTGTGATCGCCCACCGCCTTTCCACCATTCAGAACGCAGATCAGATTGTCGTGTTGAAAAAAGGCCGGATTGTGGATTGCGGAAAGCAGGAAGAATTGTTGAAGCGGTGTCCGCTTTATGCGGATATGTGGAAAGCGCACATCGGGGCGAAGAATTGGTCTGTGAGTGAAAAGAAGGAGGTGGCCGCTCATGTTTAAGTCTATGAAACGGATCATTCAATGGGCGGGGAAATATAAGGGACGCCTCTACCTTGGCTCTGTTTTTTCCTTTTTCAGCAGCCTGTCTACGGCGATCCCTACAATGGCTGCTGCTTATGCTCTTGATAAAACAATCGCGGCTTATTGGACAGGCAGCACAATAGAATCCGCCCTGATCTGGCAGACACTTTGGATTATTGTTGGCTCGATTGCGCTTAACTTTCTACTCTCTTATCTGCGGGCGGTATTGCAGGAAAGCATTGGTTATGAAGTGGCCGCAGGACAGCGAATCCATTTGGGCGATGTGCTAAAAAGGGTTCCTCTGGGATATTTTTCTAAAAACAGCGTGGGCGATATTCTGACAGGTGTTACTACAGAGCTATCCACACTTGAATTGCAGGGAATGAAGATGGTTGACATCATCATCAACGGATATGCAAAGTTTATTGCAATTCTTCTGTGTTTCCTTTTCCTGAGTCCAGCCGCAGCAGTGATTTCTGTTGTCGGCGTTGCCTTTTCCGCATTAGCTTTACATGGTATCAGCAGGCACAGTGAAAAGACCGCTGCTATCACGCACCAGGCCATGGAGGATATGTCTGGCTCTGCGATTGAATATATCCGCGGGCTGTCCATCGTTAAATCGTTCGGACAGGAAGGGGCTTCTATCGAAAGTTTCCGCAAGGCAAATACGGATTTGAAAAATATTCATATCAAAGTAGAAAAAGGCTATACGCCATTTAACTGCTTGCATCTGTTCTCCTTAAAACTGGCATCTATGGGGATTGTGTTTATCTGTGCATGGCAGACACTTAACGGGCAAATGAGTCTTGCTTATTTCCTGATGTTTGTTCTGTTTTCTTTCGTAATCTTTGGAAGTGTGGAAAACATTAACGACGCGGCTCACATGCTGGGTCTTATAGATTCTGCTATGAATAAGCTGGAAGCTCTGGAAAATGCAGAATATATCGACCAAGACGGAAAAGATATTACACCGACCTCGTATGACATTACTTTTCAGGATGTATCCTTTGGTTACGATAAACGGACTGTATTGCATGATGTGAATTTCACGATTCCGCAGAATACCACAACAGCGATTGTAGGTCCCTCCGGGAGCGGCAAGTCTACCCTGTGCAGCCTGATTGCACGCTTTTATGATGTTGACGCCGGAAAAATCACTTTAGGAGAAACAGATATTCGAGAATTTACCTGTGACAGCTTACTAAAAAATATCAGTATGGTGTTCCAGAATGTATATCTGTTCCGGGATACAATCCGTAACAATATCAAATTCGGCAGCCCGGACGCTTCGGAGGAACAGATGATTGCCGCTGCAAAAGAAGCGCGCTGCCATGACTTTATTATGGCCTTGCCAGATGGATATGATACCGTCATTGGGGAGGGCGGTTCTTCTCTTTCCGGCGGTGAAAAGCAGCGGATTTCGATTGCCAGAGCCATGCTGAAAGATGCGCCGATTGTTATTTTGGATGAGGCCACGGCCAGCATTGACCCAGAGAATGAGCATTTGATTCAAGAGGCTATTTCCGCACTGACACATGGTAAAACAATCATAACGATTGCCCATAGACTGGCGACGATTGAAAATGCGGATCAAATTCTTGTCATTGATGGTGGAACCGTCGTGCAGAAAGGAACCCATAAGGAATTGCTGGCTCAAAGGGGAACCTATCAGGAATTTATTAAGATTCGGGAACAGGCTGAGGGCTGGAGGATTCAACAATAAGCATAAAGGAGGAACTGATGAAGATTCATGCGTCTGGGGAGGATTATCTGGAGGCTATCCTTGTTCTACAAAAGAAAATGGGCATGGTCCGCTCCATTGACCTTGCCCGGCACATGGGCTTTAGCAAACCGAGTATCAGCCATGCGGTAGGCGTTTTGAAAAATGGAGGTTTTCTGACCGTGGATGATGATGGGTTCCTTCATCTGACCGTCATAGGTCGGGAGATTGCCGAGAAAATCTATGAACGCCATTTGTTTTTTATGGAGCAGTTTATCGCTGCTGGCGTCGATCAGGAAACAGCGGAACAAGACGCCTGCCGGATTGAACACGCCATCAGTGATACATCTTTCCGAAAGCTGAAGGAGAAAGTACAAGGAACCGATTAGCGCACATCGGCTCCGCTCTGCATAATAAGTTATCTGCCCCGTCCGGGGAAAGAAAAAAACCGTTGACTGGGGCAGATAATTTCGTGCGCTATTTTAAGGTTTGAACTCAATCGGCGGTTTTGAAGGACAATTTCAGAGCCGCCGTTCTTTTTGCCCTCAAAAGAGATGACGCGCTGGCGCTGGCAGATACGGCGGCTTACAGGAGGGAGCTGCCATGATGCGATCTGACCGCCGACAAATTCTGACTGTATTTTCGCAACCGTCAAAAAAATCCAGGCTGTCCAGTGGGTACAGTCTAACGATGGATGCGAAAATCGTTGCTTTTTAACTGAATATCGTACTTTTTGCGCTCGAATAGCTTTGTGCTGTCCGGGCGCTTTTTTGTTACCCCGGTGCCGCTCCCCGCCCCTTCCGTTTTGATCCGGTCCTGTCAACCCGAACGAAACGAAAGGAGCACATACAATGAGCAGCAAAAATATTTTTTTGAAATTTTTCCAGGGGAACCAGCCAAAAGGTGCCTCCGGCAGACGAGTAGTGGGCGAAAGGGGAAGTAATGACCTGCCTCCCGGCAAGAAGGGAGGTGAGACAATGACACCTGACCGCCACTACGAACACAAGCAGCACGCCTTTGACAGCTTCTGCAAGAAAGTGTTGAAGTGCGAGGCCTACAACGGTTATCGGGAGATCAGCCGCAGGCAGTCGCGCGAAGTCGCTTTCAGCGAGCTGCCGGAGGATTCGATGGAGCAGCTTGCGTCCTATGACCGGTATCCCTGGGAATACACTTTCTTCCCTGTCGGGGGAGATGTGATCCTGATCGAGGATGACCGGCTGGCCGAGGCGCTGAACGCGCTGCCCCAGGATGGAAGGGACATCCTCCTGATGTACTTCTTCCTGGACATGGCAGACCGCGAGATCGCCGAGCGTATGAACATGGCACGCCGGACGGTCAACGCCCGCAGGCAGAAAGCCTATCGGCTGCTAAAGGAGCTGATGGGAGGTGATGTAGATGGTTAAATCTGCAAGCACACGGGCGGCCCTGCTTCCTTACCCTATCATCGCCGCCGCTGTCCGGGGAGAGCCGGACGCGGTA
>UQFC01000134.1 GCA_900540335.1 uncultured Clostridium sp. | reverse complement strand
CCAGAATCACCGCCGCTATCAGCTCTGTCTGCTCCCATGTAATTCCTGAAAAGCTCCCCTGAGCCCAGTTGTGGAGATTCACAATATCCGAATCCTCTGCAAAGGTAACAATCAGCTCCGTAATCGCCGAACAGATATATCCGATCATTACTCCGCTGATAACAAGCTGAGACATACCGGCCATCCGTCGTGAAACCAGAAGCACAAAGCCCATGGAAAGAAGAGCGCCAAGAAATGCTGACAGAATCATATCTGCAGAAGTAACTCTCACCGACCGGCCTGCCAGCACCACCATAACAAGAGCCACCGCCATTTTTGCGCCTGAGGAAATTCCCAGAACAAAGGGACCGGCAATGGGGTTGTGAAAAAATGTCTGCAGAAGATAACCGGCAAGCGCCAGAGCTCCGCCAAGGAGAATCACCGCCATGGTTCTCGGCATCCGGATATCCAGAAGGATTCTGGCCGATACCGGATCCCCGCCTCTTCCTGTCAAAATACTCCAGACCTCCTCCACAGGAAGCGAAACGCTTCCCATACAGACATTCAGAATCAATCCGGCTGCCACGCCGGAAAACAGAAACAGAAATGCCCATGTATACCGATATATTCTTTGTTTCTCCATCTGAATCAACCTTTCTTTACTGTACCGGGAATAAGTAATGCATGGAAGATGACTCATCCCCCTGGAGCATTCTGTGAATATCCTCCATCAGATAGCCGATGGACAGAGACTGCTGGTACATGTCATTGGAGGTACACCATACATTTCCCTCCTGCACAGCCTGAAAATCCTCCAGAAATTCGCATTTATCCAGCAAGTCTCCCATTGTTGAAACACCTCCGTCAATGGAACTGTTGTAGATGAGAAAATCTGCGCCGCGGGCTTTGTGATAAAACTCCTCTGCCTGCATATTCATCGTGGATTTCCTGCTTTCCGGATCTCCCAGATTTTCAAAAATATACCGTCCGCCAGCCAGCTCAATCATCCTTGGAATATAATCAGAGGACTGTCTTACCTGAATCATTCCATTGGAGGAAATAAAGAAAAACGCAACTGTTTTTTCTGAAGGCTGATCCGCGGAAATTCTGTTTAAAATGTCCTCCTGCTCCCTGAAAATCCGTTCCGCCTCCTCTTCCCTGCCAAGCAAAGCTCCGAACACCTTGATCCACTCTACTCTTCCCAGGGGATGCTTTTCATAGCTGGACGCCTCCATAAACACCGGAATTCCAAAATCCTCCAGCTTTTCCACAACCTCCGGCGCATGGGCAATCATGCCGTTTTCAATGGCAAGTCTGCAGCCCCCGGACACAAGCTGTTCGTAATCCGGCATGTTGTATTTTCCTGCATAGAGAATTTTCCCTTCAGCCATTGCATTTTTTGCATCTTCAATATACCAGTTTTCCTGCTTCTGACCGGAAAAGCTTATGGCATCCAGACCGTCCAGCCGGCAGAACATATCCATTACTGCTGATGCCACCAGATAAATATCCTGTATGGGCTGCTTTAAAATCACAATGTCCTCTTCCAGATTCTCCGGGACTTCAGCCTTCTCCGGCACAATCAGAAACCGTCCGCCGTCCCGCTTTGTCGTAATCATGGAATACCCGCCGGCATAATAATCAATGGAAAAATTTTCCGCATATTTCCGTTTTAAACTGTCCTCATACACCAGGGGAAGCTCCTGCTCTGAAACAGAGGATTTCCTGCTGCATCCGGAAATTCCAAAAGCTCCTGCAAATAAAAGAACTGCTATGATTCCCTTTTTTATTATCCTTATCATACCGTGATTCCCTTAGCTTTCTGGTTTGATCGTATCGGAATAAAAGGTCAGAGTATATTCGATTTCATGAGGCCTGCTCATAGCTGTCGTATCTCCGATTACCGTTACAGGAAGGTCAAACGTCTCTGCCGGTATTTCGAAAACAGAATTTCCCTCTGTATTCACCGGATAAAAGGTTTCCCCGTCCACAATCATATAATCATAATTGGGACTGTTCCACTGAATCTGTACAGTAATCCGATCCCCGGCAACCCGGAGAACAGCCGGAGACAAAATCTCCGCCTTTCCGCTTCCGCCCTCCAGCTTTACCTCTACCGTATAGGTTCCTTCCTCCAGCTCTGCTTTCCTGGCTGCCCCTGACTCCTTTTCCTCCGGGCCGGTCATATCCTCCGGGCTGGAAACCGATACCCGGTGATCATACCATTTCCCCTTTTTTCCAATCAGAGCCAGATCAAACTCCTCATCCAGAGCAGGAACCGGAACATCAAAACCATGCACGGTTTCTGTAGTTCCGTCGCTGTAGGAAACCGTATCCTCTGTGGGCATTAAAAGCACTGCCCCTTCCTTCTGCGCATCCTCAGCAAGTCCCGGATACAAATTGAGAATATTTTTTGAGGTAAGGGAAATATGAATGGTCATTTTTCCATCTGCCACTGTCAGAGTTCCTTTTCCGCCGCAGGCCTCATTGACATGAAACATACTGCTGTCTGTGTCAAACTCCGCCTGATAAACTCCGTCTGAAAGAGCCCTTTCTTCAAAGACAGTCTCTGTCTGCGCAGGCGCCGCCTTTTCCGAAACAGAACCAGCGCATCCGCCTAAAACTGCACAGGCCAGAGCGCCAATCACTGCGGCAGCTGCCTTTTTCTTTCTTTTTTTCATATTCTGTACTCCTCTTTTTTACGGATTCATTGCTGCAGCCGTATGCTCGATATAAAGCTGCTGAATAGCCGGGATAGAACCAAGACCGGAAATCTGTATCTCTATCTCTTCAAATTTTCCGGATGCCCGGAACATGCTCAGCCAGGAATCCTCATCCTCTCCTGCCATGTCATTATTGGCATGATCCCCAGCTACTACCATCAGCGGACGGAGAATCACCTTCTGATATCCGGCCTGAGAGACTGCCTCAATCACCTGAGTACACTCCGTCTCCTCCGGCTCCCCTTCTACAGTTCCAATCCACACATTGTCATATCCCAGAGCCTGCATCTGTGTCTGCATCTGGCTGTAGGAAACCTTTGCCGTATGTGATGTGCCGTGGCCGAGAAATACAAAAGCCGCTCCGTCAGCCTTTGCTCCTTCCTGATCTTCATAGCCTGCGTCAGATGCCGCCTCTGCTGCAATCGCCTCTGCCACTGCCTTTTTATCCTCATTTATCACAGAAGCATCGCTGCCCACCTCTCCCAGAAGGGGGGCTGCCACGGTTACAGACTCAAACTGATCCTGATATGCCTCCACAGACTCCATCAGCTCATCATATTCTGCGCCGCGCATCAGGTGTGTCGGCTGAACCACAAGCTGTCTGACTCCGTTTTTCACAGCCCGCTCCAGCGCCTGTTCTACATTGTCAATTTTCTCTCCGTCTCTGGCCTGGACATGATTGATAATAATCTGTGCTGTAAAAGCCCGTCTCACAGACCAGTCCGGATATGCCTCCGAAAGAGCATCCTCAATTCCCTTAATATCTGCTGTACGGCTGTCGTTGAAGGAGGTTCCAAAGCTGACTGCAAGAATCTCCTTTTCTCCTATCTCATCCTGATTGCGGGGATCATCTGCAGACGCATCTCCTGTATCCCGTCCAAAATAATCCGGATCTGCATTCTCACCGGAAACCAGCAGTTTCTGTTCCTCCGTCAAGGCATCCCAGCCTTCCTTTGCCGCTTCACACTGTTTATCCGTGTCCTCTGTTCTCTTCTGCACATAAATTGCGTCAATCATGGCAGCAACCTGATCTGCCGCCTTCTGATCTTCAGATAAGGCTTCCTCCGAATTCTCTGCAGCTGTTTCTGACAGATGTTCTTCCGGCTCTGCCGCCGTTTCTTCCCTGCTTTCCGCCGGGCTGCTCTGCGCCTGATTCTGTGCCCCTGCGCAGCCGGTGATTCCTGCTGCTCCCATCCAGACTGCCATAAAAAGTGCTGCTTTTTTCTTCTTCATAAAATCCCTCTTTCTGCAGTATCCCTGCCTTGTATTTTCGTAATAATTCAGAAACAACGCCCCCGGCAGAAGATAACAGAGAGATTCTATCCCCATAACAGAAAAATTCCCCTGCTCACAAAGAAAAGGGGAACACAAAAATCAGGAATCTCCCGTAAACAGGGCATTCCCGGATTCTTCTGTACAACCAGTTACTCGTGGCCTGAAACTATCGTTTCTGTACGCAGTCAGGCAGGTCTCCCGACTCAGAAATCAACACATCCGCCATCTTCCCGGTTTCCCAGTGATTTACCGGCGTCTGCTCCCTCATTACGGTGACGAGTTCGTACAGGACTTTCACCTGTTTCCCTTTTCACCCGGACATGGACAAAGCCCTGTCCGGACACCTGACTGCTCATATTTCATTGGGCAAAGTATACCATACTTTTTCCTCTGAATCAATTTCTTTTCTTTTTCACCTGCGCTTTTACCAAAAGCATCATGGGACGGCGCAGTTCATCCTTCATTCCCGGAATCTCCATCATTTCCTCCGGCGGCTGTGCCTCCTCCACTGCCTTCAGCTCAAATCCCTGTTTCAGCAATCCCATAAGAATCTGGGTCAGGGTATGGTGCTGTTTTGTTACGCTGCATCCTAAAAAATTCGTAGTTCTCTCTCCCGGCATAAAGTAATTATCCACCGGCCAGAACTGCGGTTTTCCGTCTTCCCCGTAAATCCACTCCTGTCCAACGCCTGCCGTAAAGACCGGATGCTCGATATTAAAAAGAAACACGCCTTCCTCTTTCAATGTCCTGTATACCTTCTGGAAAATCTCCTCAATCCCCTCCACATAATGAAGAGCAAGATTGGAAACAACAAGATCCCATGTGTTCTCCGGATATTCATACTCTTCCATTCCGCAGATCCGGTAAGTAATCCGCGGATCCCGGGTCCTCTTTTTTGCTTCTTCAATCATCTTTTGGCTCAGATCGATTCCCAGTATCTGCTCTGCTCCCTGTTCTGCCGCAAATCTGCAGTGCCAGCCATAACCGCAGCCTAAATCCAGTACCTTTTTCCCCTGAATCGAAGGGAACATCGGTCTTAACTGATGCCATTCTCCGGAAGCAGACAGTCCCTCTCTGCTTCGTGCCATTTTCGCATATTCTGCAAAAAACTCTTCCTGATCATATTCACTGCTCATAATACGTTCCTTTCTTCATGTGCTGCAGAAACGCAGGCTTTCTCTCCCGCACACCTTATTCTTCCTCTTCCACACAGGCAATCGCCCGCACAGGCGCGCCGTCACTGTTTCTGACTTTCATGGGAAAACAGAAAAACCGGAATAAATCATGGCCGCACAGACCCAGGTTTTTCAGATTCTCAATGTTCACCATATTCCGCCCCTGAAACAGTTTTTTATGACGGGGCAGATTTTCATCCCGGATCGGATCCAGTCCCATTACATCAAATCCAATTCCTTTATACGTTCCTTTTATGATAAAATCCAGAACCTCATCATCCACGCAGGGGTACTCTCCAAAAAAATGACTGGTTCCCCAATACTGATCCCATCCGGAATAAAACAAAAGAAAATCCGCCTCTTCCGCTTTCTCTCCATACCGCAGGATCTGCTTCATAGAGATAGCTTCTCCCTCCTTTAAATCCCTGCAGTCAATCACAAGGGCTCTCCCCATAAACTGATCTGCCGGAAATTGATCCAATGTGATACCATCCGGAAAAATATGAGCCGGCGAATCCATATGAGTTCCTGTATGGGTAGTCAGTTTCAGAAGCATTTCCCGAAATCCATCCTCCTCACAGCTGGCTGCCTGCATCAGAACCGGAGGCTCCGTCCCCGGAAAAACCGGCATTTCCTCCTGAATCGTATGGGTTAAATCAATGACCTTCATTACAAACAATCCCCCTTCTTTTCACGCTTATTTTGCATTAAGAAAGAACCGGCTGTATATTCCCGCGAAAAAACAGCTTATGCTCTGTGAACTACCCATTGTCTAAAGCCAATGGGCTTCCTGCTTCATCGACCTCGTAAC
>UQFC01000133.1 GCA_900540335.1 uncultured Clostridium sp. | reverse complement strand
CAGCCCAATTCTCTTCCAACCCATGGCGATCCTCGCGGAGCGTTTTTATGTCATAAAAAAAGACAGCTGTTTCCGGACACTGGTTTTTCCAAAAAACCATTCCGGCAGCTGTCTTTCTCTTTTTCAGCTTATCCCTCAATAGATAAAATAACTCCGCCGTCTCCGGCATACATGGTGGCAACACCGGCTGTTTCTGTAATCAGAATCTCGCGGAAGGAAGCCCGTTTTTCCAGCTCCTGTTTTACCTGCGCTGCCCGCTCCGGACAGTTGCAGTGAGCGATGATCACACGCTTTTTCTCAGACTCTCCTGCTTCCTTCACAGCAAACTCGCACATTTTGGCAAAAGCCTTATTGATGCCCCTTGCCTGATCAAGCTTGATAATAACGCCTTTATCTGCGCCCATAATCGGCTTGATATTAAGCGCTGTGGCAAAAAATGCCTGCAGACCTGTCAGTCTTCCATTCTTTCTCAGAAAATCCAGAGTGTCAAGAACAAAGTAAATATTCTCATCATCCCGTTTTTTCATGATTTTTTCAGAAATTGCCTGAAAATCCAGACCTTCCTCATACATCTCACAGATTCCCAGTGCCAGATTCAGCTCTCCTGCAGAAGCAGATTCGGAATCAATCACGAGAATATTCTTGTGATCTGCTCCGTGCTCCTCCTCATACAGCTCTTTTCCAATCACAGCGCTGTTGTAGCTTCCGCTTAAATGGCTGGAAAGTGTAATAATATAAACATCATCCTCGTCACACTCCATCGCCTGCTTAAAGGCATCCGGAGAGGGACATGCAGATTTGGGACAGTTTTCGCTGGCCTTTACCAAATCGAGAAATGCCTTCTGATCAAAGGTATCGTCATCTATCACCATGGTATCATCTACCTGAAGTGTCAGCGGAACTGTGGCAAATCTGGAATCCTTCTTTAACTCTTCCGTCAAATCCAGGCAGCTGTCGCCAATGATTTTATAGCTCATAAATTGCCTCCTGAAATATTTTCTCTACAAAACATAGTTTTCATTACTACTTATTATAGCATATATTTTCAGGATTTCAATATATTATTCAGCCATCATCATCATGATTTCATTGCTTCGTGCAATAAATTTCGTCATACGCTCCGGAGTCAGAGTACCGTGAGCCAGCAGGGCCAGGTCATAAAGCTGCTCGCAGATCTTTGCTGTGTTCTCGCCTTCTCCGTGATTCAATACATACTGAACCAGCTTGTTGTTGGCATTCAGAACAAGAACCTCACCCATACCGCCGAACATAGACGGATCCATGCCGTACATGTTGTACATCTTCATCATATCCTGCATACGGCGGCTTTCCTCTGCCACAGTAAGAACAGAAGACATGCCGGCATCTTTTAACTTCTCAACCTTGATTTCCAGCTTGTCATTATTCAGAGCCTTCTTGAAAATGTCCTTCAGAGTATCTGCATTTTTCTTGAACTCCTCGTCATCTTCCTTAACCTCTTCCTTAAAGGTATCGTTTAAGTCCGCATCAATACGCAGGAATTTCAGACCCTCGTTCTTCTGCTCCAGATGTCCGATAAAGGGACTGTCAATATTGTGAGGAAGAATCACTGCATCCAGTCCTTCTGCCTTAAACATATTGATATACTGGCTCTGCTCCTTCTCGTCTGTTACATAGAAAATGGTATTCTCATGCTTCTCCTTGTTTTCCTCCAGGCAGTCCTTCAGAGTCAGGTACTTTCCTTCCAGATTCTTAAAGAGAATATAATCATTCATCTTCTCTGCAAACTTCTCATCCTTTAAGCAGCCGAATTTGATAAAGGGAGCAATGTCATCCCAGTATTTCTCATAGTTTTCCCGATCGGTCTTGCACATGCCGGTCAGCTTGTCAGCCACCTTTTTGGTAATGTAATCGGAAATCTTCTTTACAAATCCGTCATTCTGCAAAGCGCTTCTGGAAACGTTCAGAGGCAGATCCGGACAGTCAATGGTTCCCTTTAACAGCATCAGGAATTCCGGAATGACTTCTTTAATATTGTCTGCAATAAATACCTGGTTGTTGTACAGCTTGATGGTTCCCTCAATGGAATCGTATTCTGTATTAATCTTCGGAAAATACAGAATTCCTTTTAAGTTAAAGGGATAATCCATATTCAGGTGAATCCAGAACAGGGGCTCCTTGTAATCCATAAAGACCTTGCGGTAGAAGTCCCGGTATTCCTCCTCGGTACACTCATTGGGATGCTTGTTCCACAAAGGTGTCACATCATTTAATGCAACCGGACGTTTGAGAATTTTATACCGCTCTCTGGAAGGCTCTACCTCAACGGTTTCCTTCTCTCCGTTTTCATTTTCCTTTTCTTCTGTCTTGGCCGGCTCTACCACAGTCTCAACAATGGTATCCTTGTCTGTCAGCTCATCCTTTTCAATCGTCTCGTACTGAGGCTCTGCCTTGGCATTGTCCAGGAAAATCGGAACCGGCATAAAGGAACAGTATTTCTCCAGAACCTCTCTTGCGCGGTATTCGTTGGAGAACTCATAGCTGTCCTCATTCAGATACAGAGTAATCGTTGTTCCCTGCTCTTCCTTCTCTCCATCCTTCATCTCAAAGGTCAGGCCGCCGTCAGATTCCCAGTGTACCGGAGTGCTTCCTTCCTTGTAAGACCGGGTATCAATCGTTACCTTATCTGCAACCATAAATGCGGAATAAAAGCCCAGTCCGAAATGTCCGATAATCTGATCCTCATTGGCTTTGTCCTTATATTTTTCCAGGAAATCCTGCGCGCCGGAAAAAGCAATCTGGTTAATGTACTCCTCAACCTCATCGGCTGTCATACCCAGTCCGTTATCTGTAACGGAAATCGTCTTTTCGTCCGGATTTACAGTCACCTGAATCTTATACTCCAGATCCTCAGGACGGGAATACTCGCCCATCAGCTCCAGCTTCTTTAATTTTGTAATCGCATCGCATCCATTGGATACCAGTTCTCTGTAAAAAATATCGTGGTCGGAATACAGCCATTTTTTAATAATCGGAAATATGTTTTCACTGTTAATAGATAAATTGCCTGTTCTGCTGCTCATATCATTCTCTCCTTTACACTGTGATCCTGTTTCCCGCCATCTGCAGGAAACTCTGATGATTATTTTAATACTCAGTTACCTAAATGTCAACAGAAAATTAGCACTCATTTAAAATGAGTGCTAATAATTTATCTTTTTATGTAAAAGGAACCTGCTTTTTCCTAAAATACCGGCGAATCATCTCATCCCACTCGTACTCCAGACGCTTATCCAGCGTAAAAATCTTCAGGGAGGTTCCTGTTACACAGGAAAGCGCACCGTTTTCATAACGGATGTTCAAATAAAGCCCCGCCACCTGATCGGCTGTAAATCCCAGATTTTCTTTTCTCAAAAAATCTTCCGTCTGAACCGGAGGAAGCTGAAGGGTGATATGAAAGCTTTCCGGCAGTTTTTTCCCTTTGATCAGCGAATAACAGAAAGGCTTAATCATTTTCCAGGAAGATAAATCCTCAATCCTGTTCTGCTCCAGCTCCCAGTCAGAATAATACCCCTGGCGGATTCTGCCGTCTATCGTAAACCGGTTGAAGGTGACAATCTCAGCCTCCCTCACCAGCCAGCTGTCAAACAGCTCTCCCATAAACAGCCCTGCCGTAAACCCTTTTAAATCCTCCATCCGCAATGCAACCATGCCTTCTGTCCTCTCTTCAGCTTATTTCTGATTCATATATTCCTGATACCGCTCAAAAAAATCTGTTGTTGCAGACTGCCCCATTTCTGTCAAATCCACAGTCTCCCAGATGCTTCCCTGAATTTCAACAGGATGCTCCTGGGCAAAAGCAGAATAAATCCGCTGGAAAGCCTGATTCTTCCGCTGCAGAGCCAGCCTCTCCTTCCGTTCCAGAGTTGCATCCTCATCATAGGAATCCACGCATTTTACAAGATACCATCCATCTCCGTCTGCAAATGGCTGGCTGAGTTGCCCGTCCTCCAGAGAAAATACCGCATCCTCGTAGGCTGCTGAACGCTCTCCACGGCCCACCGGCTGCTCTGTGTATCCTTCTTCCCGAATTGCCCTTGCAGCCGAAGCAAAATCCGTTCCTTCCTCTGAAAGCTGCTCAAAGGCCTCCCGGGCGCTTTCTTCCGATTCCAGACAGAGCTCCTGAACCTTCATAACCCGGGCCTCACTGTCACTGATTTCCAGATCCACATTTTTGGTCACCTCATCCACCAGGCGGTTTGCCCTGTGATATGCCTCATACATGACATACACATCTTCCTCACCGGCGCCGGTACATGCCCGGTCCGCCTCTGTCAGAGACTGATAAAACTCTGAAGAAAGCTGCCGAAGCTGCTCCTTTTCCTGTCCCGTAAGCTGGATTCCTCTCTCATCTGCCAGCAGATTCATAATTTTTATTTCTTTCAAAAAGGTTCGTATCTGCTCCAGAAGATAGGTCTGAAAAGACTGTCCATCTCCCACCTCCACCTGCCAGATCTGATCTGTATACACAGTCCTGTACCGATTTGCCTCTGTTGTAATAATCAGCATGGTCTGTGCATCCGAAAATCCGGAAGTGTCTCCTGTTTCTTTTCTTACGGAAAATCCGTTTTTGAAAAATAAAACACCAGAGACTGCTGCAAAAACCAGCAAAATTACTGCCGCCGTTTTTTTCCAATTTCTCATGAATTACAAACTCCTGTTTTCTGCCGCGAGCAGTCTCCGCTTTCATCCTGCTCCGGCTTTTCACGGGCTGACCGCCCGGGATGGCTTCCTGTCCTGGCCGCCGTCATCTTTAAATCAAAAGCTTTAAAATTTTCAGTACGCCATCCTTCATATTGGTATCAGCCTGAAACCGGGCTGCGGCCTTTACCTCTGGTCTGGCATTTCCAATCGCAAAGCTGTAATATGCCTGCTTTAACATCTCCATATCATTCAGCTGATCCCCAAAGGCTATTGTCTCCTCCGGAAGAATCCCAAGGCTTTCCTGCAAAAGCTTTACTGCCTCTCCCTTATTCACACCGGAGGCCATACAGTCCATCCACATATCTCCGGAAATGGTAATCTTCAGCCGGCTCCCGTATTTTTCCCGCAATTCTTTTGTTGCAGGCTCCACATCATGCTTTTTATAGGCAGAAATTTTAATAAACTGATCCTCTACCTGCATCAGATCCTCCACCTGTTTTACCCGGAAACGATATCCCTCCGTCATCCACCGGTAAAACTCCGGATTATCCTCATCCATATATACCTGATCCGGACCGCTCAGCAGCACAGTCAGACCTGCAGCACGAATATCCTGAATCATTTCATGAATCAAATCCCGATCAATCGTATTTAAAAACAGATTCCGGCCGCACATTCCAACATAAGCTCCATTATCTGACAGATAAAATATTTTTTCTTTAACAGGTTCAAATACCGCTTCGATACTGGCCCACTGCCGTCCGCTGGCTGCTGCAAACTGCATTCCTGCTGCACGAAGCTTTAAAATTACCTCAAAAAGCTCCGGGTTCAGATCATGACCGCCGTCCTCCAGCAGAGTTCCATCTATATCTGATACTACCAGTTTTATCATCTTTTTCCCTCCTTATCTGCTGCTTCTATTGTGACGATTTTCCCAGATTCTGTCAAGCACTAAAGAAAGATTTCCTGTTGTCACTTCCGGCACTTCATTTTGGAAAAAGCGTAGTTATTCCGGCTAATACATGCAAAATCCACTGCTCAGATTTTGCATTTTCAGAGGCAATCGGCGGTTTCTGCAAAATTTACTTCTCAGATTTTGCATTTTCAAAGGCAATCGGCGATTTCTGCAAAATTTACTGCTCAGATTTTGCATTTTCAGAGGCAATCGACGATTTCTGCAAAATTTACTTCTCAGATTTTGCATTTTCAGAGGCAATCGGCGGTTTCTGCAAAATTCTCTTCTCAGATTTTGCATTTTCAGAGGCAATCGACGATTTCTGCAAAATTTACTTCTCA
>UQFC01000132.1 GCA_900540335.1 uncultured Clostridium sp. | reverse complement strand
ACCGGGCGGGGGTGATTTATGAGGTGCCGGTGGAGGCGGGAATGAACCGCTACATGGCTCTTATAGAAAATTTCGATGATTTGGAGCGGATTGGCTCGGTGCGCAGCTGCCGGACTTATTATGTTTATTTTGCCAGAGAGTTTGATGGAATTTATGCTCATTTTGGCCAGAGCACCTTTGCGAAGCCTTACCTGAAAGAGATTGACAATATTAATGGAATCGACGGAACCGGGGGAATTGCCTTTTACCGTTCCAGTGACAGGAAGAAGCCGCATAATGCCTATACAAGCGCGGCAGGAATCAAAAAAGCAGCTCAAAAGCTGGGATATTCCTGGGATTATTCGGAGGAGTATCAGGGACATTTCCGGTTCACAGCTCCGGGAACTGCGGCGGTGTTAGAAGGCGCGGATGCAAGAGATGCCTGGAAGGTGACGCCCGGATATGAGCTGAACCAGCCCTGGTTCGAATATCACGAGGATGACGGCCTGTATTACCGGTATCAGTATGGAGGTCCCCATATGGGGGATGGAGGTCCCATTGCGGTGCGAAATATTATTATTCAATATTGTCCGTCGGGATTTTATGCTTCTACAGAATATCTGAATATCAATGTTCACGATGAATCCTGGGGATATTTTATTACAGGAGGAAAGGCAGAGGACATTACCTGGAAAAAGGACGGAGAGTTTGGAATTACCCATTATTATGACGCATCCGGGAACGAAATTGTTCTGACTCCCGGCAAGACATGGATTTGTGTGGTACCTACAAGAAATATGAAGCCGGCCCTGATTGAAGGGCGGGACGCTGGATAAAAAAGTAAAAATAAGCAGATACTGTACTTATGGAGGTTTCACGATGAAAAAGTATATGATCTGTTTATTTTTATTTGCGGCAGTTTCTGCCTTTTGCCTGGGGAGTGGAATCGGAGCAAGCCGGATCTGCAAAAAAAATCCGACGCAGGAGACATTACAGCCGGAGTCCTCTTCTTTAGAGGAGACAACAAGGGAGGATTACCAGGCGGCAAACGGGCGGCAGGCAGAGCCGGTGGTGGTCCGGGAGGAATACTATCTGGTGGCAGAGGATGGATTTTTGCTGGTTTTTTTAAAGGATCAGAAAACCATTTGTCTGTATACTCATGTGCCCTTGATGGATTTTCCTCAGGAGGAGCAGGAACGTCTGCGGGAGGGAATCTGGTTTTCGTCCATGATGGATGTGTTCCATTATCTGGAGTCTTACACCAGCTGAGGAAAAATACACTTGAAAAGGAACGGCAAACTAGATACAATAGGGAAGAATAAAATCATGGGTACGGAGGATATTATGAAGAGACAGGTGATAATTATTGGAGGCGGAGCTTCCGGGCTGGCGGCAGCGATTGCAGCAGCCAGAGAAGGCGCGGAAGTGACAATTCTGGAGCATATGGATCGGGTGGGGAAAAAGATTCTTTCCACAGGAAACGGACGCTGCAATCTGACCAATCTGTCTCTCCGGCCGGAGCACTACCGCTGCAGTCAGCCGCAGTTTCCCATGAAGGTGCTGGATCGCTTTTCTGTTTGGGATACGCTGTCTTTTTTTGACGAAATCGGTATTGTGACAAAAAGCAGAAACGGATATATCTATCCCAATTCGGATCAGGCTGCCTCTGTTCTGGACAGCCTGAGAATGGAGGCAGAGCGTTTAGGCGTCAGGGTTGTGACAGAATGTCATATCAGCAGGGCGGTTTCCACGGGAAAAGGAGGATTCCGGATTGATTCGGATCAGGGGGTATTTCGCGGAGAGCGGCTGATTCTGGCAGCAGGCTCCAAGGCGGCTCCCGTGACCGGCTCTGACGGAAGCGGTTATCAGCTGGCAGAGGCCTTTGGCCACCGGGTAATTACCCCTCTTCCGGCTTTGGTGCAGCTTCGCTGTCAGGGAAAGTTTTTAAAGCAGCTGGCAGGCATTCGCTGTGATGCCCTGGTAAAGCTGGTTTCTGAGGGACGGGTTCTGGCTGCCGATCAGGGAGAACTTCAGTTAACAGATTACGGTGTGTCCGGTATTCCGACCTTTCAGGTAAGCCGTTTTGCTGCAGTGGCTCTCCACAGGAAGCAGGCGGTTTCTGTGGTGCTTGATTTTCTTCCTTCAAAGAGTATGGAGGAAACAAAACAGTTTATCCGGAACCGGGCAGAGACGCTTTCCTACCGGAAGGCAGAAGATTTTCTGACCGGTGTATTAAATAAAAAGCTGGCTCATGTGCTGTTAAAGCTGTCTCAGATTGATGGAGCAGAGCCGGTGGGAAATCTGAAAAAACAGCAGCTGGAACGGCTGATTCACCTGATTAAGGTTTTTGAGCTTCCGGTAACCGCAACCAATTCCTTTGAGCAGGCGCAGATTTGCTGCGGAGGAGTGGATACCCGGGATATCCGGCCGGAAACCATGGAGTCAAAGCTGGTGAAGGGGCTTTATCTGGCAGGAGAGCTTTTGGACGTAGACGGAATCTGCGGAGGATATAACCTGCAGTGGGCCTGGTCTACGGGAATTACAGCAGGAAGATGTGCAGGGAGAATAGAGAAATGATACGAGTGAACCAGTTGAAGCTTCCGGTGGAGCATAAACAGGAGGATCTTAAGAAAAAGGCCGCAAGGGCTCTTCGGATTACTCCGGAACAGATAGAAAGGCTGGAAATCCGCCGGCGTTCCCTGGACGGGAGAAAAAAGCCGGAGCTTTTTTACAGCTATACCGTTGATATAAAAACTGCCCGGGAAGAGCAGGTGTTACATAGGGCAAAGAATTCTCAGGCAGCAATCTGCCGGGAAAAGCCATATACATTTCCAAAGCCAGGAGAAGAGAAGCTGTTTTCTCCTCCGGTGATTGCAGGAGCTGGTCCGGCAGGGCTTTTTGCAGGCCTGATGCTGGCAAGAGCAGGGTACCGGCCGGTGATTCTGGAGCGGGGAGAGGATGTAGACAGCCGCCGGAAACGGGTGGATGAGTTCTGGAAAACAGGGAATCTGGATGTCCGCTCCAATGTACAGTTTGGAGAGGGAGGAGCGGGCACCTTTTCGGATGGAAAACTGAATACGCTTGTAAAGGATCCTCTGATGAGAAACCGGCTGGTGCTGGAGATCTTCTGCGAGTTTGGAGCGGATCCGTCAATTCTTTACGACAGCAAGCCTCACATTGGTACCGATGTTCTTTCCGGGATTGTGAAGGCCATGCGTCAGGAGATTGTCAGACTGGGAGGTCAGGTGCGCTTTTGCTGTCAGGTAACAGATCTTGTGACGGAAGGCGGACAGATCTGCGGAGTGAAGGTCCGGCAGCAGGAAAGAAAGCCGGATGAGAATACCGAAGAGAATGAGGACGATAAGCTACAGGAGAAGGAGGAGTTTCTTCCCGCTCAGGCTGTGATTCTGGCTGTCGGCCACAGCGCCCGGGATACCTTTTCTATGCTGGAGGAAAAGAAGATCCCCATGGATGCCAAGTCCTTTGCCGTGGGTCTGCGGATTCAGCACCCTCAGCCGCTGATTAATCTGTCCCAGTACGGACGGGAAAAGGCGGGAAGTCTCGGGGCGGCCAGCTATAAGCTGACCAGGCAGACCAGTACCGGCCGGGGTGTTTATTCTTTCTGTATGTGTCCGGGAGGCTATGTGGTGGATGCTTCCTCGGAGAAAGGCCATCTGGCAGTAAATGGCATGAGCTATCATGCCAGAGACGGGAAAAATGCAAACAGCGCATTGATTGTTACGGTAACGCCGGAGGATTTTCCGGAGGCAGGCCCCCTGGGGGGAGTGGCCTTTCAGCGCAGTCTGGAAAAGCTGGCTTACCAGGCGGCAGACGGACGCATTCCCGTTCAGCTTTATGAGGATTACCGGGCGGGAAGGATGTCGAGACAGCTTGGGGAGATTGAGCCTCAGATGCGGGGCAGATGGGCCTTTGGTAATTTGAGGGAGGTTATGCCGGAAAAGCTGAATCTGGCGCTTCTGGAAGCCATGGAGGGCTTTGGGCAGATGATCCGCGGCTTTGACCGCCCGGATGCTCTGTTTGCAGGAATTGAAAGCCGCACCTCCTCTCCGGTTCGCATCTGGAGAAATGAGGAGATGGAAAGTAAGGTCCGGGGGCTGTATCCCTGCGGTGAGGGAGCCGGGTATGCCGGCGGAATTACTTCGGCAGCCATGGACGGTGTGAAGGTCGCGGAGGCGATTGTAAGACGGTTTGGACTTCCGCAATAAGGACGTCCCCGGTTTTGGGAAATGACAGAAGAAAATCGGCTGTAAAACAGCCGGGAAATGAGGAAGCAATTATGACGGAAGTGAGAAAGAGCCTGACAGAAAAAAACAGGATCGTTTTAAAAATAGGTTCTTCTTCTTTGACCCATCCGGCCACAGGGGAACTGAATCTATGGAAGATAGAGCGGCTGGTGCGGATTATCTGTGATTTAAAGGGAGAGGGAAAAGAAGTGGTTCTCGTTTCCTCCGGCGCCATAGCGGCAGGCCGCCAGGCCCTGGGCGGGCAGAAACGCCCGGACACCATATCGGAAAAACAGGCGTATGCGGCAGTGGGACAGGCCCGGCTGATGATGGTGTACCAGAAACTGTTTTCAGAGTATAACTGCGTCGCCGCCCAGGTCCTTCTGACCAAGGACACCATGACAAATGATGTTTCCCGGTACAATGCCCAGAATACCTTTGATGAGCTTTTAAGCCTGGGTACGGTACCGATTGTCAATGAAAACGATACGGTTTCCACACACGAGATTCAGTTCGGTGATAACGACAGACTGTCTGCCATTGTGGCTGCTCTGATCGGAGCAGATCTTCTGATTCTTCTTTCAGATATTGACGGTCTGTATACGGATGATCCCCGGACCAATCCTCAGGCACGCTTTATCAGTCTGGTGGAGGAAATTACACCAAAGCTGCTTTCCATGGGAAAGGATACCTCCGGAAGCGATGTGGGAACCGGAGGAATGTCTGCCAAGCTGGCAGCAGCCCGGATTGCAACAGACAGCGGGTCTGACATGATCATTGCCAACGGAGCAGATGTGGATATTATCCACGATCTGATGAAGGGGGAGGACAAGGGCACACTGTTTATTGCCCATGCGAACCTGGATTTTGATTTAATGGATTATATTAACACAAAATATTAAAAAAACAGAGTAAACAGAAATAAGGAGAAAGATAACATGGATCAGAATAAAATTGACCGCATTAATGCGCTGTATCATAAATCTAAGGCGGTGGGCCTGACCGAGGAGGAAAAAGCGGAGCAGGCAGCGCTTCGGAAGGAATACATTGAAACAATTCGCAAAAACATGCGGGCTCATTTAAACAACATTTCCATTCAGGAAAAGGACGGAAGCATTACAGATCTGGGGAAAAAATATGGCGGAATCAAAGACGTCCAGTCATAAGAAGGAAATACGCCGTCTGATCCGCAAAAGAGAGCAGGAGTTATCACCGGAAACAAAGAGGCAGTCAGACCGGCTTCTGGGAAAGCGCCTGCTTGCAGAGATTCTCAGGCAGCAGGGGGATTGCAGGGAGCCGGTTTACTGCTACGTCTCCTGCAAAAATGAGGCAGATACCAGATGGCTGCTGCAGAGACTCTGGGAAAAAGGGGTTCGGACTGCTGTTCCGAGAGTGAAGGGAGAGCAGATGGAGTTTTTTGAAATAACCGGCTTTTCTGATTTGGAGCCGGGATATTTTGGAATTCCGGAACCGCGGGAAGGGTGCAGAAAAGTCTGCTGCCCGGAGTCTGTGATTCTTGTGCCGGGAGCGGCTTTTTCCAGGGACGGAAAAAGACTGGGAAGAGGCGGCGGATTTTATGATCGTTTTCTGGAGCGGGAGCCGAAGCATAAAAAAATTGCCGCAGCCTATGAATATCAATTAATGGAGACACTGCCGTCAGAGGCTCATGATGTGCCTGTGGATATGGTGGTGACAGAAAAACAGTGCTGCATTTGCAGGACAGGGGAGGAATAACAATGGCAATGGATTTAACAGAGCTGGGAAAACAGGCAAGGGAGGCAGCATCCGTTTTAAATAATCTTGGTTCCGAAGAGAAGAACCGTGGACTGCAGGCGGCAGCCCGGGCGCTTCTGGACGGGCAGGATATGATTCTTG
>UQFC01000131.1 GCA_900540335.1 uncultured Clostridium sp. | reverse complement strand
CCCGCCGCAGGCGGAGAAGCTCGCGAGCGGGCTTCTTTCTTGTTTCACAGGAAATTACGTCCTGTGAAACAATATGAAATTCAAAATCAGGAGGATTTTATGATGGCAGCAGAACAGACATTTACTTATGAGACAAGGGGACAGATTTTGATTATTCACCTTCCCAGGGATTTGGATCACCACAACTGCAGGAATCTGAAATATGAGACAGATCTGCTTTTTTCAGAAAATTACATCAGCAAGGTCGTGTTTGATTTTTCCAGAACGGAGTTTATGGATTCTTCAGGAATCGGAATTTTGTTAAACAGGTACAAGCAGATGGCAGGCAGCGGCGGAAAAGTGACTTTGTACGGTGTGAATGCACAGATAGGACGGATTCTGGCAATTGGCGGAATTCACCGTCTGATGGAGCATTTTGATTCAAAAGAAGCGGCAATTGCCGGATAAAAAGGGAGGATACGAATATGGAACGCTTTCGGATGGAACTGGAAAGCCTGTCACAGAACGAGGAATTTGCGCGAGTGGTTGTGGCTGTTTTTATGAGCCGGTTAAACCCTACGCTGGAAGAGGTGGATGATGTGAAAACTGCTGTTTCTGAGGCAGTCACGAATGCTGTCATACACGGCTATCAGGGAGGGGAGGGAATGATTTTCCTGGAAGCAGAAATTGACGGGCAGGAGCTTACCGTAAGAGTTCGCGACAGGGGCAGGGGAATTGCAGACGTGGAAAAAGCGAGGGAACCCATGTATACCACGGATCAGACAGGAGAACGCTCCGGAATGGGGTTTTCTTTTATGGAGGCATTTATGGATCATGTTTCTGTGGAGTCAGAGGTGGGAAGCGGAACGCTGGTGGTCATGAAAAAGAAAATCGGCAGGTGAGGCCATGGAAGAATTGACAAATTTAATCAGAAAGGCCCATGAGGGTGACCAGCAGGCCAGAGACAGACTGGTTCTTGATAATGTGGGACTTGTCTGGAGTACGGTCCGCCATTTTGGAAACCGCGGCTGTGATCCGGAGGATTTGTTTCAGATTGGGTGTATCGGGCTGCTGAAGGCCATAGACAAGTTTAATCTGGAGTTTGATGTAAAATTTTCCACATACGCAGTGCCTATGATTACAGGGGAGATCAAGCGCTTTCTGAGAGATGACGGAATGCTGAAGGTGAGCCGGTCTGTAAAGGAGCTGGGGAACCGTGTGCGGGCAGTCCGGGAAGCCATGACACTGGAATTGGGGAGGGAACCGGGACTGGAAGAAATTTCTTCGCGCATGGGGGTCAGCAGAGAGGAAATCGCCGCATCCCTGGAAGCGGGGGCAGAGGTGGAATCTCTCTACAAGACTATCGGAAACGGCGAGGATCCTAATCTCTGCCTGCTGGATCGGATCCAGGATGAGAGAGAAGAGCAGGAGCAGATGATGAATCAGCTGGTTCTCTGCCAGATTTTAAAACGTCTGAATGAAAAAGAACGGGAGATTATTGTCAGAAGGTATTTTGAGAATCAGACACAAAGCAGAATAGCCGCGGATCTGAAGATTTCCCAGGTGCAGGTTTCCAGGCTGGAAAAAAAGATTCTCCGCCAGCTTCGGGAATATCTCACGTCAGAATGAGCCATACTAAGTGCAGAAGCCGGACTGACCAGGCTGGAAAAGGATGTGAGAGATGATGGAATTCTGGAAATCAAAAAAAACAGCGGCGGCAGTATTGTGCCTGATTCTTCTGGCGGCAGTGCTGTGGCTGGTTCTTGGGGAGAATCCCGGATCGGAACCGGAGGGAACTCTGGTAAAGCTGGAGATCTTGGAGGATAAGCTATGAGCGCCTCAAATACGGTATATCTGAATCTGAGGGAAATGACTCAGGTGCACCGAAAGGATGTGTACGTAAAGGATGTAGGCAGTGTGTACTGCAGCAATCCGGTGATTCAGAGCAAATGCCGGGCGATGAAGGTCAAATCCATCCGGGAGGATGGAGAACACTGTTATATTGAAAGCGCACTGGAGGTGATTGCAGGTCTGGAGCAGCTGGATCCTTCGATCCAGGTCAATAATATAGGAAAGGTGGAGTATATTATTGACTACCACCCGCCGAAAAAACCGGTTCCGGGATGGCAGTGGGCGAAAACGGTTTTTGTCTGCGTGATCTGTTTTTGCGGGGCGGCCTTTGCCATTATGACCTTTAATAATGATGTCAATGTGACTGATGTGTTTCAAAAGGTATACGGTCTGATAACAGGGGAGAAGCCTCAGGGATTTACGATTCTGGAGCTGTCCTATTCGGTAGGGCTTGCCGGTGGAATCCTGCTTTTTTTCAATCATTTTGCAGGGTGGAAGATGAATACGGATCCTACTCCGCTGGAAGTGGAAATGCGGCTTTATGAAGAAAATATAGGAAAAACTCTGATTCAGAATGACAGCAGAAAGGAGCAGGAGGTCGATGTTTCGTAATCTTCCCATGGCAGTCCGTCAGCTCATTCTGGCATTTGCAGGACTGAGTGCGGGCGGGGTGATTGCAGCCGGAGTATTTGCATTTCTGGCAATGATTGGAATATTTCCCCGTCTGATTGGAAAAACGAAAACCCGAAAGCATATCCTTCTTTTTGATACAATGATTATTCTGGGCGGAATCCTGGGAAATGCAGTGGATCTTTATGAAATTCCTGTCCTTATGGGAGGTAAACTGTTTCTGGGAATTTTCGGATTTTCCGTAGGCGTCTTTGTAGGATGTCTTGTGATGTCTCTGGCAGAAACTCTGAAAACGGTTCCGGTGATTGTCAGGAGAATTCATCTGGCCGTAGGCTTTCCCTACCTGATCCTGTCAATTGCCGCAGGAAAGCTGGCAGGCGCACTCATTTATTTTCTGTCATAAGAAATTTCCTGAGGAAGCAGTCCGGTGCAGGAGAAGAGAACTGCCGGAGCCGGTGAGTGAGGGAAACAGAAGAAAAGGAGGAACGACATGGAAGTAAAGAAAAAAGAGTATGGGGAATATGTGGAGCAGATTACGCCGAAGAATTCCCTTCCGGCAGATATGGCCAGAGCCTTTCTGACAGGGGGAGCCATCTGCAGTCTGGGACAGGCCATGACAATGATTCTGATGGAAACGGGAGGAATGGAAAAGGAAACGGCGCAGACATGGACTCAGCTGGCGCTGATTTTTCTCAGTATTCTTCTGACAGGCCTGAATCTGTATCCCAGGGCAGCGAAATGGGGAGGCGCAGGCGCTTTGGTGCCCATTACGGGATTTGCCAATTCTGTTGTGGCTCCTGCCATAGAATACAGGGCGGAAGGCCACGTATATGGTATTGGCTGCAAAATTTTTACCATTGCAGGTCCGGTACTTTTGTACGGGATATTTGCCAGCTGGATTCTGGGACTGATTTCCTGGATTGGCATCTTGTAAGGAGGGAGAATCATGCAGAAAGGAAAAGCCAGTTTGCTATTTGAAAATCCGGTGTATGTGGCGGGAATGGCCTCGGTTGCCGGAAAAAAAGAGGGGGAAGGACCTCTGGGAAGAAAGATCGATGTTGTGGAGGCAGATCCCATGTTTGGGGCAGAAAACTGGGAGAAGGCAGAAAGCGCCATGCAGAAGCAGGCAGCGGATCTGGCTCTGGAGAAAGGCGGTATCCACAGGAAAGACATCCGGTATCTGTTTGCAGGGGATCTGCTGGGCCAGCTGATCGCCACCTCCTTTGGAACAGTTGATTTGGAGATTCCTCTGTTTGGCCTGTACGGAGCCTGTTCTACCATGGGGGAGGCGTTAAGCCTGGGAGCAATGTGCGTAGACGGAGGACATGGGGATCAGGTGCTGGCTCTGGCATCCAGTCATTATGCTACAGCAGAAAAACAGTTTCGCTTTCCTCTTTCTTATGGAAATCAAAGACCGCAGAGTGCTGCCTGGACAGTAACGGGATGCGGAGCAGTTGTGCTGTCTAAGCATCCGGGACAGGAGCCAGAATGGGAAACAGAGGAAAACGGAAAAAAAACAGCGGGACGGCGTCAGGTGCGGATTGCCGGAATCACAACAGGAAAGCCGGTGGATCTGGGAATCAGGGACTCAATGAATATGGGTGCGGCCATGGCTCCTGCGGCATGGGATACGATTATGCAGAATTTTCGGGATCTGGAGATAGGAGAAGGCTGGTATGACAGGATTATTACCGGGGATCTGGGAAAGATAGGGCAGAAGGTGCTTTTGGATCTGATGAAGCAGGAGGGCCATGATTTGTCCGGAATTTCTATGGACTGCGGTCTGGAAATATACGACTGCCAGAGTCAGGATACCCATTCCGGCGGAAGCGGCTGCGGCTGCTCGGCAGTGACTCTGTGTGCTCATATTCTTCCTATGCTGTTTTCAGGAATCTGGAAGCGGGTGCTGTTTGTTCCTACCGGAGCGCTTCTTTCTACGGTCAGCTACAACGAAGGGCAGAGTATTCCCGGGATTGCCCATGGGGTGATACTGGAAAGCTGCGATTTGGAAAACAAAGATGAGAATGCAGCTGCAGAATTGAAAAATTAGAGAAGGGGGAGCAAAAGGATGACAGATATTATAAAGGCATTTCTGACAGGCGGACTGATCTGCAGTCTGGTACAGATTCTGCTGGACCGGACAAAGCTGATGCCGGGCCGGGTGATGGTCCTGCTTGTAGTATCAGGCGGAATACTGGGCTGGCTGGGACTTTACGAGCCTTTTGCAGAATGGGCCGGAGCCGGGGCCTCGGTTCCTCTTCTTGGCTTTGGAAATACCCTGTGGAAGGGCGTGGCAAAAAGTATGGCGGAAGATGGATTTCTGGGGATTTTCCGCGGAGGTCTGACAGCGGCATCTGCAGGAATTACAGGCGCTCTTGTATTCGGGTATCTGGGGGCTCTGATTTTTAAACCGAAAATGAAATAAGGAAGACAATCGGAAGGCTGTGTGGATTTTTCACAGCCTTTTGTGCTATAATCCAGAAGAACGTTTCAAAAGAGAGGCAGGAAAATACATTGAAAGAACGGAAAATTTGCGGAGTTTCCGTCAGAAGATTGATTTTTTTCATTTTGACGGCAGGATGGATGACTTTGATATTTCTTTTTTCTGCCCGTCCCGCAGAGCTTTCCTCCCAGGACAGCAGCCGGATGGGGCATCTGGTCGGGAAAATTCTGGTTTCCGATTATGAGGCATGGCCGAAAGTGCGGCAGGATCAGTATGCAGAAGGAATTGATCATGCTGTGCGGAAAACAGCCCATTTTACAGAATATGCCATTCTCGGTTTTTTGCTGACAGGAGCAGCTTCTCAGGGAACCGGATGGAAATTTTTTTTGCAGCCGGGACTGACAGGTATTTTATATGCAGCGTCAGATGAATTCCATCAGCTGTTTGTTCCGGGACGGAGCGGACAGATATCGGATGTTATTCTGGATGGCGCCGGGGTGTGTTTCGGCGTGCTTTTTGGTATCCTGTTTTGGAGGGCTGCAGGAAAAATCCGGAGAAACAGGGACGAGAAATAAAAAAGACAGAAAATTACAAGGAGATTGTTATGTATATTGCAGATCTGCATATTCACTCCAGATATTCACGGGCGACCAGCCGTGATTTGACGCCGGAGAATCTGGATTTTCAGGCCAGAAGAAAAGGAATCCGGTTACTGGGAACAGGAGATTTTACCCACCCTGCATGGAGACAGGAGCTGAAAGAAAAGCTGGTTCGGGCAGAGGACGGTCTGTACCGCCTGAAGAAGGAGTATGTACGGAATCCGGAAAAGGGAGCAGAGGAGGACAGAACCAGGTTTGTGATTACCGGAGAAATCAGCTCGATTTATAAACAGGACGGAAAGGTGAGAAAGGTACACAGTCTTTTGATTCTTCCGGGGCTTGAGGAGGCGCAGCGGCTGTCGGCAAAGCTGGAAACCATTGGAAATATCCATTCTGACGGCCGCCCTATTTTAGGACTGGACTGCCATGACCTGTTAGATATGGCTCTCACTATATGCCCGGAAGCCATGTACATTCCAGCCCACATCTGGACTCCCCATTTTTCTGTATTCGGGGCATTTTCCGGATTTGACAGTATGGAAGAATGCTTTGAGGAATTAACGCCTCATATCCATGCTGTAGAGACCGGCCTTTCCTCTGACCCGCCTATGAACTGGAGTGTGCCA
>UQFC01000130.1 GCA_900540335.1 uncultured Clostridium sp. | reverse complement strand
GCAGAACACACGACTTTCACCCATTAGAGCGCGCCCATGGCGCGCAAACAAAAAGGAGCACCGCTCCTTTTGCGGCACTCCTTTTCCCTTCAGCCGGAACAAATCCGGCCAGAAACCTGTATTTCTTTTTTATTTAGCCCTGATATACGTCGTCCTTCATCATCAGATGAACTGCGCCCAGCTTAAAGGTCTGAGGCAGAGCCAGAATGTTGGGGTTCGGGCCTACGAATTTCTTCTTCGCATCCTCAAGAGCCTCTTCAATGGTTGCTCTTGTCTTAAGACCCATTCCTCTTGCGTAGCCCGGCTCCTGAGCTCCGCACAGGTAAATAGCGGAGGTGTTCATTTCCGCAATGTGTGCGCAGCTAATCATAGAAAAGCCGTGGAACGGATGGAAGGCATTGCAGAAGCGGTACTTGCGGATGTATTCCTCATTGGTTGCAAAATACTCACCATACCGGTTCATATCCGGAAGAGTATTCATGTAGTCCTTCTGGAACATATCGTACATTTCTCTTAAGTACGGCCACAGTTCATCATGGAAATAGCCGTTGCACAGAGAAGCACAGATGATAACGCAGTTGTCGCTCATAATTCTCTTATGACGGATTACCTGAGCGGAAATCGCCTGCATCAGCATAATGGGGTTGGTTCCCATACCCTCGCCGTAGTGGAAAAACTGAGGCATACCGAAAATCATAACATCATACTTTTTCTCTGCCCACGGAACATAGGTACGCTTGTCAGCCATAATCCAGGAATGAGGCTGCATAACCTTGGCATATCCGCTGTTGATCTCAATCTGACGGGATTTTGTATCCAGTACAGCATCACAGCAGAAGAATTTCTTGCCCATGCATTTCTCCATGTGCTGTCCGATTTCATCGAATTTTGTACGCATCAGAGACTTGCCGCTTACCGGTGTAAAGTCTTTCCGGTGCATAACCTGCGGAACATGATGAGATGCGATGGATCTCCAGTGAGTAATACCGGTTGCACAGTGCTTGTAGCCGCCGGAATAACCGCCGTAGGGGTTGCCCTGGGTATGGCCAATCAGGATTGCCACATCACTGTCATATACATATTTGTTCATCAGAACAGGGTCACCGCGATCGGTGGTTCCCAGATCAACCAGGTGATCATAATCCTCACTGTCATGGTTGATAATCTGATGGGTATACCAGAATTCGTTAAACAGCTCATCACCCAGAACGCCGCGGATTTCCTGCTCGGTATTTTTTCTGTGAAGACCATTGGAGCAGATCAGAAGAATATCCTTCTTTTCAACGCCTGCTGCATACAGCTCCTGAAGAATCAGGCGGATAGACACCTTTCTGTGAGAGGTCGGCTGCTCGCCGCCCTTTACACGGTCCGGGAAAATGATGGTTACCTTGGAGCCTTTATGAGCCAGCTTGGAAAGAGGCTCCATTCCCATTGGGTTGCGGATGGATTCCAGGGTCTTTGCCTCAATCTGATCCTCCGGAATATAAGGCGGATCCGGAACGGTCTCTCCCGGGATAAAAATGTCTGTGGAATCCGGAAGATCTGCTGTCATCAGTCCATGTCCGTACTCAAATGATACTTTCATATATTACCTCCTTGATTTTGATTGCACTTTTATTTTCTGTGCCGCCTGCTGCGGCACAAACAGATGAATTTATTATTTGCCCATATAGGTGCGGATAATTTCCAGGTATTCCTCCGGATAATATCCAATTTCACCGGAGAAGCGGGTCAGAGCAATGAGTCCTCCGTCCATAACCGGAATTGATGCCAGCATTTTTGCATTGTCTGTTTTCAGACCGCCGCCGTAAACAACATCCATTCCTCCGGTCACTTCTTTTACAAAGGTACCAATCATGGTTATGTACTCCTGATCCGGCGGAGTTTTTCCAGGTCCGATAGCCCAGATAGGCTCATAGGCGATCGTAACCATAGACTTGTCCACACCCTCAAGACCGGTTTCCAGCTGCTCTCTCAGCACCTCCTGCCATCTGGACTGCTCCTCAGAGGATTCTCCGATGCAGTAAAGCACCTTCAGACCGGCTTTCACAGCGGCCTTAATCTCCTGATTCAGCAGACGGTTTACTGCTGCTGTATCGGCAACACCTGCCTCTGCCAGAACCCCGGCCTTGTCGCGGCGCTCCTCACAGTGGCCGATAATGGTTGTTACGCATCCCATTGCCTTTGCTGCATTGGCAGTTCTGTTTGAAGTAAAGGCACCGAAATTTCCGCCAACAGCCGTATCGTCCCGGTATACACTCTGACAGCCCACCTGTACGGGACTGTTTTCACAGAGAGCATTGACTGCCGGAATCAGATGAGCCTCCGGAAAATACATGGCAAACTCCACGTCATCTCCCTCATAGGCCTTCAGGGCTTCCTGGGTATTCTTTACAATATAGCTGCCCCACTGGTGAATGGGGGCAATGGCATTGACTCCGCCAAACTCCTTGGGGATGTCAAACCGTTTCAGATTTAAAAAAATGTGCTTCATGCCTGTTCTCCCTTTTCTTCTCTGTAAAGCTCCTGGAAATCAATAAAATCACGGATTTCACTTCCAATCAGCGGTTTGCACCAGTCTGTAAATGCCTGGGTTACATCGTTGCCCCGCTCATTGATATATTCACCCGGAAGAGTTCGCTCATACAGCATAACCTCTTCAATCGGGATCATGCGGGTATGCATTTTGTAGGAGCCGTCCGGTGTTTCTTCCCGGATAAAGCCTACCATTGTGCCGCCTTCTCCCCGCATCGCTGCTTTTAAGGCTTCCCGACCGGCCAGAACAGCCTCGTCCCGATCCAGGCTGGACTGAAGCGCGATGGATGCGCGTCCGCAGAGCCCCGGTTTTTCACTTCTGGCCTTGATGCCCAGATTCTTAATTACCAGCTCTGCCAGATAAGCGCTGACATCACCATAGTATACAGACCGTCCGCTCTTGAAAATCGGAGGAACAATCGGCTCCCCGTTTTCTTTTTTCAGTCCCTCACTGGCAACCACCACAACACCGCCCAGCTGATCATACAGCCGTTTTACATCCTCCAGAAACTCCTCTTCGTTAAATGGACGCTCCGGAAGATAAATCAGATGAGGCGCATCCCCCGGTTTTTTTCTTGCCAGAGCAGAGGCTGCAGTAATCCATCCGGCATTCCGGCCCATTGCCTCAATAATGCAGACATGAATCGGCAGTGCCTTTACGTCTACGCCAACCTCTGCAGTTGTCTCTGCAATATAGCGGGCAGCGCTTCCATATCCCGGGGTATGATCCGTAATAGCAATATCGTTGTCAATGGTTTTGGGAATTCCCACAACACAGACACCTGCATCCTTGCATGCCCGGTAAATTTTTCCGCAGGTATCCATGGTTCCGTTTCCTCCGTTTAACAGAACATACCGGATATCATGCTTTTTAAAAATCGCCCCCATGGCCTGATAATCCTCTTCCTCCAGCGCATAGCGGGAAGAGCCGATAGCCGTAGCCGGTGTAGTTAAAAGAAGCTCCAGTTTTTCCTGGGGATACTTCATCAAATCCAGGAACTGCTCCTTTAAGACCGCCTCGCTTCCTCCGATGGCTCCGTACACATGATCGATGACACCGCTTTCCTTTGCTTCCATAATAACGCCATATAAGGAAGCGTTAATCACTGCTGTAGGGCCGCCGCCGTGTACTACCAGTACATTTCCTGCCATCCCGTTTCCCTCTCCTTTCATTTCAGAAATTCTTCTGTTTTTATTTTTCGTATACCAGCATTCCCTTTACATAGGTTCTGCAGACATTGCATTCTTCATCCAGAGCAACCAGGTTGGCCTCCCTGCCTGGTTCAATGTATCCTACCCGATCGGAAACACGAATCAGCTTTGCCGGATTCTCTGTCAGCATGGGAATAATCTCCTCCAGAGGACGACCGGTAAATTTCAGCAGATTCTTCAGCGCCTGACCGGTGGTCAGAGTGCTTCCTGCACGGCTTCCTCCGTTTGCCAGCTGTGCATCCCCGTCCACAACGACAACATCATTGACACCCAGCTTATACTTTCCATCCGGAAGTCCCGCTGCCATAATGGAGTCTGTAATGGCAACCACCCGATCCAGTCCCTTGGTCTTGATAATCAGGCGCACGGTTCCGGGATGAAGGTGACGTCCGTCACAGATGATTTCACAGAAAACCCTGTCATTCTCCAAAACAGCTCCCCAGATAGCCGGAAAATGCTGATGAAGAAGCTTCATGGCGTTTCCTGTGTGAGTTGCTCCCTCTGCTCCATTGGCAATGGCCGCCTGAGCCGTTTCATAATCTGCTCCGGAATGTCCGATTGCAGTGACAATTCCCAGCTTTCCAATCTCTGCAATGAAATCAACCATTCCATCCAGTTCCGGAGAAACCGTAATATAACGGATTCTTCCCTCAGCAGCTTTCTGATACTCCTTCAGAAGTTCCAGATTCGGTTTCTGCAGCAGATGCTCCGGCATTGCACCCTTGTAATCCGGACTTAAAAACGGTCCTTCCAGATGAATGCCCAGAAGCTCAGCTCCCTGATGCTCCAGCTTTTCCCACTGTTTAAACTGTTCGATGCACCATAAGGTCTGCTCTCTGGTATCTGTCAGTACAGATCCCAGCCATCCGGTTGTACCCTGACTCGCCTGAAAACGGCATACCTTTTCAAAATCTTCCGGTTCTGCCGCATTCACGTCTACACCGACTGCCCCGTGGGTGTGAACATCAAGAAAGCCCGGAACAATCCGGTATCCGGAAACATCTGCAATTTCCGCACCGTCCGCCTCCAGATCTCTGCCGATTTGGCGGATGATTCCGTCTTCTGCCAGAATATCTGCAGTCACAAACTCATGATTTCTGTAGACAGAACCGCCTTTCAGCAATGTTTTCATGTCTGATAACCCCCTTTCTTATTCTTTCTTTATTGTAACACAAACTTTTTCTTTTCGGTTGAGTTTTTACTCAATCGTTTGCCCTTCTTTTATTATAGCATATTTTCCTTTTTTTGCAGAAATTGCCATCAGTCAATATTCACAAATTTTACGCAAACGTTTGTGGATATTGCCATAGCTTTTTTGCCTGTGTTTTTATAGAATAAAAGTAACATTCCAGAAAGGAGGGCTTTTATGACACTGAAGGAAATTGCAGCAGAGGCCGGCGTATCGATTTCTACTGTGTCCCGCGTCATTAACAAAAGCAGCAAATGCCCGGCCAGCCAGGAAGTTCAGGACCGGATCTGGGAAATTGTTCGCCGTACAGGCTATGTGCCTAACAGTTCTGCCCGAGAGCTGAAAATGGGAATTCAGGAAAATACCGGCACCCGTTCCCGCTCCATTGCCTGCATTTTTGCCCGGGTTTCGGAAAAAGAAACCGACAGCTTTTTTGCAGCCCTTGCAAGAAGCATCGAAAAAGAAGCCTTCCGGTACAATTATATTTTAAAATATACCTTTACCGCCTTTGACATCAACCATCCGGGCACCTATCGTCTGATTACAGACAACCATGTAGACGGAGTCGCCGTTTTAGGCCGCTGCGATAAGCAGCTTCTTAAATTCCTCAAACGATATTTTAAGTGTGTGGCCTATACGGGACTTAACAGCCTGGATGCCAAATATGACCAGATTATCTGCAGCGGCTACGACACTGCCGTAACTGCTGTCAACCATCTGCTCTCTCTCGGTCACAGGCAGATTGCCTATATTGGAGAAACAGAACATGAAGATCGGTACCGGGGCTACTGCGACGCTCTTGCCGCCGCAAAAATTCCCTTCCGCAGAGAACTGACTGCCAACGTCGCCCTGTCCTCTGAGGGAGGATACCGGGGAGCCGGCAGCCTTCTTGACAAAAACTGCGGCGCTACCGCCTACTTCTGTCCCAACGATATTACTGCCATCGGGGTAATGCGGGCCTTAAAGGAACACGGTCTTTCTATTCCGGAGGATGTTTCCCTCATCAGCATTGATGATATTGAAACAGCTCAGTATCTGACACCAATGCTGACAACGATTCACATTCCTGTTGATGAAATGGGACAGATGACTGCTAAAATTCTCATCGACCGGATTGAGGGAGGACACTCACTTCCCATGAAAATCAGCCTTCCCTATTATATTGCCAACCGGGAAAGCTGCGGTCCCTGCCGTCATCTGTAATCAGGTTCCGGATATCCGGCTTCCCGCCGGCAGACACAAATGAAAATACAAAAAAGGAGAATAA
>UQFC01000129.1 GCA_900540335.1 uncultured Clostridium sp. | reverse complement strand
GACTGCTATTGTATGCGGGGCCGGATGAAGATGGAATGAGCTTCCGGAGTAAATCCTGCAGAATTAAATGCTTGACATATTTTCGGGGCGTGTTATAATCAGAAACAGGTATGAAGTTATTTCCATAGTCAACGCGCAGATGAGACCAGTAACCTGAAAAAAGCGCACAGAGAGGGATGCAGATGGTGGAAGCATCCTGCAGGGATTTCAGGAGAAGACCAGCTCGGAGCGGTCCTTAATCGGATCCGGTGATTCCGTTATCGTCAGAATGAGAGGCTGAATTACTTTTCAGTAGAGGCGCAGACAGGTCTGTTGTCAGAAATTGAGATTCAGCAAGCAGGGTGGAACCGCGAAGCATTTACAGAATGATCGTCCCTTGCCAGATGTCAGAAGACGTCTGGCAGGGGATTTTTGTTTTCATAGGAAATACAGAAAAATTCATTCCGTGAAATCAAAAGCGCTCCGGGAGGATGCGCTATGGAAAACTCATCACATCAAAGGAAAAAGGAGCAAAGCCATGAGGATTACATTAAAAGACGGAAGTGTGAAGGAATATGCACAGCCAATGTCTGTACTGGATGTGGCAAAAGATTTAAGCGAAGGTCTGGCACGGGTGGCATGTGCCGGTGAAGTAGATGGAGAAGCAGTTGATCTGCGTACAGTTCTGGAAGAGGATTGTTCTCTGAATATCCTGACCGCAAAGGACGAGAAGGGTCTGGCTGCACTGCGCCATTCTGCCAGCCATGTAATGGCACAGGCAATTAAGCGTCTGTATCCCAGCGCCAAGCTGGCAATCGGTCCTTCTATTGCTGATGGATTCTACTATGATATGGATTTTGAAAATCCGATTACAGCAGAGGATCTGGAAAAGATCGAAGCAGAGATGAAGAAGATTGTAAAAGAAGCTCTTCCGATCGAGCGCTTCACCCTACCCAGAGAGGAAGCAATTGCTTTCATGAAGGAAAAAGAGGAGCCGTACAAGGTGGAGCTGATTGAGGATCTTCCGGAAGGAGAGGAAATCAGCTTCTACAAGCAGGGTGAGTTCACTGATCTGTGTGCAGGCCCGCATCTGATGAGCACCAAGGATATTGGCAAGGCATACAAGCTGATGAGCATTGCAGGCGCATACTGGAGAGGCGATGAGCATAACAAAATGCTGACTCGTATTTATGCTACTGCATTTGCAAAGAAGGAAGAGCTGGAAGCTTACATTACCATGATGGAAGAAGCAAAGAAGCGTGACCACCGGAAACTGGGCAAAGAGCTGGGACTGTTTATGATGCACGAAGCCGGACCGGGATTCCCCTTCTTCCTGCCAAAGGGCATGGTGCTGAAGAATACTCTTCTGGATTACTGGAGAGAAATTCATAAAAAAGCCGGTTATGTAGAGATTTCCACACCGGTAATTTTAAACAGAAGCCTGTGGGAGACCTCCGGTCACTGGGATCACTATAAAGATAATATGTACACCACGGTTATTGATGAGCAGGATTATGCGGTAAAACCCATGAACTGCCCGGGCGGTGTTCTTGTATATGCATCTGAGCCCCGTTCCTACCGTGATCTGCCCCTTCGTCTGGGCGAGCTGGGTCTGGTTCACCGTCATGAGAAATCCGGCCAGCTTCATGGTCTGATGCGTGTGCGCTGCTTTACTCAGGATGATGCTCATATCTTCATGACTCCGGAGCAGATCAAAGAGGAAATCAAGGGTGTTGCACAGCTGATTGACAGTGTATACAGCCTGTTTGGTTTCCAGTATCATGTAGAGCTGTCTACCAGACCGGAAGACAGCATGGGAAGCGACGAGGACTGGGAGATGGCTACCGATGGTCTGCGCAGCGCTCTGGATGAAATGGGTCTGGATTATGTGGTTAACGAAGGCGACGGCGCATTCTATGGTCCGAAGATTGACTTCCATCTGGTTGATGCTATTGGAAGAACCTGGCAGTGCGGTACCATTCAGTTAGACTTCCAGCTGCCTCAGCGGTTTGAACTGGAGTATATTGGTGCAGACGGCGAAAAGCACAGACCGATTATGATTCACCGCGTGGCATTTGGCTCCATTGAGCGGTTTATCGGTATTCTGATTGAGCATTTTGCAGGTGCATTCCCCACCTGGCTGGCTCCGGTACAGGTAAAGGTTCTGCCGATTTCCGATAAATATCTGGACTACGCAGGCAAGGTAAAGGCTGCTCTGGATGAGGCAGGAATCCGTGCAGAGCTGGATATCCGCTCTGAAAAGATCGGCTACAAGATTCGTGAAGCCCAGAAGAACAAGATTCCGTATATGCTGGTTGTAGGCCAGAAGGAAGAGGAAGAGGGCGTAGTGGCAGTCCGCAGCCGTTTCAAAGGCGACGAAGGCCAGAGATCCCTGGATGCATTTATCGAGGATCTCAAAAAAGAAATTGCTTCCAGAGAGGTTCGTGCAGTGGAAGTAAAGCAGGAGCAGAAATAATTCGATTTCCTCAAATAAAATAGAATAGAATGAAAAGATAAATGCATACTATCCCTGATAGACAAATCTATCATGATTAATCAAGGAGGTATGCATTTATTATGACCAAATTAGCATGTACCGTAACAAACTGCCTTCACAACTGTGACAGCCGCTGCTGCAAGCAGACCATTGTAGTAGACGGACAGGATGCCTGTCAGTGCAGCGAAACCTGCTGCGGAAGTTTCGACGAAAACAAAGACGGGGCTTTCCAGAATGTATTTAAAACTCCGGAAAACCGTCTGGAGATCGACTGTGAGGCAGTGAAATGTGTTTACAATGAAAATCACCACTGCACGGCGAAGAATATTGACATCAGCGGTGACGGAGCAAGCAGATCCGAGCACACACAGTGTGCAACCTTTCAGATGAAATAAAGCGAAGATACAGCAGAGCATGGAAAAGTCCGGCTCTGCTGTATTTTTTATGGGAAATTAGTCCTATGAAATAAAAACGCTCCGCGGGGATCGCCATGCGGCGGTAGAGAATTTTGCCGCAGAAGCGACCCGCCGCAGGCGGAGAAGCTCGCTTGCGAGCTTCTTTCTTATAGGAAATTACGTCCTATGAAGTCAAAAATACTCCGTAGTTTGACAATTATCTGCACTGTGATAAAATAGAAACCAAAAGGCGCAGTGTCAGAGCACAGATGATTTTACGGAAGGAATGGACACAGAATCATGATACAGAAGAAAAATCCGGCCAGCTTAACAGAAGGTTCTATTGTACGCGGGCTTTTGGGCTTTGCAGTTCCCCTGTTTCTGGGACAGCTGCTGCAGCAGCTTTATAATATGGCAGATGCATGGGTTGTGGGAAATTTTGCTGAAAATGATGCTTTTGCTGCAGTCAGTATGGCGTCTCATATCAGCTTTTTGATTATCGGTTTTTTTAATGGAATTGCAATTGGCGGAGGCGTTGTGATTTCCCGTTACTTTGGGGCGAAAAATGAGAGAGAAACAGAGCTGGCGATTCACACGAATTTCCTGTTTGGAATAGGCGCCTCTGTACTTTCGACGATTGCAGGCGTGCTTCTGGTGCCGCGTCTTCTCGTATGGATGCATACGCCGGAAAGTGTTATGCCTCATGCCCTTGTCTATTTCCGGATTTACTTCGGCGGTGTTTCTACTATAATTATGTACAATATCTGCATGGCAATCATGCGTGCTTTGGGCGACAGCCTTCATCCTTTGTATTATCTGGTGATTTCCTCCTGCCTGAATGTAGCTTTGGACTTGCTTTTTGTGGCAGGATTTCACTGGGGTGTGGGCGGAGCAGCAGTGGCAACCGTACTTTCACAGGGGCTGAGTGCAGTACTTTGTATAATTCGCATGTGCAGAATCAGGGATTATACAGGGCTTGACTTTAGAAAACTGAAGATTTACCGGGATGTGCTTGGGCAGGTGATTCATCAGGGACTTCCCTCCGGTCTTCAAAATTCAGTAATCAGCATTGGGAATCTGGTGGTCCAGGCAAATATTAACAGCTTCGGGGCTTATGCCATATCAGGACATGGTGCTTACAGCAAAATTGAAGGTCTTGTGTTTTTGCCGATTATGAGTATGTCCATGGCGCTTCCCACCTTTGTCAGTCAGAATCTGGGCGCCGGGGAATACGAGCGGGCAAAGAAAGGGGCATATTTTGGAATTGCATCCGGAATGGCTATGGCGGAAGCGGTAGGAGTAATTCTTTATATGGGCTGCGGAAAGGCGCTCAGACTTTTTGTGGACTCACCGGAGGCGATTCGCTTTGGTGTGATTCATGGGCATACCGTAACTTTGTTTTTCTTTCTTCTGGCGTTCTCACACTGCGCGGCAGGCGTGATGCGGGGCTGCGGAAAAGCGATGATTCCCATGGTTGTTATGCTGGCAAGCTGGTGCGGAATCCGAATCCTTTATGTAACAGCGGTATTAAGTGTGGTAAATGAATTTCAGATGATTTCCTGGGCCTATCCTTTGACCTGGACGATCAGTTCAGGCGCATTTCTTTATTTTATGAAAAAAATAGACTGGATCAGAGGTTTTGAGGTTCAGACCGGGAGAAAAAACTGATCAGGCCGGTGTGTTTTGCGTGAACCCCTGTGAGGGGGTTCATTCAGGCATATTCTTTTGCGAAAAACACTTGACATTTGCAGGGAACCATAGTATAGTAATAAAAGTTGTGAGAACAACGCACAAGAAAGTAGGTATCCACCTCACCTCGGCACGATGCAGTGACCCTGGTTCATATTAAGAAACACGGATAGCGGCGGCGACGCCTGCGTGATTACTTAGAGGGTGGATAGAGTGTATTCTATCTACTTTTTTTATGCAGGGAAACAAACATGCAGAATTTTATGATGGAGGTGTACGACAATTAGCGAGTTAATGATTAACGAACAAATCAGAGACAAGGAAGTTCGACTGATTGGAGAGGACGGAGAGCAGCTGGGCATCATGTCCGCAAAGGAGGCTTACCGTATGGCTCAGGAGGCTGAGCTGGATCTGGTAAAGATTGCACCAACAGCGAAACCGCCGGTATGCAAGATTATCGACTACGGTAAATACCGTTATGAACTGGCCAGAAAAGAAAAGGAAGCCAAGAAAAAACAGAAGGTAATCGAAGTGAAGGAAGTGCGGTTATCCCCGAACATCGACACCAATGATTTAAACACCAAGATGGGATCAGCACGGAAGTTCCTGGAAAAGGGAGACAAAGTAAAGGTTACCCTGCGTTTCAGAGGACGTGAAATGGCACATATGTCCAAGTCCAAGTACATTCTGGATGATTTTGCAGAGAATTTAAAAGATATCGCAGTCATCGACAAGCCTTCCAAAATAGAAGGAAGAAGCATGGTCATGTTTTTAACTGCTAAAAAGTAAAAGCGAACGATTAAGGAGGAAACAATAATGCCTAAATTAAAAACAAGCAGAGCAGCTGCAAAACGTTTCAAAAAGACCGGTACTGGTAAGCTGGTAAGAAATAAAGCATACAAGTCTCACATCTTAACTAAGAAGTCTACCAAGAGAAAGAGAAATCTTAGAAAAGATATCGTTACTGACAGCACCAATGCAAAAGTAATGAAGAAGATTTTACCATATCTGTAATAGACTGATTCGTTTAAGAAGGAGGAAAAACCGATGGCAAGAATTAAAGGCGGCATGAACGCAAAGAAGAAACATAACAGAGTGCTGAAGATGGCAAAAGGCTACAGAGGCGCACGTTCCAAACAGTACAGAATCGCAAAGCAGTCCGTAATGAGAGCTCTGACCAGCTCCTATGCTGGACGTAAGGAGAGAAAGAGACAGTTCCGTCAGCTGTGGATCGCTCGTATCAACGCAGCAGCTAGAATCAATGGCCTGTCCTACTCCAAGTTTATGTACGGTCTGAAGCTGGCTGGTGTTGAGATGAACCGTAAGGTCCTGTCCGACATGGCTATCAACGATGCTGAAGGCTTTGCAAAGCTGGCTGAGCTGGCTAAGTCCAAACTGGCTTAATTCAGGTTTTGGTTGATTTTACGTCTTTTCTCCGTCGGACAGCTTGCTGTCAATACGGGGGAAAAGACGTATTTATTTAGAAAACAGGAGGATTTTTGCCTTTTCTGGGAACAATGCAAATTGTTTTAAAAAAACAGAAAAAATCGAAAAAAACCTCTTGCATTATTTGGAAAGATATGCTATACTTAAGAAGTTGGCGGGAGTGCTGGAATTGGCAGACAGGCTAGACTAAGGATCTAGTGGCAGTTATGTCGTGTGGGTTCAAGTCCCATCTCCCGCATACATATTCCTCGATAGCTCAGTCGGTAGAGCACGCGGCTGTTAACCGCGCTGTCGTAGGTT
>UQFC01000128.1 GCA_900540335.1 uncultured Clostridium sp. | reverse complement strand
GTTACGAGGTCGATGAAGCAGGAAGCCCATTGGCTTTAGACAATGGGTAGTTCACCTGGATGATCAGTACCGGATTATCCGGATATTTTCACCGGACAAAGGGGCTGAGGAAAAGCTGAAATCGCTTCGTGGAAAGCATATCAGGGAAGCAGGAGAGGAGCTGAAGGCTCTTTGCGGAGACGGGCAGATTCTGGCAGGATATGCTGTTTTGAATGAAGGGAAGAAGGATGCCGGGCTGGAGGAAAGCATTTATTCTCTGTTTTGCGGACAGCCGGTTGTATGTCTGAGCGGAAGTGCTGAGGAGGCTGCCAGCGCAAAGGAAAGCGGAAAGTCTCTCGGACAGTATCTGTTAGAAAAGGAAAACGAGAAGGAAAAAGAGGAAGAAACGGATAGAGAGGATATAGAAGAAAGCGAAGAGATTCCGGAGGAAGAGACAGAGAAAAAGGAGGAAGAGGAGAAGAAGCCTTCCACGGAATGCGAAGACGATGCCGAAGAAGACGAGGCATCAGAAGATGGCGGGGAAAGTAAGGATGACGCTGAGGATGATGCATCGGAGGACAGCAAAGAGGACAGCAGCGAAGACGAGAATGATGCTTCAGAGGAGAGTGCAGAAAGTAAGGATGAGGCCGGAGGTGATGCATCGGAAGACAGCAAAGAAAGCGAGGATGACGCAGGCGGCGATTCGTCAGGAGACAGCGGAGGAAGCGAGGATGACGCGGGAAGCGATTCGTCAGGAGACAGCGCAGGAAGCGGGGATGACGCGGGAGACGATTCGTCAGGAGACAGCGGAGGAAGCGAAGATGACGCAGGCGGCGATTCGTCAGATGACAGCGGCGGAGACGAAGATGACGCGGGAGATGATTCGTCAGATGACAGCGGCAGAGACGAAGAATGAATGAAAGAAAAATCCGGCTGATTTCCCTTTGAGGGAAATGGAGCCGGATTTTTCTATGCAGTATCAGTACAGAGAGAAAGGGTTATGTCCAGCCGCCGTCCATGCTGATAATCTGGCCGGTCAGATAGGTGCCCTTGTAGCCCAGATGGTAAACGAAGTCGGCAACCTCCTCGGCCTGGCCCAGCCGTCCGGCCGGAATTTCTTCTACCAGGTGGATCAGCTCGTCCTCCTCCAGCCACTGATTCATTTCCGTGTCAATGGCTCCGCAGGCCACTGCATTGACCTGGATATTGCTGGGAGCCAGTTCCTTGGCAAGAGCCTTGGTGAAGGCATTGATGCCGCCCTTTGTGGCAGAGTAGGCAACCTCGCAGGATGCGCCGACATTGCCCCAGACGGAGGAAATGTTGATGATTTTTCCTTTTTCTGCCGACAGCATCATGGGAATGGCCAGCTTGCAGCAGTTAAATACAGAAGTCAGGTTGGTACGGACAATCCGATCCCAGTCATCGGAGGTCATATCCTGCAGCAGTCCGATATAGGATATGCCTGCATTGTTTACCAGAACATCCAGGGTTCCGAATTGTTTTTTAATCTGCTGAAACATCGCTTCGCAGGTACTCATGTCGCCCATATCGCCTACAAAGGCAAGGCAGGAAACCTGATAGCCTTCAATTTCTTTCTTTGCCTGCATCAGCTCGGCTTCTCTGTGAGCGCAGCTGATCACTACATTATATCCTTTTTTGGCAAATTTAACAGCTATGGCTTTTCCGATTCCACGGGAAGCGCCAGTGACAAGAACAACTTTTTTCGCCATAAAATCACTCTCCTTTACGGGTATTATAGCATAAAAAAAGTTACAATTCATTTACATTTTTAATAAGAGTCTGTATCTTTAAAATAACTTGTGTTATACTTATTTTTACAGCATTCTGAATAGTTATAAATAAATTATAAGAGGTGAGACGGACAGATGGAAAAACAGTATGATTTAGTCATTATCGGATCCGGCCCGGCAGGACTGGCAGCGGCAATCTATGCCCAGAGAGCAAGGTTAAATACGCTGGTTATTGAAAAAGAAATGATGAGCGGAGGACAGGTACTGAGTACCTATGAGGTAGACAATTATCCGGGACTTCCCGGGATCAATGGTTTTGATCTGGGAATGAAGCTGCGTCAGCATGCAGATCAGCTGGAGGCTGTATTCTGTGAGGATGAGGTAGAGGCTGTCGAGCTGGTAAAGGCAGAGGAGCAGGGTGAGGAGCAGCTGCAGGCGGCAGAGCTTCATGAAGCTTCAGATTCCATGATGTCCGCACAGGAGGCAGGGAAAACGGAAAACTCTGCTGTGATGAAAAAAATCATTGGAAAAAAAGATACCTATTATGGAAAAACAGTTATTATTGCTTCAGGGGCCATGCACAGCAAGCTGGGAGTTCCCGGTGAAGAGGAATTCGGCGGAATGGGTGTCAGCTACTGCGCAACCTGTGACGGAGCATTTTTCCGGAAGAAAGTAACTGCTGTTGTAGGCGGCGGAGATGTGGCGATTGAAGATGCGATTTTCCTGGCGCGGATGTGTGAAAAGGTCTATCTGATTCACCGCAGAGATCAGCTGAGAGGGGCAAGATCTCTTCAGGAAAAGCTGTTTGCCCTGGACAATGTGACTGTGCTCTGGGACACTGTGGTAGAAGAGATTCGCGGAGAAGGAAAAGTGAATTCCCTTGCCGTGAAGAATGTAAAAACACAGGAGCAGTCCGAACTTTCTGTGGACGGCGTGTTTGTAGCAGTCGGAATTACTCCGAACAGCCAGCCGTTTTCACAGCTGCTCACCCTGGATCATGGATATATTGCAGCTGATGAAACCTGTGAGACAGGAGTTCCCGGTGTTTTTGCAGCAGGAGATGTGAGAAAGAAGCAGCTGCGCCAGATTGTGACCGCAGTAGCGGACGGTGCAAATGCAGTTACTAGTGCAGAACGATATCTGACAGAACATTAGAGAGGCAGGCAACCAATGAGGACAATTGTAAAAGCACTGGCAGCAGGCTGTATGTGTGTGGCATTTGCAGGGACGATTCCGATGCATGTGTATGCAGATGCGGCAAAGTCTGTCCATCCGGTGACGCTGGTTGCAGCTCCGGCAGATTATGAAAATATCGCGGTTTCCCAGGTGACGGATTATGTGAATATCCGGAAGGAAGCGAATACAGACAGTGACATCGTAGGAAAAATTTATAATAACTGCGCTGCCACGATTCTGGAGACTGTGGAGGGAGAAGGCGGAAAATGGTACCGGATTCAGTCCGGTACCGTTAACGGATTCATCAAAGCCCAGTATTTTATTACCGGAGCGGAGGCGGAGACCCTGGCCCAGTCCATCGGACGGGAATTTGTTACCATCAATACAGAAAGTCTCCGTCTGCGGGAGGAGCCGAATCTGACCAGTAATACGCTGACGCTTTTATCTCAGGGCGCCCGCTATGTGGTAAAGGCAGATGCCGGAGAATTTTTCCAGGTGGAGATTGACTCTGACCTGGTAGGATATGTATCCAAGGATTACTGCAGAGCAGAGGTGGAGTTTGACCAGGCTGTTTCCTTAGAGGAGGAAGCGGCAAAGAAGGAAGAGGAGGCCAGAAGAAAGCAGGAGGCGGATGCGGCGATTGCAGCTTTGCAGCAGGTGATTCTGGTAGAGGCAAAACAGGAAGGCACAGATTCCTCAAATACATCCGGGCAGGCTGCGGCCAGACCGGGAGAGGGCCAGCTGATTATTGAGGCAAATCCGGAGGCGTCCGGAAGTCAGGCTGGTTCCGGTCAGTCAGGAACAGAACAGGATTCCAAACCGGCGGCGGATGTGAAGCCTGGAAGCAGTCAGCCGGAAAGCGGCGCAGGAACGGATTCCGGATCCAATCCGCCTCAGGCGGCAGTGATTCAGGGGGCGGCACCGGGAAGCGGCTCAGGAAGCAGCGCTTCGGGAAGTCAGGCTCCGGGAAGCCAGAATCAGAGCGGTTCAAAGCCTTCAGGATCTTCTCAGGACGGAAAGCAGAGCGCGTCTGTAGTGCTGGCCGGCGGAGGACCGGGATCTGCTGCAGTGACTTCTGCTACAAGAACCGCGATTGTGGCTTATGCAAAGCAGTTTTTGGGCAATCCTTACGTTTATGGCGGCACCAGCCTGACAAATGGAGCAGACTGTTCCGGATTTACGCAGAGTATTTTCAAGAATTTTGGAATTGAGATAGGAAGAAGCTCCAGAGATCAGGCGGCTAACGGAAAAGAGATTCCCATATCAGATGTTCAGCCGGGAGATCTGCTGTTTTACGGCAGCGGAAGCTATATTAATCATGTGGCTCTTTACATAGGAGGAGGACAGGTTATCCACTCCAGCAATGAAAGAACAGGAATTCTGATTGCGCCGGCTAATTACCGAACGCCTTGTAAGGCCGTTACCTTCCTGGATTAGTGGGAGCACGGAATATGGAAAAAAGAAAGATGTATTATGGGCTGGATCTGCTGAAATTTGCTCTGGCAATTTTAGTGGCAGCCCGTCATATGATTCAGGTTTTTTATGCAGGTGACAGCCGGTGGCGCCTTCTCATAGGCAGCTGGCTGTCGAATCTGGCCGTTCCGGTATTTTTTATCATTGCAGGCTTTCTTCTGTTCCGGAAGGTTCCGGAGTGTCAGGCAGGAATCAGAGGAAGCGAAGCGGCAGGCGCGTCTGAACGGCAGAGAAAAAGCAGAAGAAACGGCGGGGCAGCCCGCCGGGATGAGAACAGCAGAGGGCTGGCGGAAAGCGCGGCTGCAGAGGTGCGGGGAAGAAGCCGCAGGATGACAGGCAGCGGAAATGGAACGGTATTTGCTTACTGCCTGCGCATTTTCAAGCTGTATCTGCTCTGGTGTGTGCTGTACTGGCCGATTGATATTTACAACTGGTATCACGGAACAGAAAGTATCAGGGAATTTGTCAGACATTATATCTGGTCCTTCTTCTTTTCCAGCACCATTGCCCAGCTGTGGTATCTTCCGGCACTGATTACGGCAGTGCTGATTGTGTGGGCCATGAAAAAGGCAGGTCTGAAAACCTGGCAGATTCTTACGGCAACGGGAATTTTGTTTCTGATCGGATGCCTGGGAGACAACTGGTACTTTACCCAGAAGATGCCCATGAAATTTCAGGAATGGGTTATGTGGTATGCGCCCCGGTTTATGACAATGCGAAACGGTCTTTTTTACGGGAGCTTTTATCTCGCCCTGGGAATGCATTTTGCAGAAAAAAAGACCCGGATGCCATTTCCGGCGGCAGCCGTTCTCGGGCTTGTTTTTGTGTATCTGATGTACAAGGAGGTAAGCCGGTGCAGCAATACCAACATGGTCTTTACAGCTGCGCCTGCAGCCTATTTTCTGACAGAGGCAGCCATGGGACTTTCCTGTCCCTCCTGGAAGCTGTTTCCAAGAATGCGGAGTATGAGTGAGTGGATTTATTTTTCCCACTTTTATTTCTTCTATCTGTTTTCCTGGACGGCGCCCTACAATCCGGTGCCTTTGACAGAACGGAATATTGCCCTGTTTATTTTTATCCCCATGATTGCTTTTGCATGGGCGGCGGCGGTATTGTCGGAAAAGAAGGGCTTTATGTGGCTGAAAAAGATGATATAAAAAGGGCAGGCAGAAAGCATAAAAAAACGGTTGCCATTCTGATCAGCCTCACCGGCTCCAATCATTCGGTCATCCGTATGGCGCGCTATCTGGGAGAGGCAACGAAAAATCATATTGTGGGGATTGTGGGTCCTCACCATGAAACCATGGGGGAATTGTGCCATGAGCTGGTGGAAATTCCAAACAGGGATTCGCTGCTGAGTCTGGATGTTATTTCTTCTTTTACGGCAGCCACTTATGTGCTGGATATTTTCTTTTCCCTGCTTCTTTCCAAACGATATGAGGAGCATGCCCGGTCATCTCTGGAGATGCTTCATCACGTTCCGCTTTTGTGGGATGAGACTTCCTGAACCGCTGTTACAAAAAACAGCGGTTCTTTTTTTGATCTCTGAAACGTTGAAACAACAGCATCCGGGATTGTTGTTTAAAAACAGGGGAAATGCTATATTCGAGCTATAGAAAACAGGGGACGGCAGACAGGGGGAAGGGGCGAAAGCCCGGCCTTATGCCGGACAGAACCAAGAAGGAGGAGAAGGAAATGGGGAAGTACCATGAGCTGGCAGTAAAAATTGTGGAAAATGTCGGCGGAAAAGAAAATGTGGCAGGTCTGATTTACTGCAGTACAAGACTTCGTTTTACCTTAAAGGACGAGAGTGCGGCAAAGGATCAGGTTCTGAGGGACATGGACGGGGTTGTTACCGTGATGAAGAGCGGGGGTCAGTATCAGGTAGTCATCGGAAACCATGTTCCGGAGGTATATGAGGATGTAATGGAGATCCTGGG
>UQFC01000127.1 GCA_900540335.1 uncultured Clostridium sp. | reverse complement strand
CGCCGCCGTGCTCACCGCAGATACCGCAGTGCAGCTTGCTGTTGACCGGCTTACCCAGATCGATAGCCATCTTCATCAGCTTGCCTACGCCAACCTGATCCAGTTTTGCAAACGGATCGTTCTCGAAGATCTTGGCATCATAGTAAGCATTCAGGAACTTGCCTGCATCATCACGGGAGAAGCCGTAAGTCATCTGAGTCAGGTCATTGGTACCGAAGCAGAAGAACTCAGCCTCTTTTGCAATGTCATCTGCAGTCAGAGCTGCTCTCGGGATCTCGATCATGGTACCAACCTGATATTTCAGCTCAATACCTGCTGCTGCGATCTCAGCGTCAGCGGTCTCAACTACAAAGTTCTTTACATATTTTAACTCTTTGATATCGCCAACCAGCGGAATCATGATCTCCGGCTCTACATTCCATTCCGGATGTGCCTTCTGAACGTTGATTGCTGCGCGGATAACAGCCTTGGTCTGCATCTTTGCAATCTCCGGATAGGTAACAGCCAGACGGCATCCACGATGACCCATCATCGGGTTGAACTCGTGCAGGGAAGCAATGATATTCTTGATGGTCTCAACGCTCTTGCCCTGTGCATCAGCCAGCTTCTTAATATCTGCCTCAGTGGTCGGAACGAACTCATGTAACGGCGGATCCAGGAAACGGATACATACCGGGTTGCCCTCAAGAGCCTCGTACAGCTTCTCGAAATCACCCTGCTGCTCCGGAAGGATCTTCTCCAGAGCTGCCTCACGCTCTTCTACAGTCTCAGAACAGATCATCTCACGGAAAGCGTCGATTCTGTTACCCTCGAAGAACATATGCTCGGTACGGCAAAGACCGATACCCTCAGCACCCAGCTCTCTTGCTTTTCTTGCATCAGCCGGAGTATCTGCGTTGGTTCTTACTTTCAGTCTTCTATACTGATCAGCCCATCCCATGATTCTGCCGAACTCACCGGCAATGGTAGCGTCTACAGTCGGGATAATGCCATCGTAAATCTTACCGGTGGAACCATCGATAGACAGTGCGTCGCCCTCGTGGAATTCCTTACCAGCCAGAACAAATTTCTTGTTTTCTTCATCCATAGCGATATCGGAGCAGCCGGATACACAGCAGGTACCCATACCACGTGCAACTACTGCAGCGTGAGAGGTCATACCGCCGCGAACAGTCAGGATACCCTGAGCAGCCTTCATACCCTCAATATCTTCCGGAGAAGTCTCCAGACGAACCAGAACTACCTTCTCGCCTCTTGCAGCCCACTCTTTTGCATCTTCTGCAGTGAAGACAATCTTACCGCATGCAGCACCCGGAGAAGCAGCCAGAGCTTTTGCCAGCGGCTCAGCTTTCTTCAGTGCCTCAGCGTCAAACTGCGGATGCAGCAGAGTATCCAGGTTACGCGGGTCGATCATGGCAACTGCCTCCTCCGGAGTTCTCATGCCTTCATCTACCAGATCGCAGGCGATCTTTAATGCAGCCTGAGCGGTTCTCTTACCATTTCTGGTCTGCAGCATGTACAGCTTGCCGTGCTCAACGGTAAACTCCATATCCTGCATATCTCTATAGTGATCTTCCAGAGTCTTGCAAACTTCGTTAAACTGCTTGAATGCCTCCGGGAACTTGTCAGCCATCTCGTTGATGTGCATCGGAGTACGAACACCTGCTACAACGTCCTCACCCTGTGCATTGGTCAGGAACTCACCGAACAGGCCCTTCTCACCGGTAGCCGGGTCACGGGTAAATGCAACACCGGTACCACAGTCATCACCCATGTTACCGAAAGCCATGGACTGTACGTTTACAGCGGTACCCCAGGAATACGGGATATCGTTGTCGCGGCGGTATACGTTTGCACGGGGATTGTCCCAGGAACGGAATACTGCCTTGATAGCGCCCATCAGCTGCTCCTTCGGATCATCCGGGAAGTCTGCGCCGATCTTATCCTTGTACTCAGCCTTAAACTGATTTGCCAGCTCCTTTAAGTCGTCAGCATCCAGCTCAACGTCCTGCTTAACGCCCTTTTTCTCCTTCATCTCATCGATGAGGGTCTCGAAATATTTCTTGCCGACCTCCATAACAACGTCGGAATACATCTGGATAAATCTTCTGTAGCAGTCCCATGCCCAACGTGCATTGCCGGACTTCTCAGCGATTACATTAACAACCTCTTCGTTCAATCCCAGGTTCAGGATGGTGTCCATCATACCCGGCATGGATGCTCTTGCACCGGAACGAACAGATACTAACAGCGGATTCTCATGATCGCCGAACTTCTTGCCGGTAATCTCTTCCATCTTGCCGATATATTCATTGATCTGGGCCTGGATCTCATCGTTGATCTCACGTCCATCTTCATAATACTGTGTGCATGCCTCTGTTGTGATGGTAAAGCCCTGGGGTACCGGAAGACCGATGTTGGTCATCTCAGCCAGGTTTGCCCCCTTACCGCCAAGCAGATTTCTCATGCTGGCATCACCTTCGGTGAATAAATAAACCCACTTATTTGCCATTGGTTTTTCCTCCTCATGCGTGTAGATATCCTCTACAGGTTTTTACCGTTCCCGGCTGCCCCTTCTTCCGCTTCCCTTTACTTAAGTCCTAAACCATCTTCTCTGTTTTCTGTAAAGCTGCTGCCGTTTTTTCGACACCGAAAGAAGGCCCTGAAACAGTCCGTACATAGTATACCATATTTTACCGCTGAGTAAAGATGTTTTCTTTAAAAAACGGAAAAATTTTGTACAAATTTCTGCAAAATCAGGTGTAAGTGCTTCCAATTTCTGTCATTTTCGCATATAGATTTTTAATTCGTATATACGAACAAATACTTTCTTGTTCATTCTGACGTTACCCCTTTTTGCTTTCCTGTCTTTTTTTATTTTCGCATTTTCCCTGCTTTTTTCTTCTTCCCGCTGTTGCTCAGACAGACTGCTCTATTATCTCATGCATACTGAATGGTTTTCTTCAAATCATCTGCCGTTTTTTCATCAATCAGAAGTCTGACCAGCTCCAGTCCCAGATCCAGAGCAACTCCCAGTCCCTTTGCAGTCGTAATGTTTCCGTCTGTTACAACTCCCTGGTCAACCACGATTGCTCCATTTAGCTCTTCCTCGAATCCCGGGAAACAGGTGGCACGTTTTCCTCTCAGAAAGCCGTGATGTCCCAGAACCACTGCCGGAGCCGCGCAGATAGCTGCAATCCGTTTTCCTGCCTGATCCTGAGCCTTCAGTGCCTGAATCAAGGGTTCACACTGAGAAAGATGAACGGATCCCGGCATTCCTCCCGGCAGGAAAATCACATCTGCATCTGAAAAGTCCGCCTCACCTGCGGCTGCATCTGCCTGAATCCGGATTCCGTGGGAAGTGACAACCTCTCTGCTGTCCTTTGCAGCAACCAGAATCGTTTCAATATTGCTGCGGCGCAGCAGATCCACCACTGCCAGACACTCCACCTCTTCTGTTCCGTCCGCAATCATTGCATACACCTTTGCCATTTGCTCTTCCTCCTTTTTTCATGTTTTTTCTGTTAAATCTTAATGATGAAAGAAACAGGAATACTCCTGCTGCCCAAAATACCTGAAGTATTTCAACACTATTATACCTGATATTTTTTCTTCAGAAAATGAAAATTCTGAAAAATAAAATTTAAAAATGTCTATTCCATTCTCTCCTTTTTTAACAGAAGCCGGCAGGTTCCATCCATTCCCAGCGCTCCCAGAGGAGCCGTAATCAAAATTGCCAGCACTGCAACAGACAGCACGATTTTTCCGCAGGGCAGTCCCAGAGACAGCGGCACCGATCCAATCGCCGCCTGAACCGTAGCCTTCGGCAGATAGGCAATGACGCAAAACAGACGCTCCTTCTGATTCAGTCCTGTACCGGCCATGCAGAGAACCACTCCCACACTGCGAAATACCAGAGCCAGAAGGATCATAATCACTGCCGTCACCCCGGCATCGAGAGTATAGCGGATATCAACTGCAGCACCTACCAGAACAAAAAGCAGCACCTCTGCAGCCAGCCACAGTTTTCCGAATTTCTCCGACAGGCGTTTTGACACAAAGGCCGTACTTTTCATTTTCAGAACACAGGCCATGCTGGTCACTGCCAGAAGCCCGGAGACAGAAATCAATCCCTTCAGCCACTCTTCTGCAGCCACCAGAAGGAAGGAAATTCCCAGTACAATAATTACTTTCATGCTGTTGCGCACATAGTGCTTTCTGGCATAGGCTGTCTCAAAAAACAGCGCCAGCAGCCATCCCGCTGCGGCTCCCAGAAGCACTCCCAGAAGAATCGATACCGGAATATTGAAAAAATCGGTTACCCTTGCCTGTCCGCCCTGGGCCATGCTGACAAAGGTGGTAAATACGACAATCACAAAAATATCATCGCAGGATGCGCCCGCCAGAATCATCTGCGGAATGCTTTTTTCTGTTCCGTATTTTGACTCCATCAGCTGAACCATTCTTGGCACCACCACAGCCGGAGAAACGGCTGCAAGCACAGCTCCCATCACCGCCGCCTCCATCCGGTTTACCGGAAGAAGAGCAGGGGCAAAAAGGACAAAGGCCAGAATTTCAAAGCTTGCCGGCACAAAAGCCATCATCACCGCCGGACGTCCTACTTTTTTCAAATCTGACAGATTCAGGGACAGACCTGCCTTTAAAAGAATGATAATCAAAGCCATTTTCCGCAAATCCGCTGAAATGGAAAGAATCAGAGGATCCAGAAGATTCAGAACAAAGGGGCCCAGAACGATTCCAGTGGCCAGCATGCCAATGATTCTGGGAAGCCGGATCTGCTGGCACAAGGCCGCCATCAGAAGGCCGGTAAGAAAAATAAGTGCAAGAGATGTAAGCATGGAAAACTCCTCCTACTTATATAAAGTAAGTCTATTATAGCAAAACTTTTGTTTGTATGATACAATGATTGGAAAACAGAACAACAACATAAAGGATACTGAATTATGAAAAAAATTACTATCATTGACGGACAGGGCGGACGCATGGGAAAAGCCCTGATCGAACATCTCAAACGGGAATTTCCGGACCAGGAGCTGCTTGCTGTCGGCACCAACAGCATTGCCACTGCAGCCATGCTGAAGGCGGGAGCCGATTATGGTGCAACAGGAGAAAATCCCGTGCTTGTAGCCGCACGGGATTCAGATATTATTATCGGACCTATTGGAATTGTTATTGCAGATTCTCTTTTCGGTGAGGTGACTCCTGCCATGGCAGCAGCGGTAGGGCGCAGTCATGCCAGCCAGATTCTCATGCCGGTAAACCGCTGCAACCACCATGTGGCAGGCTGTGAAAATCTGTCTATGAATGAGATCATCCACCGCGTCGTTGAACAGGTTCGTGAGCTTCTTTAATCAAGGAACTGAAAACCCAAAAATGCTGCGGTATCTCAGAGCTGAACCGACCCCCAAACGTCAGATTTTAAGTCTGGCTTTTGGGGGTCTTTTTAATCTCTCATCTATGCCGCAGCGGTTCTTTTTTATATTTACATATTCGTAACTGTTCAGAACGGGGCATCTTCATGTCCGGCAAAGCCGAACAAGAAGCATCGGAGATTCCATCTTAGAAACGGAACTTATCCTCAAAGTAATTCTTCAGCTCTGCAATCGGAACGCGAACCTGCTCCATGGTATCACGGTCACGGACGGTTACTGCGCCGTCTGTTTCAGAGTCAAAGTCATAGGTAACGCAGAACGGGGTACCAATCTCATCCTGTCTTCTGTAACGCTTACCGATATTGCCTCTGTCATCGAACTCACAGTTGTAGTATTTGGACAGCTCGGCATATACCTTCTCAGCGCCCTCATTCAGCTTCTTGGAAAGCGGAAGCACACCGATCTTAACCGGAGCCAGTGCCGGATGGAAATGAAGTACAGTTCTCATATCCGGTTTCTCTTCTGTTCCGATATTCTCCTCATCATATGCACTGCAAAGGAATGCAAGTACAACACGGTCAGCACCAAGTGATGGCTCGATAACGTATGGAATGTATTTCTCCTTTGTCTCATCATCAAAGTATGTCATATCCTGTCCGGATACATTCTGATGCTGAGTCAGGTCATAATCTGTACGGTCAGCGATTCCCCACAGCTCACCCCATCCGAATGGGAAAAGGAACTCAACGTCTGTAGTAGCCTTACTGTAGAAGGAAAGCTCTTCCTGATCATGGTCACGGTAACGTACTTCCTCATCTTTCAGTCCAAGAGATGACAGCCAGTTCAGGCAGAAGCTCTTCCAGTAATCAAACCACTCAAGGTCTGTGTCCGGTTTGCAGAAGAACTCAAGCTCCATCTGCTCGAACTCTCTTGTACGGAATGTAAAGTTACCCGGTGTGATCTCGTTACGGAAAGACTTACCGATC
>UQFC01000126.1 GCA_900540335.1 uncultured Clostridium sp. | reverse complement strand
AAGCTATTCATTTTGAATGTATGGTAATTGGAGTGCCCAAAACCATTGATAATGATCTCTGGGGAACGGATATGACCTTCGGCTTCCAGAGCGCCATTAATGTGGCAACCAATGCCATTGACTGTATTCATACAACAGCAGCTTCCCATGGCCGCGTATTTATTGTGGAGGTTATGGGACACAAGGTTGGCTGGCTGACTCTGTATGCCGGACTGGCAGGAGGCGCAGATATTATTCTTCTGCCGGAGATCCCCTATGATTTGAATGTGATTGTAGGCGCGCTGAGAGAGCGCAGCAGACAGGGAAAACGGTTTTCCATTCTGGCTGTGGCAGAGGGCGCTATTTCCAAAGAGGATGCCATGCTCACCAAAAAGGAACTGAAAGAAAAGAAGAAAAACGGGGTTGTATATCCGTCAGTAGCCTATGAGCTGGGGGCAAAGATTACAGAAAAGACAGGTCAGGAGGTCCGCGTTACAGTTCCGGGCCATACTCAGAGAGGCGGAGAACCCTGCCCCTATGATCGTGTGCTTTCTACCCGTTTAGGCGCAGCAGCAGCCAAGCTGATTCAGGATAAGGAATATGGCTATATGGTTGCTGTGCATAACAATGAGATTACCAAGGTTCCTCTTGCCGAGGTAGCCGGGCGCCTGAAAACGGTGGATCCGGACTGCTCGATGATCAAAGAGGCAAAGATGCTGGGCATCAGCTTTGGTGATGAATAAAAATAACTGCAAAGTCCCGGATGGAATTCCGGATATCTGCAGAAATAAGGAGTTTTTGATTTATGTCATATACTGCGCTGTACCGCAAGTGGAGGCCGACAGGATTTGCGGACGTTAAGGGACAGGATCATATTGTACAGACCCTGAAAAATCAGATAACCGGGCAGCGCATTGGTCATGCCTATCTGTTCTGCGGAACGCGGGGAACCGGAAAAACTACTATTGCCAAGATTTTTGCAAAGGCGGTCAACTGTGAACATCCTGTTGACGGAAGCCCCTGCGGCGAGTGTGAAAGCTGCCGGAGCATTGCGTCCGGACGTTCTATGAATGTAGTTGAGATTGATGCGGCCTCTAACAACGGCGTGGAAAATATCAGAGAGATTCGGGAGCAGGTGCAGTATCCGCCTACAGAAGGACGGTACCGGGTTTATATCATTGACGAGGTGCATATGCTGTCTACGGGCGCATTCAATGCACTTTTAAAGACCCTGGAGGAGCCACCGTCCTATGTGATTTTTATTCTGGCAACAACAGAGGTTCATAAAATACCCATTACAGTGCTGTCCCGGTGCCAGCGCTACGATTTCCGGCGGATCACTATCGAGACGATAGCGGCGCGGCTGCGGGAGCTGGCAGATGCAGAGCAGATTCCGGTAGAAGAGCGGGCGCTGACTTATCTTGCAAAAGCGGCAGATGGTTCCATGCGGGATGCGCTGAGTCTGCTGGATCAGTGTGTTGCATTCCATTTCGGTACTTTGCTGACTTATGATAATGTGCTGGAGGTGCTGGGGGCTGTGGATTCCAGCGTGTTCAGCCAGCTTTTGCGTGAAATTCTTGCAGGAGATACGGCCGGCTGCATTCGCCGCCTGGAGGAAATGGTGATTCAGGGGCGGGAGCTTGGACAGTTTGTGGTGGATTTCATCTGGTATCTGAGGAATCTTCTGATACTGAAAACTACAGATGATGCGGAGTCTATGCTGGAAATGTCGGAGGACAATCTGCGGCTTCTCCGTGAAGAAGCCGGGATGGCAGACGGGGAAACCCTGATGCGGTTTATCCGTATTTTTTCTGAGCTTTCCAACCAGCTGCGCTATGCTTCCCAGAAACGGGTTTTGATTGAGATAGCCCTGATTAAGCTGACAAAGCCGCAGATGGAGCCGAATCTGGACTCTATTCTTCAGAGGCTTAATGAACTGGAGGCCAGGATTGAAGAAACGCCTCAGGTTACGCCGGAGCTGATGCAGCAGATGGCAGCCCGGATGGGAAATTCCGGCGGTGCGTCTTTAAACAGTACAGCTGCAGGAGTTTCTCCGGGCCAGGAAGAAGGCGGTTCGGGGGGAGAAATGCCGCCGCAGGTGGCGATTCCCAGAGCCCAGCTGGAAGATTTGAATCTGATTCGCCAGGACTGGGGAAAAATTATCCGGGATTTGGGAGGAGCCATTCGTCCCAGCTTTCGGGATACGGTGCTGGAACCCAGCGGAGACAGCTGCCTTTGTGTGGTATTTTCCAGCCCTGATAATTATGCTATTGGCAGCAGGGCAACGGTTCTGGGTGAACTGGAGCGGTATATTCAGGAAAAATACGGAAAAGAGCTGTATCTGAAGGCCCGCCTGAAAAGTGCCGGTGAGCGTATGAATACCATTTATGTAAGTGATGAGGAATTAAAAGAAGCAGTCCATATAGATATTGAAGTTGAGGACTAAAAGAACCATTTAAAATCGTTATGAAAATCGAGGAGGACAAACATCATGGCAAAGCGTGGTGGATTCCCGGGCGGTATGCCGGGCAATATGAATAATCTGATGAAACAGGCGCAGCGTATGCAGCGTCAAATGGAGGAGACTACAAAAGAGCTGGAGGAGAAGGAATATTCTGCTTCTTCAGGCGGCGGAGCAGTTACCGTAACGGTTTCCGGTAAGAAAGAGGTCGTTTCTGTAAAGCTGGCAGAGGAGGTTGTAGATCCGGATGATATTGAGATGCTTCAGGATCTGATTGTGGCAGCTACCAATGAGGCGCTTCGCAAAATGGAAGAGGAGTCTCAGGCTGCAATGGCCAAGCTGACCGGTGGTCTGGGCGGCCTTGGCGGAGGATTCCCGTTCTGATATGGATTATTACAGCAGGCAGATCACAACGCTGATCGAAGAATTGTCAAAGCTGCCGGGAATCGGCAGCAAATCAGCCCAGCGGCTGGCTTTTCATATTATCAATATGCCCAAGGAACAGGTAGCCAGCCTGACCGGCGCCATTACCCAGGCAAAGGCCAATATCCGGTACTGCAGAGAGTGCTTTACGCTGACGGATCAGGAGCTTTGTCCTATCTGCAGCAGCGAAAAGAGGGATCACAGTACGATTATGGTAGTGGAGAATACAAGGGATCTTGCTGCATATGAGAAAACAGGAAAATATGACGGGGTGTACCATGTGCTTCACGGAGCAATTTCTCCCATGCTGGGCATTGGTCCTAATGATATTAAGCTGAAGGAGCTGATGCAGCGTCTGCAGGGAGATGTGAAGGAGGTTATCATTGCGACAAACTCAAGCCTTGAAGGCGAGACAACGGCAATGTATATCAGCAAGCTGATTAAGCCCACGGGAATCCGGGTGAGCCGGATTGCCAGCGGCGTACCTGTAGGCGGCGATTTGGAATATATTGATGAGGTAACCCTGCTGAGAGCCCTGGAGGGGCGAATAGAGCTGTAGCAGCCTTTTGGCAGGCGTGAGGAGTGCATAAGATGGATAAATATGAATTTAATATAAAAGTGGAGCAGATGCGCAAAATGGTGGCCCGCGGCGATTATGTGACGGCCATGAAAATTGTGGATACCATTGACTGGAAAAAGGTGCGAAATGCAAATCTGCTTTCCATGGTTGCAACAATTTATGAAAAAAATCATGAATACCAGGATGCGAAGGATATTCTGCTTCTGGCCTTTGAGCGGGCGCCGATTGGAAAGCGTCTGCTTTACAAGCTGACAGATCTGGCTCTGAAGGAGGGAAATCTGGAGGAGGCAGAGGCATATTATCGAGAATTCTGCGATCTGGCAGGAGATGATCCTCGCCAGCATTTGCTGCGCTATATGATTCTTAGACAGATGGATGCGCCCCTGGAGCAGCAGATCCATTCTCTGGAAGGATATACAGCAGAGGAGCTGGATGAGAAGTGGCTGTATGAGCTGGCTGAGCGGTATCATGAGGTTGGTGATATTGAACGCTGTGTCAGCACCTGCGATAAGATTATGCTGATGTTTGGTCTGGGCAAGTATGTAGATAAGGCAATGGACCTGAAACAGGAGTATGCGCCCTTAAATCAATATCAGATGGATCTGGTGGAGAACAGAGAAAAATACGAAGAGAAGCTGCGGGCAGTAGAGCAGTCTTTTGAGTATGACGATCAGGATCCGGAAGACAGTAAGGCAGAGGTTCTGCGTCAGGAACGTCCTTATGCAGTGCCGGAACAGGAAGCTGTGGAGAACCAGGAGCAGATTTATCATGAAGAAGAAACTGCTTTGGAGGAAGAAGAGCCGGAAGAGGCACCGGAATATGAAGCAGGAGATTACCAGCCAGAGCCGGAGGCTGAGAACCGTCAGGACACAGTGCTTCCGCTGGAGAGAGAGACAATTACAGCTGCTGTAAAGCAGGCAGAAACAGAAGAAAGCCTGGCGAGAGAGATGTCCCGTCTGAAGAGAGAAGTGCCGTCAGAGGAAGAGTCTGAACTGGAAAAAACCAGGATTCTGAGCGCTATTAAACGGGCTCCGTCAGCATCAGAAGCTGTTGCTGAGCTGCCGGAGGAGGATGTGACAGCAGAAGTTCCGGAAGAGGAAGAATTGCCGAGAATGACGAATCATCTGATGATAGAAGCCCGTACACCGGAAAAGGGCTTTCAGATGGCTGTTGAGACGTTAAAGCAGATTCAGAGAGAAACCGGAGTTAAAAATCCGGTAGCCAAGATTACAGGCTCCAGGCTGAACAAACGGGGTGTGCTTGCCAGCAGAGAAAAAATTGCGGGCAAGGATCTGATCATTGAAGAGGCCGGCGATCTGACACCTGAGATGCAGAAAGAACTGGAACAGCTGATGAGCCATGATACGACAGGTATGCGGATTATTCTGATTGACAATCCAAGACAGCTGGAAATGATGCATGCGCAGAATCCGTCTCTGGCAGATAAATTTGAGTGTATTGGCTGTGAATTCCAGGAGACGGAAAAAACAGAAGAAAAAGAGCAGGCCCCTGTGATTCCGGAAAAGGCTTACATGGAGGAAATGCCGGAGCCGGAAATTCCGGTTCAGCCGGCGGATGAACGTCCGGTTCGTCATATTGTTCCGGAAAGCAGCAGCGCAATGAGGATGCCGGGACCGGGAGATTATTATGAAACGGATCGGGAACCGGAGTATCCGGAAGAGGAAGACGAGATGGATATTGATGAATTCGCTCAATATGCATGCAAATATGCTTCCGAGATAGACTGCAGCATTACCGGAAAAAGTATGCTTGCCCTTTATGAGAGAATTGAGATCATGGAGGAGGATGGTATTCCTCTGACACGGGCAGCAGCAGAGGATTTGATAGAAGAAGCGGCAGACAAGGCAGAGCGTCCTTCCGTAGGACGCCGTCTGAAGGGATTGTTTTCTTCAAAATATGACAAAGATGGTTTATTAATTTTAAAGGAAGAGCATTTTATTTAATATGGCAGAGATCAAATTAATTGCTCTGGATTTAGACGGGACGCTTCTGGACAGCCAGAAGCGTCTCTCTGCCAGAAATGAAGCGGTTCTGCGGGAATGTATCTCCCGCGGAATTTATATTGTACCCTGCACTGGACGTATCTGGGGCGGAGTACCGGATTTTATTCGCAGTTTTCCGGGAATTCGCTATGCGATTACTACCAATGGAGCAGTTGTGGAGGATGTAATTGAATCGAAAATTCTGGATGAAAGAAAACTGACATGGCAGCAGGCGGCAGAACTGCTGGAATTAGCAAAGAAATTTCATACAATGTATGATGTATACACAGACGGACACGCATTTGGTGAAGAACGATTCCTGAATCATATGGAGGACTTTGGTATTGAATCTGCCCTTCAGAAAATGGTGCGGGATACACGGGAAGCGGTTCCGGATGTGGAGGAGCGGGTTCGCGAACTGAAAAAGCCGGCCGAAAAGGTGAATTATTTTTTTGGCGATCTGGAAGAGCGCAGCAGAGCCAGGGCGGCATTAGAGGCCAGAGGCGATGTGCTGGTAAGCTCCTCTTTCCCCAATAATCTGGAAATAAATGCCATCGGAGCATCAAAGGGAGAGGCAATTCTTCGTCTTGCTTCCTATCTTGGGATTCGGCCGGAAGAAACTATGGGATTTGGCGACGGAGAAAATGATATTTCTATGATTCGCATGGCAGGAATTGGTGTAGCCATGGGAAATGGGGCGGAGATCCTGAAGGCGGAGGCAGATTATATAACTGGAATCAATGATGAGGATGGTGTGGCCCAGGCGATTGAGATGCTGGTGCTGGGTGGCGAAGGCGCGCGGGACATCTGAGAATAGGAAAGCAATTTGCAGAAAATGAGTGTGTCTGCCGGAACAGACAGAGGTCGAGGAAAATGGCAGATTGTGTTCAGGGCAGATGCAGACAGAAAATGAAGGACAGAAAAGGAATAATATGAATTATCTGACAGAACACTGGTTATCCATAGGAGCAGGGGTGTTCTTGCTCTCTATGGTTTTATATGGTCATTACAGAGGATTTTT
>UQFC01000125.1 GCA_900540335.1 uncultured Clostridium sp. | reverse complement strand
TACGAGGTCGATGAAGCAGGAAGCCCATTGGCTTTAGACAATGGGTAGTTCACTATAAAAGCATCTGTGTCTTTATTTTGGAGCAGCAAATCAGATATGGCCTATACAACGGGAATTTGGAGTCCGGTGATAGTTCTTCCAGAAGGATATTCCGATGAAGCTTTAAGATTGATCTTACTTCACGAATTGGTACATATTAAAAAAGGAGATGTGTTTTTTCAGTTTCTCAGTCTTATTTGCCAAAAACTATACTGGTTTAATATATTCGTTCATTTTATGAAAATGGCAGCAGACAAAAGTATGGAGTTTTCATGCGATGAGATAATATCAGAGGAAATGGATTATCCTATGAAGGTTCAATATGTAAAATTGCTGATTTCCATATCGTACAGACAAGAGAAAAATGATTATGCCAGTGCATTTTCAAAACAGGGATTATTTATGAAGGAAAGGATGGGGTGTATTATGAAAAGAGAGAAAATAAGCAGGTGGAGAAGAAATGCATCTGTGGCGGCAGTATGTATTATGACTGCTCTAAGCAGTATTCCGGCATGGGCAGGTCAGAGAATTCAGATACTGTATACGGATGAGAATAACAAAATGGATTATCTTTCAGGAAATGAAAGTTTCTCTTTTGTTGTTGGAAAAGATGGAATGGAAGTGAATGAAAATTTACAGTATCAATACCAATTTGTGACAGAAACAGGAGAGATTTATGAAGTACAGCTGCAGGAACAGGTTAATCCAGCTTGCAACCATGTATTTCAAAGTGGTACTTTTTCTAAGCATCTATTAGAAAGCGATGGCGGCTGCACAATAGAATATTATGAGGGAAAACGATGCAGCAAATGTGGATATTTTGTAAGAGGAGATTTCATTAAGGAAGTTTCTTATGCAAAATGCCCTCATTAGAAGAGAATGAGCATGATTTGAAGGTGTTGCAAAACGGGGTTATCCAGTAGGATTGCCGTGTTTTGCGGCACCTTGTGTTCGTTATATGGAAAATTGTAACTGTTCTGGACGGGAATTTTATTGTTTCCTGCATAGGATTCAAATTCATGATTATGATATATCGGCAGGAGGAGATTTCATGGGAAAGCACCAGGAATTGTGCAGGAAAGGCTGTTTTCTTTCGGAAATGCAAAAACTGGGTTTGAGATTGTGCAGGAAAGGCTGTTTTCTTTCAAAAATGCAAAATTAGAGTGGGAATTTGTGCAGAATTCGCCTTTTTCCTCTATAAATGCAAAATCTCGCCTAGGATTTGTGCAGAATCCGCCTTTTTCTTCTGTATATGCAAAATCAGGGTGGGAAATTGTGCGGAAATCGCCAAATTCTCTTGAAAATGCAAAAACAGCGCCATGGTATATTTTTATGATAACCTCTTGCCTCATATTTTTAAATTTATATCTTGTGGCTGTTTAAGACGGCGTAACTTCTTCTAACAAGAAACTGCGAGGATTCTTCTGATATGAAATCTGGCAGAAAACCCCGCTTACAAGCAAGCCTGGTACGAATTTTTCTGCCAGATCTCCCGCTGTCCTGAATGTTCTTGTATATTTTTATCCTTACTGCAAAGGATAAAGAGGATAACCGGGCCCAATAAAGGAAGAAAGGATATCCAATACCTTGAACCAGAAAGGTTTATGATTGTCAGGAATATCCAGGAAATAAATATATGAGTGGCCAAAATGGTCCAGTATTCCTGTCTGCTCGCTTTTCCGGAAAAATGAAACGAGTACCGGATAAATCTTTTATAGATCTCAAAAAGACTGAGTATGATAGTACTCACCTCTACATCTCCACCATTCCATACGGAACCTGGCAGGCTGTCAGCATTTGTGCTTCCCTCTGGTGACAGGTAAAGATAATAATCTGACCGGGCCAGGACTGAGACAGCCATTTAAGAGCAGTCCGCAGCCGCTCATCATCATACAGGACAAAGCTGTCGTCAAAAATCAGAGGCATCTGATCGCCGTCGCCCTGGAGCAGTCTGGCAGAGGCCAGACGCAGAGCCAGGTAAATCTGATCCATTGTGCCGCTGGAAATCTGTTCTACAGGAACCAGGCGAGTGGGAGTATTCATGAAAATATTCAGATTTTCATCTACGCTCATACTGCTGTAAATCCCTCCGGTAATGCTGTTGACCAGCTGAGAGGCGCTTTTGTTTAAGTACAGGCCAAAGGAGTCCCTAATGGTGCCGGAAAGCTCTGTCATGGTTTCCAGAGCCAGATCAATTGCAGTAATCTCTTCCCGGATCCGTTCGTTTTCCTCCAGAACCTGTTTCAGCGCCTCTACCTGATCCTTGCAGTGGGTCAGGTGATCCAGCTTCTTTTCCAGCTCCCACTGGGTTTTTTGCTGTTTGCTGATGTTTTCCTCACAGGAAACCTCCTGCTGCTGGAGAGAGGCAATCTGCTCCGCCTGTTCTTTTACAGAATGTTCTGACCGTTCCAGAACCTGGCTTAAACGGACAAATTCCTCCATACGGGCTTCAAAGGCCTCCATGGCATCTGCGGAAATAGAAGAATCTCCAAGATGGCGGGAAAAGGTCTCCTGAAGCAGCTTTCCTACCATATCGGTTTCTTTTTTCCGGGCCTTGTGGCGGAAGATGAGAAAGAGTCCGGCTGATGTAAAAATCACGGCAATCAGAGCGCACAGGGTCAGATAGGCAGAGTGATCCACCGCGTGGGCCGCGCCGGGAAGAAGCTCTGCAGCAAATCGGGCAAGTGTACCGGGAAAACCGATTCCCAGTCCGGCAAGGACAGCAAAAAGTAGGCAGAGGACAGAAAGAATGAGAGTCCCCTTTTTCTCGCTGGCTGCCTTGACCGTTTCGTATTCCTGATAGGAGGCTCTGGCACTGTCCCGGTAATTGATAATAGAGGCTTCGTCCGTAAACTGTGCGCCGCTTAATACCTGGCGTCCTTTCGCAATTTTCTGGAGAATAATTTCCCGCTCCTCCTGCTTTTTTGCCAGCTGGCTTTTTACACGGGAGCGCAGCTCCTGATAGGACTGGAGCTGGTTTTCATACTCCGGAGCAGCAATTTCTTTTTCGATGGAACGAATCTCCCCCAGAAGCGAGGTGTAGTTTTTTCCGGCATCCGGAGTCAGCTGCCGTTCAAATTCCCGCCGCCGGTTTTTCAAGTAGGCAGTGGCTTTCGTAATATTCAGGGCCATGCTGCCGGTGGTATTCATATTTGCAATATAATTGCGCAGCTCCGTTACCATACCGCTGTCTGTGGCGCTTTTAAGCTGTCCGATGCTGATGGTATTGTTGTAGGTGGTTTCCGTCAGTCCGCACAGAAGAAAATCCAGAAAGCTTTTGGTGGGCTCCACTTTCTTTCCGGCAGTTTCATCTATAATTGTCGGAACCTTTAAATCTTTTTGAAAATTTCGCTCAATTCGATAAATAATCCCGCTTTTTTCCAGCCGGATCCAGCCGCCGTAAGCGCCCTTATTCTGCCAGGGCTCAAAACGGGTAAACAGATCATTTCTGGCGGCCCGTCCCCGTCCCCGCTCCATTCCAAAGAGCATACAGCGGATAAAGGTATGGAGGGTCGATTTCCCGGCCTCATTTTTTCCGTATACAAGATTCATGCCGTCCTCAAACCGGACGGTGCGGTCGTGAAATTTTCCAAAGCCGTCAATATGTAAATCCAATAACCGCATGGCTAGCTCCTCTCATCCGTTGTTCTAAGCAGTGCATCAATTCCGTAATACAGGGCCTTTTTTTCCACAGGGCTGGAATCCTCCCGCTGAAGCGCCCGGATATAAAAGCCGATCATGTCGCTGGGATGCTCTGCAAAAAGCCGGCTGAAATCATACTGAGGCTCGGATTCGTCGATGACCTCAATGATCTGCAGCCGCCGCATCAGCGGTTCAAAATCGAAAACAATATCCGGATCCCGCATTCCGCGAATCCGGAACCGGTAAATGTGTCCGGCTCCCCGCTTCTGAATCTCCTGAGCCATGCGGTCATTCAGCTCCCGATTGGCGGTAGCCGGAGTCACATGAACCACAAGGGGAATATACTGGGCCTGACACAGGGGAACAAATTCCAGGGAAGTCACCTGACGGGTGGAAGGGCTGATTTCTCCTGCAATCATACCATGGGGGCCGGTTTCTGTCTTGTCCAGAGGTTCCGGAGAGCCGCACCAGGCATAGGACCGATCCGGCGCAATTTCCGGCTTGTGAATATGCCCCAGGGCGACGTAGGAGAAACCGGATTTGGCCAGCTGGGCCTTATCCAGAGGCAGATGAGCGGCGTCACCGCCGTGGGCCAGAAGGATCTGAATCCGCCCGTTTTCTTTCGCATGAATTCCGTTCAGCCGTGATTCCGTAATTTCCGCAGTGTGGTAGCTGAAGCCGGTGACTTCTGTATTGAGCTCTTCAAAATACACAGAGCTCAGCTCTTCGTCCATAAGAAAGGTTACATTGGGACACCACTGAAAGCTCATGAGAGCAGAGTTTTTCCGGATGCGGTCATGGTTTCCGGCAATGATGACCACCCGGACACCGGGAATGGTAGAAAACAGATAATTGACCTCCTTCAGATCCCTCAGCAAAGGCTGACGGTGAAAGAGATCGCCGGCAATAAACAGAAAATCAACATCCCGGACCTTTGCCTGGCGGACGATTTCCCCAAAGGTATCGTGAATGGCATGGGCACGCTCACGGCTCCAGGGCTTATCGCTGTCCGGATGCATTCCCCAGTGAATATCGGCTGTGTGGATGAATTTCATAGAGAAATCTGCCACTCAAAATGTGATTAAATATACTCACAGGTTCCTGTACACTCCACAGTCGTCAATTCCCGAAATAGCCTTCGGTACATACTTACGTTTGCGTTTCATGATGCAACTTCGTAAGTCTTCGCATCTTTTCTCCTTACATTTTGCCTGAAGTTTCACTTTAAATTCATAAAACTTCTGAGAAGCAACTGTTTTTGAAAGATGCCTGTTCTTCATCATTTGATAAAGCTTCTGTACCTTAAGCTTTTGCTTTTGTATATTTGCTTTTTGAGTGGACTCTCCTTTCTTTAAATTTTCATACTTACGGGAGAGACATCTCTGCTCCCGAATCAGTCGTTTTTCAAGTTTTTTTAATCTTGCCGATTTGTTAATATTTTTATATGTCTTACCATTTGAAATAATGGCAAAATCCTTTAACCCAAGGTCTATGCCAATTCCTTCACTGTAATCATTGGTCGTTATCTTGCTATCCGGTATTTCTGCCAGAACCGAAACATAAAACCTGCCAGCTTTCATAGAAGAAAAACGGCACTGTTTCCGAAGCATCTCCAGCCCTCTGCAGCAATACTGCTTTCGGAATACTCCGGAAAAATCAGGGAGAACAGGGCAGACGCATCCGGAAAACAGATGCCGTTTTAAAAAACAGTTCCAGTTATGGTACTTACAGTTCGCAGTTGCCTACAGTACGCGGGAAAGGAATGACATCGCGGATGTTGCCCATACCGGTCAGGTACATGACGCAGCGTTCAAAGCCCAGTCCGAAGCCGGCATGACGGGTAGAACCGTATTTGCGCAGATCCAGATAGAACTTGTAATCCTCCTCCTTCAGTCCCAGCTCGTTCATGCGGGTCAGCAGCTTCTCGTAATTATCCTCACGCTGGCTGCCGCCGATGATCTCGCCGATGCCCGGAACCAGACAGTCAACAGCTGCAACAGTCTTTCCGTCCGGATTCAGCTTCATGTAGAAGGCCTTGATTTCCTTTGGATAATCGGTAACGAATACCGGTTTTTTGAATACCTGCTCTGTCAGATAGCGCTCATGCTCTGTCTGCAGATCACAGCCCCAGGAAACCTTGTAATCAAATTTGTCGTTGTTCTTTTCCAGAATCTCGATTGCTTCTGTGTAGGTAATGCGGCCGAATTCAGAGTTCAGCACGTTGTTTAACCGATCCAGAAGTCCCTTGTCGATAAAGCTGTTGAAGAATGCCATCTCCTCCGGAGCATGCTCTAAAACATAGCGGATGATATATTTTAACATACCCTCAGCCAGCTCCATGTTGTCATCCAGATCAGCGAAAGCCATCTCCGGCTCGATCATCCAGAACTCAGCTGCATGACGGGTGGTGTTGGAGTTCTCTGCCCGGAAGGTAGGACCAAAGGTGTAAATATTGCGGAAAGCCATGGCATATGTCTCGCCGTTTAACTGGCCGCTTACAGTCAGGTTGGTTGGCTTTCCGAAGAAATCCTGCTTGTAATCAATGGTGCCGTCCTCATTTTTAGGTACGTTGTTTAAGTCTAAAGTAGTAACCTGGAACATTTCTCCTGCACCTTCGCAGTCACTTCCGGTGATCAATGGAGTGTGGACATAAACAAAGTCCTTTTCCTGGAAATACTGATGGATAGCATATGCGATCAAAGAACGCACACGGAATACTGCCTGGAAAGTGTTGGTCCTTGGACGTAAATGTGAGATGGTGCGCAGATATTCAAAAGAGTGGCGCTTTTTCTGCAGCGGGTACTCCGGCGGGCACGCGCCCAGCACGCGGATGGAATCGGCGTTCACCTCCAGCGGCTGCTTG
>UQFC01000124.1 GCA_900540335.1 uncultured Clostridium sp. | reverse complement strand
CCCTTCGGCGGCGCTGCGACCTGTCTGGGCGGAGCAATCCGCGATCCGCTTTCCGGCCGTACCTATGTATATCAGGCAATGCGTGTAACCGGCGCAGCAGATCCGACCCGTCCTCTTTCTGAAACCCTGCATGGCAAGCTGCCTCAGAGAAAGCTGGTAAATGGTGCTGCCAGCGGCTACAGCTCCTATGGAAACCAGATTGGTCTGGCAACCGGCTATGTAAAAGAGATTTATCATCCGGATTATGCGGCAAAGCGTATGGAGATTGGCGCTGTTATGGGCGCAGCTCCGAGAAAATATGTAAAACGTCTGAATTCTGATCCGGGAGATATGATTGTGCTTCTGGGCGGACGTACCGGTCGTGACGGTATCGGCGGCGCAACCGGATCCTCCAAGGTACATACAGAGGCATCCATTGAGGTCTGCGGCGCAGAGGTTCAGAAGGGTAATGCTCCTACAGAGAGAAAGATTCAGAGACTGTTCCGCCGTCCGGAGGTTTCCAGCATCATCAAAAAGTGCAATGACTTCGGCGCAGGCGGTGTTTCTGTAGCGATTGGTGAGCTGGCTGCAGGACTGAAGATTGATTTAGACAAGGTACCGAAGAAATATGCAGGTCTGGATGGAACCGAGATTGCCATTTCCGAGTCCCAGGAGCGTATGGCAGTTGTGCTGGAACCGGCAGACGTAGAAAAATTCCTGGCATTTTCCGCAGAGGAAAATCTGGAGGCAATTCCTGTTGCAGTTGTAACGGAGGAGCCGCGCCTCGTGATGAGCTGGAGAGGAAAAACCATTGTTGATATCAGCAGAGCATTTCTTGATACCAACGGCGCGCACCAGGAGGCAAGCGTGGTTCTGGAAACACCTTCACAGGAGGGTACTCCTTTTGCAAGAAATGATATCGGTGATGTAAAAGAAGCATGGCTGAAGGTGCTGGCTGATCTGAACGTATGCTCTCAGAAAGGCCTTGTAGAGATGTTTGACGGTTCCATCGGCGCAGGAAGCGTATTTATGCCATACGGCGGAAAATATCAGCTGACTGAGACTCAGGCCATGGTTGCCAAGCTGCCGGTTCTGAAAGGAAAGACGGATACAGTTACCATGATGAGCTATGGTTTTGATCCGTATCTGTCCAGCTGGAGCCCATACCACGGTTCCATTTATGCCGTAATTTCTTCTGTTGCAAAGATTGTAGCGAATGGCGGTGATTACAGCAGGATTCGTTTCACCTTCCAGGAGTATTTTAAGCGCATGACAGAGGATGCATCCCGCTGGGGCGCTCCGTTTGCAGCTCTGTTAGGTGCATACAATGCGCAGCTGGGCTTTGGGCTTCCGTCTATTGGCGGTAAGGACAGTATGTCCGGCACCTTTAATGATGAAAAGCATGGCGAGATTAATGTTCCGCCGACACTGGTTTCCTTTGCAGTGGATGTGGCAAGCAGCAGACATATTATTACTCCTGAGCTGAAAAAGGCAGGAAACAAGCTGGTAGTCTTCCGCATTGAAAAGGATGCGTACGATCTGCCTGTTTACAGTCAGATTCTGGATGGTTATGCAAAGCTTCATGAGGATATTAAGGCAGGACGGATTATTTCTGCATATGCTGTGGAAGGACACGGACTGGCCGAGGCTGTGAGCAAGATGGCATTTGGAAACCGCATGGGTGTTAAGATTGAGCACAATGTGGATCCGAGAGATTTCTTTGCACCGGGCTGGGGCAATATTGTATGTGAGGTTCCGGACGGCATGGTAGGACAGCTGGCTATTACTTATACTGTAATCGGTGAGGTGACTGACCGGGATGCATTTGAGTACGGTCCTGTAACGATTTCCATGGATGAGGCGCTGAAGAACTGGACAGAGACACTGGAGGATGTATTCCCGACAAAATCCGGTGTAAAACAGACTCCGGTTCAGAATGAGCTTTACAAGGCAGACAAGGTATATGTATGCAGCCATAAGCTGGCTCAGCCGACTGTATTTATTCCGGTATTCCCGGGAACCAACTGTGAGTATGACAGCGCCAGAGCCTTTGAGCGGGCAGGTGCAAAGGTTGTAACACGAGTATTTAAAAATATGACTGCTTCCGATATTCGGGAGTCTGTAGAAGAATACAGGAAAGAAATTGCAAAGGCGCAGATTGTGATGTTCCCGGGCGGATTCTCCGCAGGTGATGAGCCGGAGGGAAGTGCAAAATTCTTTGCAACCGTATTCCGCAACGCAGTCATCAAGGATGAGATTGAGAAGCTGTTAAATGAAAGAGACGGCCTGATGCTGGGTATCTGCAATGGCTTCCAGGCTCTGATTAAATTGGGACTGGTTCCGGAAGGAAAGATTGTAGAGCAGGGTGCAGATTCTCCGACTCTGGCTATGAACACCATTGGCCGCCATATTTCCAAGATGGTATATACCAGGGTTGTTTCCAACAAGTCCCCGTGGCTGCAGAAGGCAGAGCTGGGCGGTGTATACTGCAATCCGGCTTCTCATGGTGAGGGACGCTTTGTGGCAAATGAGGAGTGGCTGAAAACTCTGTTTGCCAACGGTCAGGTTGCCACTCAGTATGTGGATGACAAGGGTAATCCGACTATGGATGAATTCTGGAATCCCAATGGTTCCTATATGGCGATTGAAGGAATTACCAGCCCCGACGGCCGTATTCTGGGCAAGATGGCCCACTCCGAGCGCCGCGGCGATTCCGTAGCCATCAATATTTACGGCGAGCAGGATCTGAAAATCTTCGAAAGCGGCGTAGAATACTATACGCGTTAAGCATGAGCCGTGCGACAAAAAGCCCCCTGGCGCTCCCGTTGTGCTTGCACAAAAGGGAAAGCCAGGGGGCTTTTTGTCATAGGGCGAAGCCCGCGACCGAGATGAAGCGAAGCGGAATCGAGGAAGCAGCACGGCGAAGAGAGTGTGAGGAGTTGTGCTGTTTGTTTTTAAAAAAGCGAAAGAAAAATGTAAGGCAAATTAAGAGAATCGTTCTTGAAGTCTCTGGATAAAATGATATTATTTAACTGAATTACGATTCAGTAATAGGACAGAAAACGGAGGCATAATATGAATAAAATTACGCGATTCTTATCCTTGTGCTGTGCAGCGGCTGTTCTGGCCGGTGTTTCCGGCGCAGGAGTTTTGTCTGCAAAAGCCAGTACTGATAATGGACAGACAGCAGAGACAACGGCAGAGACGACGGCAGAAACAGCAGTACCGGAAAAACCGGCGCCGACAGAATTTGCACACATTTATGAGTGCGCCATTTCCGGCGATCAGATTGTGATAGATGGACAGATGGAGGGAAGCTTTTCTGATCCCGCCTATTACGATAATTATTTATATTTATTTGAGCAGAAGCCGTACCAGCGTGATTTGAAGGGACGTACCGATTATGCTGCATGGATTACCAAGGGAGATGCCCTGCATTTTTCGATTCCCTTAAATCATGGAACGCAGTCGGATCGCCTGTATTCCAGCTTTGTTGTGGCGGTTTATGACGGCGAGGAGTATACCCAGGTCAGCAATGAGGTTTATGTGACAAATCCTGAGGTTCTGTCCAGGTATACAGAGCCCTACAAGACAGGACAGACAAAAAAAGGACTGCTTATTCAAACTACTCAGTCCATGATTGCCGATGCTTTTGAGCTGGGGGTAAACCATGTGATTGTCAATATTCCCTTCAGCCACATCCTGGGCAGCGGCATTGATTATACTTATGATGGAAAAACCTACCATTTCAGCAGTGATGTGCTGGCTGTGTATGATGACACCATACGGAGAATGTCAGAAAAAAACATGACTGTAACAGCAGTTCTTTTAAATGACTGGAACAGTGCAACGCCCCAGCTTTATTATCCGGGGGTAAAGAGGCAGCCGGCAGGCACAGCCAATTACTATGGATTCCATGTGGCTACGGAGGAAGGCTTTGAAACCTTAAAGGCGATAGCGGCCTTTTTGACAGAGAGATACAGCAGCCTTCAGTCTCCCTACGGCCGTGTTTCCAACTGGGTGATTGGAAATGAGATTAACAACCAGCTTTGGAATTATATGGGACCGATGAGCCTGGAGCAGTATATGGAGGAGTATGTGCGGGCATTCCGCGTATTTTATACAGCGATCCGCAGCACCAGCAGTACCAGCCGGGTGTTCTTTTCCACAGATTATAACTGGCTGCATGAGGCGGATGGACGTTTGAAATACAATGCAAAGGATGTTCTGGATACTTTTAACAGCATGGTAGTTCCGGGAGGCCCTATGGACTGGGAACTGGCGTACCATCCCTATTCCATTCCCATGGTGGAGCCGGAATTCTGGAATGACGCTGAGACGGGGCTGATTAAAAATGATGCTTCCTCTCCGGTTGTCAATATGATTAACCTGAAGGTGCTGACTGATTATCTCCAGCAGCCGCAGTTTCTGATGAGAAACGGAAATCCGCGCCATGTGATTTTATCAGAGCAGGGCTTTACCTCGCAGAGTCATAGCCGCGGAGAGGTAGAAGAGCTTCAGGCTGCAGCAATTGCCTATGCCTATTATCTGGCGGACAGCAATCCTCTGATTGATGCCTTTATTATGAGCCGTCAGGTGGATGCTCCGTCTGAGGTGGCGGCCTCCTGCAGCTTCGGCCTCTGGTCCTGTGATCTGAGCAAGCCCAATGATATTGTTCCTACCATGAGAAAGCAGTCATGGACAGTATACAAGAATATAGATGACAGAAAGAGGACGCTGGAAACAACAGAAAAGTACAAAAAATATATTGGAATTGAAAAATGGAGTGATGTGATTCCTGATTTTAAGTGGAAAAGCCAGGAAAAATAAAAGAGAGCTCCAGAAAAAGAAAGAGAGCGGGGTGGCCCTATGGAACTGAAAACAAAGCGTCTGTGCCTTCGCCCCATAAGCAGAATGGATCTGGGCGCGGTTCTGGCCTATGCCTGTGACCGGAGCAATGCAGAATACATGGTATATTATCCGAAAACGGAACAGGAAGCGGTTTCCTACGTGGAAGAAACCGCTTCTCAGTGGGAATCAGAGGATCAGATTACCTATGAATTCGCGGTGATTCTGGCCGGAGAGATGATTGGAACAGTCTCTCTCTGGCTGGAGGAGGCCGATGGCGTGGAAATCGGCTGGATTTTAAACCGTAACTACTGGGGCCATGGCTATGGAACGGAAGCAGCGGAGGCAGTTCTTCGGTTTATGACGGAAGAACTGGGGATTTCTTCCTGTATCTCCTGCTGTGATACCAGAAATACGGCTTCTGCAAGGATGATGGAGAAGCTGGGAATGACGAAAATCCGTCAGAGACCCCGGATTTATGAGCGGCGGAAAGAAGACGCACAAGAATATGTCTATCAGTGGACTGTCTGAATTTTTTAAAAATTTCAGGCAGTTTTCTTTTTCAGGATCTTGACATAGGACCCTAATTCAAGTATGATTTTCCGTAACAAAATCATACGAGGAGAGAACCGATTATGAAAAAGGTAGTTAAGTTTGGCGGAAGCTCTCTGGCGAGTGCCCGTCAGTTCAAAAAAGTAGGAGATATTATTCGTTCGGATAAAGCAAGACGCTATGTGATTCCTTCTGCGCCCGGAAAACGCAGCAGCAAGGATGAAAAAGTGACAGACATGCTGTATGCCTGCTATGATGCGGCTTCTACCGGCGGAAGCTATAAAAAGCTTCTGAATAAAATTAAGGATCGGTACCACGAAATTATTAACGGTCTGGATTTAAATCTGAATCTGGATCACGAGTTTGAGAGAATTGAAGAAAACTTTCTTGGCGGCGCAGGCCGCGATTATGCGGCATCCCGGGGAGAGTACCTGAACGGTATTGTGATGGCGAACTATCTGGGATACGAATTTATCGATGCGGCTGAGGTGATTTTCTTTGACGATAAGGGCAATTTTGAGGCGGATTTAACCAACCAGGAACTGGCAGAGCGTCTTGAACACGTAGACAGAGCGGTAATTCCCGGCTTTTATGGTTCAAAGCACGACGGTTCGATTAAGACCTTTTCCAGAGGCGGTTCCGATGTGACAGGATCTATTGTAGCCAGAGCGATTCATGCAGATCTGTATGAAAACTGGACTGACGTATCAGGCTTCCTGGTAACAGATCCCCGGATTGTTGAGAATCCTGAGGTCATTGAGACGATTACATACAAGGAGCTGCGCGAGCTGTCCTACATGGGTGCAAGCGTTCTTCACGAGGATGCGATTTTCCCGGTCAGAAAAGAGGGAATTCCGATCAATATCCGCAATACCAATGATCCGGAGGCAGAGGGAACCCTGATCGTAGAGAGTACCTGCCAGAAACCGGAATACACGATTACCGGTATTGCCGGTAAAAAAGGATTTGTCGCAGTAAGCATTGACAAAGATATGATGAATTCCGAAGTCGGCTTCTGTCGTAAAGCATTACAGGCATTTGAGGAAAACGGAATTTCGATCGAGCATATGCCATCTGGTATTGACACCATGACCGTATTTGTGCATCAGGAAGAGTTTGAAGGCAAGGAGCAGCAGGTGATCAGCTCCATCCGCCGTCTGACCCATCCGGATGTGATTGATCTGGAAGCGGAT
>UQFC01000123.1 GCA_900540335.1 uncultured Clostridium sp. | reverse complement strand
ACGGAATACGACTGGGCAGATCCGGTTTATCACAAATTTTTTGCGCTGATTCCGGAAACAGAGGGTTATGAACTGGAAATCAGGGAATACTGGACAGATGAGACGGTTTATGAGCAGCACAGTCCGGATGGGAAGCTGCTGGCCCTGGAAACAGAGGATCTTCGCTGCGATGTACTTTCTGACCTGGTCCGGGATCTTCTTCCGGAAAACGGGGAGCAGGTCATAGAGTCTGTACGCTATTATACAGACGGAATCGGCGGTACCGCCGGATATGTGGAACGGGAAGATGAAAAAGCAGGCGGCAGGAACAGTCATGAAGGGGAAGGAGGACAGGAAAAACACAGGTTGCGCTGGAGCCTGTCTGTTGATTTGGAGGATGCTCTGGACAGAAGCGGAAACTGGAAAAACAGGACGGAAACCATTCTGATGCTTACGGGTCTGTACGGGGAAATCCTGGAACAGACGGAGATTGTTCAGAAACAGGAAGACGGTCTGGAACAGAAAACCTACGGAGAGGCTTTTGCGGCCCGGTTTACTGAAACAGAAGAGGAAACAGTTCCTGAAGCAGCAGAGCAGCCTCAGGCACCGGTAACAAGAGTCGGCGTTGCGCCCGGGGAAGCAGGCAGGGAAGCGGCGCCGCCGGATTTCAAAACGGCATTTCAGATGTATGTGCTGGCAGAACGGTCGGAAAAGGCGCCGGAAAGCTGGAAGAGTCGGATGGAGTTTTTCCGTCAGTTTGAGGAGCTGGAGACTTATCGCAGCCGGGTACGGACAAATCTGAATATGTCTTCGGAGATAGGAGCATATGCTGGAGAAGATTGATTTATCAAGAAAGGCAGAAAAAGAGGTTTACAGACAGGCCAGGGATACCTATGGTCCCAGGCTGGGGCTGGCTCAGAGAAAGCTGAAGGAGGCGGGGATTCCCGTTCTGATTCTGTTTGACGGAATGGACGCGGCCGGGAAGGGAACGCAGATTAACCGGCTGATTCAGTTTCTGGATCCCAGGGGGTTTGACGTATATGCCAGCAGCCGGGTGACGGAGGAAGAGGCCATGCGCCCGTTTCTGTGGAAGTTCTGGACACTGACGCCGGAAAACGGCCGTATTGCGGTTTTTGACAGAAGCTGGTACCGGAAGGTGCGTGAGGACCGTTTTGAGGGCAGAACGGCTAAAAAAGAGCTTTCAGAGGCATTCCGTGATATTTGCTCGTTTGAAAAGCAGCTGACGGACAGCGGAGCTGTGATTATCAAGCTGTTTCTTTATATTTCCAGGGAGGAGCAGAAGAAGCGGTTTAAAAAACTGGAGGAATCCGGAGAAACTGCATGGAGAGTGACAAAAGAGGACTGGAAACGGAATGAGGAATATGACAGGTATCTGAAAATCAATGAGGAAATGCTGGAGCGGACAGATACCGAATACAGCCCGTGGACCATTATTGAAGCAACCGATAAATCCTACGGCGCCATGAAGATTTTAAAGACAGTGACAGAGACTCTGGAGGATGCTCTGGAGAAAAGGGCGCAGGAGAAGCGGCTGGAGGAAGAGAAAAAGAAGGCGGCAGAGAAGCCTTTGCAGTCTGTGGAAAATCAGGCAGAAAACAGCAGGTACCAGAACGGAGTTCTCTCTGGTATTGACCTGTCGAAAACGATGACCAGGGAGGCCTACAAAAAAGAAATTGACCGGCTTCAGAAAAAGCTGGAGCTGCTTCACAGTGAGCTGTACCGGCTGAGAATTCCGGTGGTTCTCGGCTTTGAAGGCTGGGATGCAGGGGGAAAGGGCGGAGCAATCAGGCGTCTGACCAGCCATCTGGATCCCAGAGGATACCAGGTGTGTCCCACAGCCGCGCCCAATGATATCGAAAAAAAGCACCATTATCTGTGGCGTTTCTGGAATCATATGCCAAAGGCAGGTCATATTGCCATTTTTGACAGAACCTGGTACGGGCGGGTTATGGTGGAGCGGATTGAGGGCTTTTGCCGGGAAGAGGACTGGAAGCGCGCTTATCAGGAGATCAATGAGATGGAGGCGCATCTGGTCAATGCGGGCGCAGTGGTTCTTAAATTCTGGCTGCAGATTGATAAAGAGGAGCAGAAACGCCGGTTTGAGGAACGGATGAGGATTCCGGAAAAGCAGTGGAAGATTACAGATGAGGACTGGAGAAACCGGGAAAAATGGGATCAGTACGAACTGGCAGTCAATGAAATGCTGGTTCGCACTTCTACGACCTATGCCCCGTGGATTGTGGTAGAGGGCAACTGTAAGTATTATGCCAGAGTCAAGGTTCTGCGCACCGTAGTAGAGGCTCTGGAAAAGAAAATTGCGCAGGTAAAGCAGGAAAAATAAAACAGCCGTAACGCAGAAAGGGCAAGTGCCCTCTGGGAAAGGCAAGTATGAAACCGGGAGGAGAAAACGCAGATTATGAGTCGGGTTGCAGTGATAGGAGGCGGAGCAGCCGGAATGATGGCGGCCATTGCGGCGGCAGAACACGGCCACCAGGTGCAGCTTTTTGAGAAAAACGAGAAGCTGGGGAAAAAAATATATATTACGGGAAAGGGCCGGTGCAATGTCACCAATGCCTGCGATACAGAGGAACTGTTTGCAGCGGTTGTACACAACCCCAAGTTTCTTTACAGCAGCTTTTACAGCTTTACGAACAGAGATATCATGGAACTGGTAGAGAAAAACGGCTGTCCTCTGAAAACAGAACGGGGCGGACGGGTATTTCCTGTTTCTGATAAATCGTCTGATGTGATTCGGGCGCTGACTGTATGTTTAAAAAATGCAGGGGTTCAGGTGCGGCTTTATGAGGAAGTGGATTCTGTGGAAACCGGAGACGGAGGTGTGTCCGGTATTCGCCTGAAAAAAACAGGAGAGAGGATTCCGGCTGACGCAGTCATTGTGGCTACAGGCGGTCTTTCTTATCCTTCCACAGGTTCTACGGGAGACGGATACCGGTTTGCGGAAAAAACGGGCCATAAAGTAACAGACCTGTCTCCGGCTCTGGTTCCCTTTGAGACTGCAGAGCCTGTGGTAAAGGAACTGCAGGGGCTTTCTCTTAAGAATATTCAGGCAAGAATCCTGAAGGGAAAGAAGGTCATTTATGAGGAGTTTGGAGAGATGCTGTTTACGCATTTCGGAGTCAGCGGACCGGTGCTTTTGTCAGCCAGCAGCTACGGGGCTGCACAGCTGAAAAAAGGACCTCTGACACTTTCTCTGGACCTGAAGCCGGCACTTTCAGAGGAGCAGCTGGATGCAAGGATTCTCAGGGATTTTGAGGAACAGAAAAACAAACAGTATAAAAATTCCCTTTCCCGTCTTCTTCCGGCGAAAATGATTCCGGTGATCGTGGAAAGAAGCGGGATTGATCCGGATAAAAAAATAAATGAAATTACAAGGGAGGAGCGCAGGCGGATTGTGCAGGCTGTTAAGGATTTCCGACTGACGCTGACAGGACTCAGAGGCTACAAGGAGGCGATTATTACCCAGGGGGGAGTTTCCGTCCGGGAAATCAATCCGTCTACGATGGAGTCAAAGCTGGTAAAGGGCCTGTATTTTGCAGGAGAGGTTCTGGATCTGGATGCGGTGACAGGCGGTTATAATCTTCAGATTGCCTGGTCTACGGGATATCTGGCAGGAAGCTCCATAGAATGACGGGAAGCCCTGAACGGGGCGTAAAAAGCGTCACAAGGGCATCAGAAGCCTGCAGAACACAGGAAAGAAAAGGACGAGCAAAAGAGAGAATACATAACAGACAGAAAAAAGGAGCAGTAAAGAGCCATGGAACAGAAATCATTTAATATAGCAATTGACGGTCCGGCAGGTGCGGGAAAAAGCACCATTGCCCGTCTGGCTGCAAAACAGCTGGGCTTTGTCTATGTGGATACAGGAGCCATGTACCGGGCCATTGCCCTGTATTTTTTAAGAAAGGGAATCTGTCCTGAGGATGTGGAGACGATTTCCGGTCAGGTTCAGGGCGCGGAAATTACCATTCGATATGCAGACGGGACGCAGCAGGTGATCTTAAACGGAGAGGATGTGTCGGGACTAATCCGCACGGAGGAGGTTGGAAATATGGCTTCTGCCACCAGCGCCATTCCGGCAGTGAGAGCGCATCTTCTGGAGCTGCAGAGAAATCTGGCGGCCAGCGCCAATGTGATTATGGACGGCCGTGATATCGGAACCTGCATTCTTCCGGATGCGGATGTAAAGATTTTTCTGACAGCCAGCACCTCTGTCCGGGCCATGCGCCGGTACCGGGAACTGCAGGAAAAAGGAATGATGTGTAATCTGGAAGAAATTGAGCAGGATATTATTGAGCGGGATTTCAGAGACATGAACCGGGAGACGGCGCCGCTGAAGCAGGCGGAGGATGCCATGCTCTTAGACAGCTCTGACATGACGCTGGAACAGGTGGTGAAGGCCATTTTAGACGCAGCCTTTTCCCGCGGCTTTGTACCCGGCGGGCAGGAGGCTTATGCAGGAACAGATTCAGGAGCCGGAGTGACAAAGGAGGAAGTCTGATGGAAGTGATTGTTGCAAAGACAGCAGGCTTCTGTTTTGGAGTGAAGCGGGCTGTGGAACAGGTCTACGAGCAGATTGAAAAGGCAGACCGCCCGGTATATACCTTTGGTCCTATCATTCACAATGAACAGGTGGTGGAGGATCTGGCTCAAAAGGGTGTCCGGGTGATCGATACAGAAGAGGAGCTGGAAGCAGTTCGGGATGCGATTGTGATTATCCGCTCTCACGGAGTCGGAAAGCACATTTATGACCTGCTGGAACGAAACGGCGTTACGGTGGTAGATGCGACCTGTCCTTTCGTTAAAAAAATCCACAGGATTGTTCAGGAGCAGCAGGCGGCGGGCCGCCGGGTCATTATTGTGGGAAATCCCGAACATCCGGAGGTGCAGGGCATCCGGGGATGGGGAAATGAGGGCACTTTGGTGGTAGAAACCGCAGATCAAATCGAGAATTTGCCGGTTTCCACAAAGGATAAGCTGTGCATTGTGGCCCAAACGACATTTAATTACAATAAATTTCAAGATTTAGTTGAAAAATTTGAGAAAAAGGGTTATGATATACTTGTTTTAAATACGATTTGCAATGCAACACAGGAAAGACAAGTGGAAGCTAAGCGTATTGCTTCTGAAGTGGACGCTATGATTGTCATAGGAGGCAGGAATAGCTCCAACACACAGAAACTCTACGAGATATGCCGAAAGGAATGTAAGAACACTTACTTTATCCAGACACTAGGCGATTTCAACCCTGAATGTGTGAATTCTGTGCGCAGCGTAGGTATTACAGCGGGGGCATCTACCCCCAATCAAATTATTGAGGAGGTTCATACTAATGTCAGAATTAAGTTTTGAACAAATGTTGGAGGAATCATTAAAAACCATACGTACAGGAGAGATTGTCACTGGTAAAGTAATCGATGTGAAAGATGATGAAATCGTCCTGAATATAGGTTATAAGTCTGACGGTATTATTCCGAGAAGTGAATATACCAATGATTCCAATGCAGATTTAAGAAATCTGGTACAGGTTGGCGACGAGATGGAAGCCAAGGTTGTAAAAGTAAACGACGGCGAGGGCCAGGTTGCTCTGTCCTATAAGAGACTGGCTGCTGATAAGGGCAACAAGAGACTGGAAGAGGCATTTGAGAACCATGAGGTTCTGACTGCCAAGGTTGCACAGGTTCTGGACGGCGGATTAAGCGTTCTGGTTGACGAGGCCAGAGTATTTATTCCGGCAAGCCTGGTATCTGATACTTATGAGAAGGATCTGACCAAATACGCTGGTCAGGAGATTGAGTTTGTAATTACCGAATTTAATCCGAAGAGAAGAAGAGTGATCGGCGACAGAAAGCAGCTGATGGTTGCTAAGAAGGCTGAGATGCAGAAAGAGCTGTTCGAGAGAATCCACGTTGGTGATACCGTAGAGGGCGTGGTTAAGAACGTAACAGACTTTGGCGCATTTATCGATCTGGGTGGAGCAGACGGACTGCTTCATATTTCCGAGATGTCCTGGGGCCGCGTTGAAAACCCGAAGAAGGTATTCAAAGCTGGTGAGCAGGTACGCGCTCTGATTAAGGATATCAGCGGTGAAAAGATTGCTCTGAGCCTGAAGTTCCCGGAGGAGAATCCGTGGGTAAAGGCAGCAGATAACTATGCTGTAGGAAACGTAGTAACCGGTCGTGTTGCACGTATGACTGACTTCGGCGCATTTGTAGAGCTGGAGCCGGGCGTAGACGCTCTGCTTCATGTATCTCAGATTTCCAGAGAGCATGTTGACAAACCGGCAGACGTACTGAGCATCGGTCAGGAGATCGAGGCTAAGGTTGTAGATTTCAATGAAGATGATCACAAGATCAGCTTAAGTGTAAAGGCTCTTCAGGCAGCTCCACAGAATGAGGATGTTGCAGATGTAGACATTGATTCTTACGCAAAGTAATAACTAAATGCAGATCAGGGAACGCGTCAGTGACGCGTTCTCCATGTGTATGACGTGATGAAAGAGTGGTTCCCTGTGGGACTGCTCTTTTTTGTTATACATTTGGAAAAAGCTGCCAGCTGCAGGCTTTGTATGTTATTGAATGATTTCTTTCCAAAAAGGACATACTTCTTATAACAGACCGATGAAAAATACATCATTATATAAGGAGCATAGATTTATGGGGAAATCAAAAAAGAAAAAAAGGGCTCTCTGACAACGGCGCTGACCCTCCTTGTC
>UQFC01000122.1 GCA_900540335.1 uncultured Clostridium sp. | reverse complement strand
ATGACGAAGAGCTGCATCTGTGGCAAAGTCAAGAGCAGAAGCACTGTCATCCATGATCAGGATCTCAGGATCTCCCACCAGTGCCCTTGCTATGGTAAGGCGCTGGCGCTGTCCTCCGGAAAGAAGTCCAACCTTGGAGGTCAGACGATCCTCCAGTCCCAGTCCCAGACGCTTTAACCAATCCCGGTACAGTTCTCTCTCGCTGTTCTTAATCCCAATCCGAAGAGTTCTTCTGGAACCCCGGCGCAGAGCCAGTGCCAGATTTTCCTCGATTCCCATGGTTGCCGCTGTTCCGTTCATGGGATCCTGGAATACGCGTCCCAAAAAAGCAGCCCGGCGATATTCAGGAAGCTTTGTTACATCCTTTCCGTCAATAATAATGTGTCCCTCATCAATCGGCCACACTCCGGAAATTGCATTCAGAAGCGTTGATTTTCCGGCTCCGTTTCCGCCGATTACTGTTACAAAATCTCCGTCATTTAAGGTCAGGCTCAATCCTCTCAAAGCCTTTTTTTCATTGACCGTTCCTGCATTAAAGGTCTTGGAAATATTTTTAATCTCTAACATGGCTCCTTATCCTCTCTTTCCCACTTTTGAAAAATACCGGGCTTTCCAGGTCGGAACTGCCAGGAATACTGCAACAACTGCTGCAGACAGCAGCTTCAGCAGATCCGTATCGATTCCCAGCCAGATAACCACCTGCAGAACCAGATAGTAAATAATGGAGCCCAGCGCCACGCCCAGAAGGCGGAAGCCGAAATTGTGGAATATCTTACCAAATACCGCCTCGCCAATGATTACAGCAGCCAGACCAATAACAATGGCTCCGCGGCCCATCTGAATGTCTGCAAAGCCCTGATACTGGCACAGAAGAGCGCCGGATAAGGCTACCAGGCCATTGGACAGCATCAGTCCGAGAACACGGCAGAAATCAGTATTAATGCCCTGAGCACGGGCCATTTTGTCATTGCATCCTGTTGCACGCATAGAGCATCCCAGCTCTGTGCCGAAAAACCAGTACAGAATCAGAATTAAAAGAATAATTCCAACTGCCACTACAAAAATCGTATTTTTATAAAAGGAAACCTTGCGGATAAACCGAAGGGATACCAGCAAATCAAATTTATCTACGTTAATCGCCTGATTTGCTTTGCCCATAATTTTCAAATTCACGGAATACAGACTCAACTGTGTCAGAATACCGGACAGAATAGCCGGAATTCCCATAAACGTATTTAAAATACCGGTAACCAGACCAGCCAGCATGCCGGCGATAACAGCCCCTGCCAGGGATACCCATACATTGTGTCCGGTCAGCATCAGCATAATGCAGACAGCTCCTCCGGTTCCCAGAGATCCGTCCACTGTCAGATCCGCAATATCCAGTATCCGATAGGTCAGATAAACTCCGATTGCCATAATTCCCCAGATGAGGCCCTGTGCTACTGCTCCCGGCAGGGCATTGATTAAACTTGCCATAACTCTCTTCTCCTTAAAAACCAGTATAAGCCCATTGCAGGATTGTTTTCTGCATGGGCATTTTCCCTGCCATACCGCCAGTCAGGCATGGAAAGGGAGTGGTTTGAAATTCTCCTTTTCATGCCTGGCTTTGCGCTGTTCTGGCAGCGATATCTCATTTCCCCCTGCAGCGGTTCCGGGCAGTCTCTCTTTTCATACTGTCAGAAACCACAGGAAAAATTGATTTTATTATTCTGCAATCGCCTCGTATCCATCCGGCACGGTAATACCAAGAGCCTCGCAGGCTGCCGGATTATACTTCTTGGTAAACTGAGGTGCATATTCAATCGGCATCTCAGATACATTGGATTCTCCTGTCAGGATCTTTACTGCCATCTTACCGGTGGCAACACCCAGATCGTAATAGCTGATAGACAGGGTAGCAACACCGCAGCCCCTGCAGATGCCTTCCTCGCCTGCAATAATGGGAACGCCTGCCGGCTGACAGATATTGTTGATAATCTCGGTATTGGAAGCAGCCGTATTGTCTGTGGGAACATAAATCACGTCACAGGAGCTGGCTGCATTGGTTGCAATGGTAGAAAGGTCGTTGGAATCAGAAAATGCGTAGTATTCGCAGGTGTATCCCAGCTCCTCCAGAGCTGCCTTTACGGTATCTACCTGATACTGGGAATTGGCCTCTGCAGAACAGTAAAGAAGTCCTACGGTCTTTGCATCCGGGAAGAGCTCATTCAGCATGGCTGCCTGCTCATCCAGGGGAGCCAGATCAGAGGTTCCGGAAATATTGCCGCCTACGGTTCCGTTAAAATCATCGATTCCCAGAGCAACCCCGTATTCTGTAACAGAGGTTCCAAGAACGGGAATCTCGCTGGTTCCTGCCTGTGCTGCCTGCAGAGCAGGAGTTGCGTTTGCAAGGATCAGGTCTACCTTATTGGAAACAAAGCTGTTGATAATAGTAGAGCAGGTATTGGAATCACCCTGTGCATTCTGCTCATCAAAGGTTACGGCATCTGCGCCCAGTGCCTCGGTGATGGCATCCTTAAAGCCCTCGGTTGCTGCGTCCAAAGCATCATGCTGTACCAGCTGGCAGATTCCAACCGTATAAGTCTCTCCTGCTGCCTGAGCGTCGGAGCTCTCCTTCGCCTCTGATGCTGCAGCTTTCGTGGTATCCTGCGCTGCTGTGGTCCCTGCATCGCTGCCGCCGCAGGCTGCCAGGGAAAGAACCATAATGCTGCTCATTGCTGCAGACATGATTTTCAATGATTTTTTCATAATCGTCTCCCTCTCTTTTACATGAATTTTTCATTCATTCTTGCTTATTTGCTGCCCAGATTTCTGAACTGTCCCTATCATACTACGAAAATTCATCGCTGTCAATTTATATCGCTTTAATTTTTAAAAATTCAACGCGGTAAAGTAATAATAGGAAGTCCTTTATGTGGGTTATAACTGATTATATATTTGATTTTTAGGTACTTTCCTACTATAATAAAAGGGTAAAACACCTATGTGTACTCTATTTTCAATAAAGCTTCCCCCTTGGCGGGGAATTCCTGAATCCGATTTACTGCCAATTGATCGTGTGTATCAACCTGTTTCCCGAAAAGGCAGCGAAGCTTTATTGGAATCTGAGGTTTTTTTTGCTCAAATAAATCCGGGAGGAATCATCCAATGAATGATAAATTAAAAGAAGTAAGTCTGACAGAGATGCTGGACGCCAGAGAGGCACGGGCCTTTGCCCAGAAACAGCTGTTAAACCGTTATGGAAAGCCTCTGATCTGTCTGACTCTCAATATTCCCGGACCCGTGAAGGTTCTTCCCGGAGTTCCACAGGCATTTGAAGAGGCCTGCAAACGAATTGAAGCCATATTAAAGGTTTATCAGACACCTGTTTTATACAATGTAAGTATTCGGGAAAAAACAGGATACGAGGCAATCTATTGTGTTGATGACAGCCCGGAAGCCGTCAAAGGCCGTATGACCGGCCTGGAGGATGCTGACAGGCTGGGACGTCTGTTTGACATTGATGTTCTGCGTACAGACGGAACGAAGGTATCCAGAGAGGAGCTGGGCCATGCGCCCCGTACCTGCCTGCTGTGCGGCGAACCGGCCCATGTATGCAGCCGCAGCCGAAGACACACTGTAGAGGAGCTTACAGCCGAAATTACAGGGATTTTAGACAGCTTTACCAGCCAGTCCTCTATCTCTCCGGCATTTTCCTATGAAAATCTGTGCCGCCAGGCCTTGATGGCCGAGGTATCCGCCACCCCAAAGCCGGGACTGGTGGATCGCCACGACAACGGAGCCCATCATGACATGAATTATCAGACCTTCGCCGTCAGTACAGAAGCCATTGTTCCCTATCTGAATGCTATGTATCAGGCTGGAGAAAACTGGAGCGATCCCAAAGGAAAGGGACTGTTTCTCTCTATCCGCCCCATAGGCGTAGAGGCGGAAAAATCCATGTTCCAGGCTACCAAGGAGGTAAATACCCACAAAGGCATGATCTTTTCCATGGGTATCATCTCCGCTGCCGCCGGACTCTATCAGAGATTCCGCAGTCCTGATACGCCCTTTCTTGCAGAGGATATTTTAAAGCTGGCCGGACAGATATGCCGTGATGAAATCGAGAATGATTTTGATCAAATCCGGAAACGGAGTCCCCGGACTCATGGAGAAATGCTTTTTAAACGTTACAATATAAAAGGCATACGAGGAGAAGCCCAGAAAGGCTTCCCCTCTATTGTCTCCATCAGCCTTCCCGCCTACCGGAAATACAAATCTGATGGAATTGATGACAATGTTGCTGCTATTAATACCCTGTTAGCATTGATGAACAAGGTAAACGACACCAATGTTCTCATCCGGACAAACCACAATCTGCTTTCCTATGAAAAAATGGAAGCAGGGCGAATCCTTGCCATGGGCGGCGCCGGAACTGCAGAAGGTCTTGTAGAGCTTCGAAAACTGAACCGGGAGTTTATCCGTCTGAATATCAGTCCCGGCGGCTGCGCTGATCTTCTGGCTGTTACCATCCTTTTATGGAATCTGGAAAAGGCTTTCTCTTAGAAGCCTTTTCTTTTTTTATCAGCTTTTCTCTGTTCTCAGTCCGCCGGAATCCAGGATATACCCGTCTATCACTGTATCGTGAGCCATGGTTCCGTCCTCCTGAAGATAATAATAGTATCCCGGCTTATCCATCACCCAGCCTGTAACGATTTTTCCCTGATCATCGGCATAATACCAGTTATTTTCACAGACAAACCACCCGGAAGCCATGCGGCCGTCCTCTCCCAGATAATAACGGGCGCCGTCCACATTCTGCCAGCCGCTGAGGCGGTATCCGCTCGCATCCAGAAAATACCAGTCTCCCTCAATCAGCTGCCAGCCTTCCGCCAGATAAGAGCCGTCCTCCGTCTGGTAACGGCTTCCCTCCAGATAATTGCGCCACTTTCCTCCGGTCGTTCCTATCACCTGTTTTTCACGGAAATCCACATCCGGAGAGCCGACCCAGCCCCCGGCCTTTACATAGGCCTGCTCCTTTACCTGAGGCACTGCCCGGACCGCAGCAAAATAAGTGTGAAGATCATTCAGGTACTGAGAAAAATCATAGCTGGTTCCGGAAGTCCGGATCACTGCCGCCGTCTCCAGTCCCTCATCCTCAAAATCCACGTCCTTCCAGTTTTCTTCATCCCGCTCTGCATTGTCAGAGATATACAGCTTCACCTGATACTCTCTGGCATTCTTCACAGAAGACCATTTCACAACCGTGTCTGTCTCCCACCACACATGCTCCGGCTCCCCCAGAACCACAGTTTCCACCGCATGATCCGAGGCAAAGGAAGGAAAGGAAACGGCTGACAACGCCAGCGAAACTGCAGCGGCCGTAAGCGCCGCCTGTTTCAGCTTCCGGATGATTCCACTTCTGCTTCCTCGTTTATCTGAAAATACCAGGTTTCCTAATCCAATATTCATATCTGCTGTCCTTTCTTTTCAGAAGAAATAACGCTGCCGCCCAGAACCGGAAAGGAAGTGCCGGACACCTTTTTTCTTTAAAGGATTTCCTTATAGAGTCTCAGCACGTTTTTATAAAATACGGCCTCAATCTCACTGCCTGTAAATCCCTGCTTTTCCATTTCCTCTGCTAACATCTGCATTCCGGAACAGTCCTTCATTTCCACAATGCTTCCAATCCCGTCAAAATCAGTTCCCAGGCCGATGCAGCCGATTCCTCCTGTATTTTTCATATGCTTCATGTGAGCCACCATATCCCGGCAGTAGCTGTGGTCAGGCTCTTTTCCCTCTTCATCCCGATCACGAAGGAAGGACGCGCAGAAATTGATTCCTGCCACCCCTCCACGCTCTCCCAGACTGCGGATCATCTCGTCTGTCAGATTTCTCGGATGAGAAGCAAGGGCGCGGGCATTGGAATGGCTTGCCACAAAGGGCTTTTTCGTATAACGGAATACATCCCAGATTCCTGCATCGTTTAAATGGGAAATATCGATAATCATTCCCAGGCGTTCCATTTCCTGAACAAATTCAATGCCCTTCTCCGTCAGACCGTGCTCTGTATCCGGCAAAAAGCGGGGATAGCTCTCACCCTCATGCAGTTCCATCCGGTTGGGATAACCCAGCTGATTCTGAAAATTCCAGGTCAGAGTCATCATTCTTGCGCCCAGACGGTAAAAATCCCGCAAAAGAGCTGTTTCTCCCAGGCACATACCTCCCTCCTCCAGAGTCAGCATGGCAGACATTCTTCCCTCCGCCATATTTTTTTCCAGATCCTCCCATGTTTTTACAATGCCAATCTGATCCGGATACGCCTCCAGCTCTGTATAGAAGGTATCAACCATTTTCATTGCATAAGCAAAAGGATCCTTCACTTTTTCCAGATGAACAAATAATCCGAAATTCTGAAGCAGATAATCCCCCTTCTTCATTTTCTTCAAATCAATATGAAGGGGATTCTCCAGAATCGACATGGTTCCTCCCTTTAAATGATCTGCCAAAAGTTCTCCAATCGTATCACAGTGCATATCAACTACTTTCATATCCTGCCCTCCGTTTTTCCTGTCCTCTCATTATGCAGAGGAATCATCTGTTTCCCTTTGGAAACTGCTGATTCCTTCTTTATATATTTTCTGCATTATACAGCAGCTTTCAAACAGGTGTCAAGGCAAAACACCCTCTGTTTAATCACTGCGAAGGGCATCAATCGGATTCAGTCCTGCTGCCCGGTTGGCCGGCATATATCCGAACAGCAGGCCA
>UQFC01000121.1 GCA_900540335.1 uncultured Clostridium sp. | reverse complement strand
AATTAAATGTATTCATAGCGCCAGCCATCAGACAGGTGAAAAGCATTCCGCCTCCAAACCAGCTGTTCCAAATCGGAATGTGATCTCCAATCCATCCCAGCATAGTTCCAACGATCAATGCAAAGCCCAATGCTCCAATCATATTAGACAGCATCCAATCTTTTGAAGCTAAAAAAATCATAATAATGTTCAAGACCAAAAACATCCAGAGTGGAAAACCAAGAACTTTCGTATTTTTTAACTTTTCCATAACAACCTCCTGAAATTTTATTTTCGCGTTACATTTACCGGCAAATATTATGGATATATTATATAATAATCATTGTAATACGTTCAAGTTTTTGGTTATTCTGTATGTGATTTGCTTTTATAACTGTTTGGAATCAAACTATATCTGTCTAAAAAAAGCCTGCTTTTCAGCAAGCTTTTTTATGCAATACAGAAGAAGGCTTCCAATATTACTCATTTTTTTATTCTAAACCGGAATAACGCCTATTCCAATTTGGTATTACGAAATCTCTGTCCTACCATAAAACGCCAAAATTCCTGGGCCTCTTTAGGAAGAATACGTCCCTTTTTTCTAGCAACAATAACATAACGGTAAATACCTTCTTCTTTTAACATACCATAAACTACCTGGTCAGTATGCTCTGCCTTCATTACAGTAATCCTTGGAACCAGGACAATTCCACCTCCTCCGCAGGCTATCGCGTAGCGGGTGTCCACATAATCAATCCGTAATGGAGCCGTGGGCCGGATTCTAAATTTTTTTAAGAATGCACACTCCGCATAATAAAGACTGTGTTCCGGTGTCGATAAGATATAACGAAGAGAGGGAGAGCGGAATTTTTCAGCTTCGATAAGCACCGGATGAAATAGATTTGAGCCTGTAGTATCTATACCCGAAAGAAGTTCATTGCCGATTGGGATTACGAATACTAACGGATCCTCCTCCAAAGGCATATATTCTATTTGCCCCGACATGACAGGATCTGTATAAATAGCCAAATCTACACTTTCCTCTTCCAAAGCTTTTTCACATTCTTCCGCACTCATATCCAGATACTCTAAAGATGTTTCTGGATAACATTTTAAAAAATCTGCTGTATGTATGCCTGCATAGTGTCCGCCTCGATGAGTGGTTGCCACTCGGACTGGCCTGACCGGCATTTTATTTGCTTGAGCAAGACTACAATTCAGTTCCTTTTCTAATTCCTGATATTTAACAGCAAATTCTAAAAAAATTTTCCCTTTTTCTGTAACCGTCAGCGGCGAATGGCTGCGATCAAATATCTTAAATCCCAGTTCAGATTCTAACTTCCCCAGTTGTTTTGTCAGAGCTGGCTGCGACATGAATAATTGCCTCGCAGCTCCGGATATGCTCTTACTGTCTGCAACAGCAAGGATATATGAAAATACATTCGTATCCATTGCGCCCTCCTTGTGTCATTTTTTCTTGTTACTTGTTGAAAAGAATAGAGGCTAAGGTAGAATTTCTCCTAAAAACACTGCAGGTAATACCAGGGCAGAAACAACCGTCCCAGCCACCCTGCTGCCGGAAAATACCTGCTGATATCTGCCAAAACAGGACAAAAGATCAAACTTCCCATAAGAAAAAACGGAATCAGACAGCAAAGAATTTCCGGTTTTTTCCACACCAGTCCCATCAAACGGGCAAACAGCACAACTGCAATTCCATAAACAGCCATAATTCCCGCTTCAGCTGCAAAACCTGAGAGCCCCGAACCAGACTCTCCTCCCAGGGCAATAGCCGCCAGCGCTGAAGCTGCTGCCAGAAACACCGGAGCTGCCTGGGCAGTCAGTCTCCACAAGCCTTTTTTTCGCCTGTCTGCCCATACATACAAATTTCTTCGCTCATCCTCTGCCCCGATGACTGCCCCGTAAATTCCTGTTATAAATACATACACAGCTGCAATTCCTCTTACCGGGAATACCCCCTCCATTCCATCTCTGCCGTCGGAAACATCATTTTGCATACCTGCAATAGAATTCAGAGTTTCATATTCAAATTGAAAAATTCCGCCATTTTCCATCCAGATATCATAATACTGACCTGCCTGAAGAGCAAGCTGCTCTCTTTGTTTTCCCCCGGCTTCTCCTGCAAAAGAAAATCCACGCCCTTTTTCCACATAGTTTTCTAAAATCTCACGGTTATACACAGAAGCCAGTTCTGCAAACACCACCTCTGTGGACAATTCCGCCGTTGTTGTGGACGGCGCAGAAAAAATCCGGATGCTTCGTTTATAACTTTCCTCTTCCATCCGTTTTCCCAAATCTGCTGCCACCACATATCCACATTCCGCTTTTCGGGATGCCACCTGTTCTTTGACTTGTTCCTCTGATTCACACCGGCAAAACAGAAACATTTCCTCACCGGAATCCCTGCTTTTTTCCGTAAGTCCCTGAACCAGACTCTCTGCCAAAGCATCGCCGGAACCTGATTCCACACATACTGCAATCCGGATTCTGCTGTCTCCGCTTTTTTCCAGCTTTCCCATCCACCAGGCGCCTGCCGGAAGACAAAGAAGAATCAGAACAAAGGAAAAGCGGCGCAGATACCGTTTACAGGAAAGAAAAAACCACATACCTGTCTGTCTCACTTTTCCCTCACCTCCAGCATACAGCTTCCGGCCAAACATACAGCAAGCATAAGAATCAGCCGGATTATTGCCGAAACATTCCAGACCCCGGTTACTGCTGTTTTCATAATATCCATCAGTATTCCTGATGGAAGAAACGGGGCCAGCCTCCGGACTGTCTCAGGGAGAAATACCAGAGGCAAAAATCCTCCTGCCAGAAAATGCTGCGCCGCCGCTGTTAAAAATAAAAGCATCATTCCTCCCATCAGGCTGCCTGATGCTTCAAACAAAAATACCGCCAGGGCAGCCGCTCCTGCACAGACAAAGCATACGCAAATCAGCTGCCGCCAAAGAGCAGACAACTGATTTCCGGCGATGTTTCCCGTAAAAATACTGCCCTCTGACAAGCCATACAAAAGCCAGACCGGAACTGCTGCCAGAACAAACAGACATCCTAATCCCGCCATTCTTGCCAGAACCCGCTTTCCGCCTCCGATTCCGGCTCTGGTCAGCTGACTTTTCATCGCCTCGTTCCATGGCATCAAATAACCGGATACGGGAACAGCCATTAACAGCAGAACCAGAATAAACGCGCTGATTCCATAATAGGAAACCATATCCAGATCTCCGGTTGCAGAAACTTTCCGGGGAAAAAAGCAGTCCTCTCTTGCAAGACTGTAAGACAGATATCTTTCATTTAAATCCTGCTCCAGACAGGCAACCGCTTCCTGCCTTTTCTCCGGAGAAAGACCCATGCCTTCTCCCGCAGTCCGGATCACCTGATCTCCGGCATAAATTCCTGCCTGAGCAGAGCCAAGAATTACCGCCCCTGCCTCTGTCAGTTCCCGGAAAATACGGCCCTCTGCAGAAACCTTCCCCGGAAATACCACACGGACCGGAAGATTCGTTCCATCCATAATACTTTCTACCAGTCCCTCCGGAATTTTCATAACCGCATAAAATTCCCCGTTTTCCAGACCGTCCTCCGCTGTTTTCTCATCCACAGTCACAAAGTCGCAGAGACTCCCCACACTTTCCAGAGATGCAGCCATGGACATGGCTTTCCCGGCCAGTCTGTCATCTTCCGGAAGAACAACGCCAACAACAATTCTTTCAGACACCTTGTCCCCATATGCCATACGGCCTGTAAAAAAGGCGGCTGCCCCTGCCAGAATCAGCAGGGCAGCCATCCCAAGATACAGATATCCAAGCCGTTTCAAAGCCCGTTTAACTTCTAACTGAATCAATATGAAATAGGACTTCATTTTCTATAAACTCCCGCAGCCTTCTGTTTCAATCCCATACCTACTGCACACCTGCAAGCTGAGCCATCAACCCGAAAATATTCCCGTATGCCTCCATCACAATCTCTTCCCAGTCTTCTTCTGTGGCTGCCAGTACATCCAGATCCTCGCCTTCCAGAGGCAATACTTCTCCCGAAAGAGGACCGTAACCCAGCTCGCCGCTGAAGTTCATGGTTACGCCTTCAGCCTCAATAGACATGGCATCAATATCCGCATAAATGGATTTTCCCTTCTCCAGTTCTGTCACCACTCCAGACCCGTGAATCACTATCGGCTGCATTTCCGGAACAAGAAGTTCGAAGCTCAGCTGACAGTCTCCGCTTTCTGCTATGTAAGTGCCGGATGCATTCATGGTAATATTCTCATCGTCCGGAGAAAGAACCGTCACCTTGCAGCTGCTGTCCAGCCGTTCCTTGTCATAGCTCTCCGCCTTTTCATACAGAATATCCATCGTCGCGCCATCTGATGTAATACTGAGGCGTCCATTCATATTCTCTGTCAGGTAGTTTCCTCCCTGAAGCTCCAGAGCAAACTCAATCTGCGCCTCTCTTCTTTCCTCCACTGTATCCATATCCGCTTCCACTACTGTCGTAGTTCCTGTCAGGCCGGCAAGACGTCCCTTCGGATCTACATAAACCATCATATCTATATCCTGAAGAGACTGCTCCAGAATCTGAATCATCCAGTCTGCCTGTTCTTTGATTTCATCATAATTCTGCTGCACCATTTCCTCTGCAGAAGAAAGCGCTCCATTCTCCATGGAACCGGAAAACAGCGCTGCCATGGATATGCTCAGCCTCAGCTGATCCAGATACTGTTTCTTCATCTCCTCATCATTCAGGAAAAAGTCAGAGGAGGTGCGGAGAAATGCAATCAGAGAATCCTTGTTAATCTGTACATGATATCCCTTGCAGGAAGTTTCCTTTCCATCTATCAGAAAGTTTGCTTTTTCTGCTTTCTCAACCATCATTGCCTGCTGAAAGCTCTCTTTTGCTTTGCATCCCTTCCGATACCGGTCGAAAAGTCCCGGAAAATCCAGCTGTCCCTTTGCTTTTCCGTTTTCCGGTTTTTCCATCATTTCCTTCGTCAGCTCTGCCAGCTGATCAATATCCACCCCCGACTCCTCCAGATACGGAGCTGCCATTGGAGAATTTTTCAGACTTTCCCCCAGGCTGTCATCTATTTTCAAAGTAAAAACACGATCCACCAGCTGAGGCACTGCTGCCATAAACATCTGATCCCCATAATAGAACTGAAGGTCTGCCAGATCCATATGTTTATAATCCAGAGACATCTCTGCTCTCGATTTCCAGTTTTCCAGATCCGCCATTGAGCGAACCTCCAGACCGGCTCCCTCAAACATCTCCATTCCCGGCTCCGAACAGCCGTCTATCTGAATCCGGAAGACACTTTCACAGTCAACCTTTCCGTAATTTTCCAGAAACTCCTTCCATCCAAAGATCTCCTCTGCCCCGGTGATCTGATTCTCAGAATTTATGCTTTCGAAAGCTGCAATCACCGTTTTTTTCGGATTCTCCATCAGCTTCGGTACTGCTGCAGCGCCAATCCCCACCACAGCCACAGCCGCAGCCACGCCAAGCATCACTTTTCCGGATTTCTTTTTTTCTGGCTCCGGACTTCCGGAAGGCGCCTGATCCGATGCTGTCAGCCCATCCGCCGTATCTGACGTCTCTTTTGTTTCCTCCTTCCGGGCATTTGTCTCCACAGTCTCTGCTTCCTGACCGCATACACTGCAAATCTTCTCATTTTCCTGTAGTTCAGCTCCGCATTTCCTGCACTTCATACACATTTCCTCCGTTGTTTTTATTGTACCTTTCTCTGTCTCAGCTCCTGAGTATCTGCAAAAGTCCCGTTTTTAAAGCACTTAATCAGCTCCCTTTCCGATAATCCGCCGGAAACTGATTCCATGTATCCGTCCCGCAGAACATACAGCTCCGTACATATGCTTATCTCTGACATCTCATGAGAGGTTAAAAGAATCGCCCCGCCGGACCTTCTGTACTGCTCCAGATAATCTCGAATCACAGCCTTACATTCCAAATCCAAAGCTGCTCCCGGTTCATCTAAAATCAATACAGAGGCATGATTGGATAAAGCACAGGCAATACTCAGCCTTTTCTTCATTCCGCCGGACAAGGTACAGACCTCTTTTTTCAGCATCTGATCCACTCCCAGCATCGCAGCCGAACCGGAGATCAGATCCCGTTCCAGTTCCTTTTTGCTGCCCCGATACCAGAGTTTCAGATTATCTCTCACAGTCAGTTCCTCTATCAGCGGATTTTCCTGAGGAACGTAAGCTGCTGCCTGAGAAAAAATCTTTGGATTGCTCACAGCTTCCTGGCTATCAAATAAAATCCTTCCCCCATCTGGTTTCCTTGCTCCGGCAAGAATAGACAAAAGCGTTGTTTTCCCACATCCGTTTCCTCCCACAATGCCCACACAGGTGCCTGGCTTTGCTGAAAATGATATCTTTCTTAATACCGGATGATGCCCGTATGATTTTTCCAGATCGCAAACCTCAAGCATTGCCTTTCTCGCCCCCTTCCCAGAAATTATTCTGAATTTTCTACACTTTATGCTATCACTATACTGTTTTTTCAATTCTTATGCAATGGATGTAAGATTTTAGTACACTAAAAAAGAGCCGCCGCAAAACGCAGTGAAGTCATTTTAACTTCGTCTGCGCCTTGCAGCCGCTCCCTGTCAATCAACTTATTGGTAACTGCTCAAAACGAGCCATCTTCTTGTCCGGCAAGGCCGAACAAGAAACATCAGAGATTGCTCCCGCCGTCCTGAATAGTTACCATTTATTTCCCTGCATCCTCGAAGGTCATGTTCTCTCCCAGAGTCTGACCATCTGCTGTTAC
>UQFC01000120.1 GCA_900540335.1 uncultured Clostridium sp. | reverse complement strand
TTTTACTGCTCCCATCTATCGAAGCAGATAATGAACCACATTTAGCAGATGAACTAGAAATACTCACCTATACAGATCTTGATAGTGCCGAGAAAATCATCTGTAGTTTACTGCCATCCAAGGGATGCGTTGCCATTGGAAAAGAAATGCGTGCAAACTTCCTTCTTTCTATGCAAAACCATTCCCCAAATCTCCACTGGAAAAATGCTGATGTGTTATTAAGTCCTCTACGCAGAAAAAAAGAACCTGAAGAAATTCAAATAATAGAAGAAGCACAACATATGGCCGAACGTTCTCTTGTTAAATTACTCTCAGAACCACTCATAGGTAAAACAGAATGTGAGCTTGCCTCCCGTTTAATGGAATTACGACTTGACGAAGGCTTCGATGCCGTAGGAGAGGGAATCATTGCTTCCGGAACAAATAGTGCCCTGCCTCATCATACAAATGGCAACCGAATTTTATCCTATGGTGATGTATTAATGTTTGATATCGGCGGTACCTATAAAGGATATAGAGCAGACTTTACCCGTACCTTTGCTATAGGAAAAATTCCAGAAAGTTTTTCTGAAATTTATCATGTGGTTCTTCATGCCCATTTAGCTGCAAAATCTGCAGTGAAAGAAAATATTCCCGCGGCCGAAATAGACAAAATTGCCAGAAATATTATTGAAAAAGCCGGATATGGTTCTTATTTTACGCACAGACTCGGCCATGGAATCGGGTTAGATCTTCATGAAGAACCTTTTATTTCTAGTACAAATACCCTTCCATTAGAAATTGGTAATGTTTTTTCCTGTGAACCCGGCATTTACATTCCAGGGGAATTTGGTATACGAATTGAAGATCTGCTAGTTTTAGAAGAAAATGGTATACGAAGCCTAAATACTCTTACCAAAGAGCTTACTATTCTTTAAACATTACCATTCCTTTCAATTCGCTTTTGAAAACAAATAAATTTTGAACTTAAATAAACTCATATCTAAAAAACTCCGCTGTTCTATTATAAAACAGCGGAGACTCTCCTTTGTATCATCATCTATGCAACATCGCCTTTTTCAGGACAAATATGGCTAACTATTTATTCTATCCGGTTGTCATTTTGTCATTACGACACCACCATCAGCTCTACACCGGTTCCCCTGATTACCTCCCGCAGATCCAGATCCACACCGCTGTCTGTAACGATTCCGCTTACCTCCTGCAGTGCGCAGATTTTCACCAGACTGGCCCGGCCGAACTTGCTGGAGTCTGCCAGCACCACTGTCCGGCTGGCCATCTGACGCATCTGATTCTGGACACGCGCTTCGCTGAAGCTTTGGTCTGTCAATCCAATCGCCGGATGTACCCCTGTCACAGACATAAATAAAACATCGATATGAAGATTCTCTAAAAGCGGGGAAAAATCATTTCCCAGAGAAAGCTCTTCTTTATTCAGAATTCCTCCCACCAGAATAATCGTAAAGCCCGGACAATCAACCAGAGCCAGGGCATTCTGGACCGAATTGGTAATGACAGTCAGAGACTGGAACCGGCGGGCCAGCTCCTTTGCCATCACCAGACTGGTACTTCCATAATCCAGAGCTACCACCTGATGCTCCTTAACCAGTCCTGCCGCGTAGGAGGCAATCGCTGCCTTCTCCTCCATATGCTGTGTATTGCGGGTCTGCAGGGAAATATAGCCGCCGGACGGAGCTGTTTCACTTTTTTCTGCCGCAGGCACTGCTCCTCCATGAACCCTCACCAGCTGCCCGGACTGTTCCAGTGCATCCAGATCCTTACGAACTGTTTCTGAGGAAACATTCATTTCCCGTACCAGATCCGAGGTGTGAACTGTGCCGTTTTCCTGAAGTAATTCTAAAATCCGTTTGTGTCTCTGCTGTGCCAGCATATTGTTCCCTCCATTCACTGTTTTATCTTTGCTTTCTTTATTGTTATTTCTCACCGCGCTCTTTGTATTTCTTCTGCGCCATGTTCTTTTGCATCTTTCTTTTTCTGTGTTTCTTTTGCGTCTTTCTTTTGCATCTTTCTTTTTCTGTATTTCTTTTGCGTCTTTCTTTTGCGTCTTTCTTTGCTGTCTTTCTTTGCCGCCTTTCTTTGTTGCCTTTCTTTTACCTCTTTCTTTTCCGTCTTTCCCTGCTGTCTTTCCGGCATTTTCTGAGGCATTTCCTGATTTTTTCTTCCGCTTTCCGACTTTTTATTTTCTGCGTTTCCGTTTTCTCTGCGGTTTTCTTCTTTCTTCCGTCTATTATACCGCATAAACCCAGATTCGTACAGGAAAATCTTCTCCAAACCCATTATAACAAAACTTTTCACAGATTTTCACCATCAAAATCCACAAAATTCCAATTTTTATTTTGGATAATTCGTTGAATTTCTGTGTTTTGTTGTGTTTGCTATTGATTTCCCAAGAAAAACCAGATATACTCAAACCATACAAACAACACCGCTGCCGAATATTCATCCGGCAGCTCTGAAAGGAGAACGGGAATTATGAGTAATGAATTAAAAGCCAAGGCTGTGAAAGCAGTTCCGAACCGGTGGTTCGTTTTCTGCATTCTGACCCTGTCCGGAGGAATTGCCTTTAAGCTGTCCTCTATGAAAGACATGTTTTATGTACCTATGCAGCAGTTTATGGGACTGACCAACACCCAGATCGGCGGTGCTTTAAGCGCCTACGGAATTGTTCAGACCATCGGTCTGATTGCCGGCATTTATATCTGTGACATGTTCAGCAAAAAATATATGATAGGCGGCTCCCTCATCGGCCTGGGCGCTGTCGGTGTCTATCTTTCCACCTTCCCCGGCTACTGGGGCTTCCTGGCTGCATTTGGAGTTATGGCTATTTTAGGTGAAGTAACCTACTGGCCTGTTCTGTTAAAAGCAATTCGCCTTCTGGGTGATGAAAAAACCCAGGGACGTATGTTCGGATTTCTGGAAATGGGACGTGGTATCGTTGATGTTATCGTAGCATCCAGCGCACTGGCTATTTTCAAAGCCATGGGAGAAGGCTCTGCCGCTTTAAGAGGAGGCCTCTTATTCCTGTCCGCTGTCACCGCTGCTGCCGGAGTCCTCTGCCTGATTTTTGTTCCCAATGATGAAAAGCGGATCGACGAAAACGGTCAGGAAATCAACAAGGCGCAGGCAGCCTTCGGCGGTATGATGCAGGCCTTAAAAAGCATTGATATCTGGGCTGTCGCACTCAATGGTTTTGTAGTATACTGTATTTACTGTGGACTGACTTATTTTATTCCTTTCCTGAACCAGATTTATATGCTTCCGGCTACTGCAGTAGGTATGTATGGTATCATCAACCAGTACGGACTGAAAATGGTCGGCGGCCCCATTGGCGGCTTTATGTCTGATAAGGTTCACAAATCCTCCGCCAAACATATCCGCATGGGCTTCCTCGTATGTGCCGCAGCCATGACTGCTTTTCTGATGGTTCCTCACGAAATGCTGGGACAGGGCGGCAACTGGATGATTGGCGCTGCCTGTACCCTGGGCTTTGGTGCAATTGTTTTCACAATGCGCGCTGTATTCTTTGCTCCCATGGATGAGGTAAAGGTTCCTGCAGAAATCACAGGCGCTGCCATGAGTCTGGCATCCCTGATTATCTATCTTCCCAACGCATTTGCCTATGTTATGTACGGCAGCTTCCTGGATCGCTATCCGGGCATGAAAGGCTTCCGCATTGTATTTACCGTAATGATTGGATGGGCTATTGTTGGTCTGTTCGTATCTACCTTCCTGATTCACCGGATTAAAAAGCACCAGGCAAACGCCTGATTAAAAAGGAGGATTTTCAAATGTTAAAAATCGGACTCGATACAGAAAGCCTGCATCTCTGGTTTCAGAATAAACGCATGGATATTTTCGGCTTTATCGAAAAAGCACATCAGCTGGGCTTTGACGGCGTAATGATCAATATTTTAAAGGACTATAATCTGGATCCGGAATGGGGCACACTGGAAAGCAACGATCCGGAACACCTGAAAAAAGTCCGCCAGCTTCTGGAAAAATACAATATGTATGCAGAACTGGCCACCAAAGGCATTGGCTTTGAACACCTGTGCAGGGTTCTGGATGCCGCTGAGGCCCTGGGCGCTGACATTATCCGCACCTATATTCCCATTACCCTGAATCCTGCTGCCAGCCGGGCCACAGGAGGCGAGGGAAAATACGATCAGGCAAAGGTTCGTGGAGATTTTGACCCGGTGGTATTTGACAATGCGGCCATGGAACTGGAAAAGATTATTCCGGAGCTGAAAAAACGCCGGATTCGGATTGCCCTGGAAAATCATGAATACGAAATTTCCCGGGAGCTGACTGATGTTATGAAAAAGCTGAACTCTCCCTGGATTGGACTTCACTATGATTTCGGAAACTCCATGATGGCATGGGAGGAGCCGGAACAGGCCGCCCGGGAAATGGCTCCCTACACCATCACAACTCATTTTAAGGATCATATTATCATCCCCTGTCCGGAGGATCAGTATGGATATGTGGTCTGCGGCGTTCCTGCAGGAACCGGCAATCTGGATCTGAAAAAACTGCTGCAGATTGTTCTGGACAATTCCACAATTTCCAGACTGAATCTGGAAATGTGCTATCCCTACTGCGCCCAGTTTAAGCGCACACCGGGAACCGGCGGCATTTTCAGCGTCGGCGAGGGAAGCTTCCAGGTAAAAGAACCGTTATTTGATCCAAATCTGATAAAGCCCGGAGATTATTATTATCCCCAGGAAATTTCAGAGGAGCTTCTGGAACAGTGCCTGAAGCTTCAGATGGAAGGCGTAGAAACAAGCGCCGCCTTTACCAGAAAACTCTGCAGCGAATATCAGGAAACCCGGTAACACCGGCAGACTGCTCAAAATAAGGAGGGAATCATATGCAGCACCTGACACAAATCCTGACCGACCTTGACAACTGGCTCTGGGGCAACTGGCTCCTGTTCGTTCTGTTGGGAATCGGCGGCCTGTATACTGTCGTCACCGGCTTTGTGCAGGTGCGCCATTTCCCATACATTATACGGAAAACCCTTCTGGATCCGCTGAAGAAAAGGCAAAATGATTCTGCAGAATCCGGTTCCATTTCTTCCTTCCAGGCGCTCTGCACCGCCGTTGCCTCCTGCGTGGGAAGCGGCAATATTGTCGGAGTCTCCACAGCTGTTCTGACCGGCGGTCTTGGCGCCATCTTCTGGATGTGGACAGCCGCCTTTGTGGGGATGGCTACCAAATACGGAGAAATCATTCTTGGTATGCTTTATCGGGAAAAGGACGAAACAGGAGCCTACGTCGGCGGTCCCATGTATTATATTAAAAAGGGACTTCATGCCCCGGCTCTGGCTTCTCTCTGTGCCTTTTTCATGGTGATTCAGATTATCGGAGGCAACCTGATTCAGTCCAACACCATCAGCGGCGTTATGAGCGACAACTTTGGAGTACCGGCTCTGGCCACCGGAATTTTTCTGGTTATCCTGATTTTCGTGGTCACTCTGGGCGGACTGAAACGCCTTGCCCATGTCACCCAGAAGCTGGTTCCCCTGATGGCATTTATTTATGTGGCCGGAGGTCTGATTATTATCCTCCTGAATATCACAAAGGTACCCGGCGTAATCGCTGACATTTTCACCGGTGCCTTCGGACTCCGCCCCATGGCCGGAGGAGCAATGGGAAGCATGATAATTGCCATGCAGAAGGGCGTTGCCCGCGGACTCTACTCCAACGAAGCCGGAGAAGGCTCTGCCCCGGTTATCCACTCCTCTGCCTCTGTCAGCCACCCGGCTGAACAGGGCATCACCGGCGTTACCGAAGTATTTCTGGATACCTTTGTCATCTGTACTATTTCCGGCCTGGTTCTCGGCGTTACCGGCGTCCTGGACTCCGGAGTTCCGGGAAATGTCCTGATGATCTACGCTTTCTCCTCTGTGTGGAAGCCCCTGAAATACCTGGTTGCCTTCAGCCTGCTTCTTTTCTGCATCACAACGCTTATGAGCCAGTGGTATTTCGGCTTTGTAGGCCTGAACTACCTCCTGGGCCGCCGCGCTGCAGAAAAATTCAAATATATCTTTCCCGTATTCTGTATCTTCGGATCTCTTGCAGCGATTGATCTGGTCTGGACGATTCAGGATATTGCCCTGGGACTGCTTACCCTTCCCAACCTGCTGGCCCTGATTGTTTTATGGCCTCAGGTAAGAAAAGCATCCAGAGAATTCTGGTCAAAAAAACAGACTGCATAGATGAAGTTCTCCAAACAAAAAATGCCCCAGGTCATAGCCTGCGGCATTTTTTGTTTCATGTATTCTCACTCATATTTTTCAGGGCTTACACCGACCACAAGGTTCATATCCGGATTTAATCAGTTCCTCCCTTGTCCCCTTATAGCTCTCTTTATTGCTTTTTTCAATCGTAGTCACACTGGCGCAATCAGGATTATGGAATTTTTTTGATTTTTTATTGATTTGATAGACGGAAATCTTCTTATAAGCCCGCGCAAGTGTTTATAAAACCTTGCAAAAATGGCTTAAAATCAAGGTTTTATGCATATCGTCATTTATCTTGCCATATCTCCGTATAAGATGATTTTGTAAGACCGGGCACCATTTTGGCACCACAAATTATAGGAGGACGACATGAAAAACGTACTTTTAGACAAGGGTATTATACTCCCGTCCGGCGAAATCAGCAAGGATAAGGTAAACCTTGTAACCGGAGCAATCACGCAGCCATTCGCAGAAATGGTATGGGTAACGACAGGCGGCGACATGGAAACCGTAAACCGCTTGACCGACGTACTTG
>UQFC01000119.1 GCA_900540335.1 uncultured Clostridium sp. | reverse complement strand
AGCGAACCCCCTGCCGAATCCGATCCATATTTCCTGCGCCCCGGTTCTGCCCTACATAAGTAGCAATGGTTGCTCCAAAGGATACAAAAACAGAGGAAACCAGGTTCTGAATCTTTCCTGCCGCTGAAAAGCCTGCAATATATACGGCTCCGAAAACGTTAATCGCCCCCTGGACAATGATGGTTCCAATCGCCGTAATGGAAAACTGCAGCCCCATGGGAACTCCAATCGCCAGAAGCCTTCCCATCACAGGAAAATCTCTGCGGAAATCTTCTTTCGTTAATTTCAAAAGCTCGAACTTTCGTATAATATAAACCAGACAGAGAAGGGCTGAAATTCCCTGAGAAATGACGGTAGCCCAGGCGCAGCCGTCCACTCCCATGTGCAGACGTACAATAAAGAAAATATCCAGCACCACATTAATCAGAGCGGAAATAATCAGGAAATACAAAGGAGAACGGCTGTCCCCCAATGCCCGCAGTACTGCTGCAAAAGCATTGTAGGCTCCTGTCACAAACAGGCCTGCATAAATAATCCGCATATAGGCCGCTGTGTCTCCAATAATCTCCGCCGGTGTATTGATCAGTCTCAGAATCGGCACATTAAGCACCAGAAGTCCCCCTGTCATCACCACAACAAAACCGAGACACAAAAGAATTGACATGGCAATATAATGGCGCATCTGTCTGTAATCCTTTGCTCCGAAGCTCTGGGCAACTAAAATGGCAAAGCCGCTGGTAATGCCGTTAAGCCAGCCGATAACCAGAAAAATGAGAGAAGCCGTACCTCCAATCGCAGCCAGGGCATTTACGCCGATGTAGCGGCCAGCCACAATGGAATCCACCAGATTGTAAAACTGCTGAAAAATATTTCCAAGATAGGTGGGTATCATAAATGCCAGTATCAGCCGCACCGGATTTCCCTTTGTCATATCATTTGTCATAAAAGCCTGTTTCCTCCATTCTTTATTTCCCTTCCGCCCATGGCGATCCCTGCGAAGCGTTTTTCCCGTTACAGGGCATCATTTCCTATGGCAAAACTTCAAAAAGTTTATCACAGAAAAAACGTGGAAACAACTGTCATTTTTCCGGTTTTCTTCCTATATTTCCATTAAAAAACCGCCGTTTTTTTTAAGCCATTCCCTGTGCCTTCTGTAATCCGGCATCTCCGACTCCACAATGTTCCAGAATGCAGCGGAATGATTCATTTCTCTCCTGTGAGCCAGCTCATGAATTACCACATAATCCAGAACCTCCCCCGGAGCCATCACCAGTCTCCAGTTAAAATTCAGATTTCCTGCAGCGCTGCAGCTGCCCCATCTTGTTTTCTGATCCCTTATGGTAATCCTTCCATAAGAAACCTGCATTCGCTCCGCATACAGGACTGTCCGTTCTCCCAACAGGAAGCCGGCCCTCTGACGAAGGCTCTGACGTTCTTCCTCTGTCAGTTTTTTTGCAGAAAATTCCCTTCGACCGGCAGCAATCTCCTCCTGCTTTGTCCGGATCCAATGTTCTTTTTCCCGTACAAAATCCTCTATTTTTCTGAGACTGCATCGTTTTGGCGCCCGGACAATTACGCTTCCGTCCGGCTCTACCTGAATTGCAACTGTTTTCCTCCCGGATCGTATAAGCTGATATTCCATATATCCTCCCTTTTCTTCCATATTTTTCTATATTTTTACCGATAACCCTCCAGAGTTTTCTTTATTTTTTGAATTTTTTAGTTTTTTAGTTTATTCTGTATAATTATATCATAAGAATTTGTCCCCATGATATACAAAATTTTTTTTAGTTTTTCTGAAAATTGTTCTTGTTGCGCTTTTTTTGTTTTCCTATATAATATTATATCAGAAAAAAGGAGGATACCACTTATGCCACAGAGAACGGATATTCATAAGGTACTTATTATCGGGTCCGGCCCTATCATCATCGGCCAGGCCTGTGAGTTTGACTATTCTGGAACTCAGGCCTGCAAGGCCCTGAAAAATCTCGGTTATGAAATTGTGCTGGTTAATTCCAACCCGGCTACCATCATGACCGATCCGGAAACAGCAGATGTTACTTATATTGAGCCCCTGAACGTAGAGCGTCTGGAACAGATTATTGCGAAAGAGCGTCCTGATGCACTGCTTCCCAATCTGGGTGGCCAGTCCGGCCTGAATCTGTGTTCAGAATTAAACAAAGCTGGAATTCTGGACAAATATAATGTAAAAGTAATCGGCGTTCAGGTAGACGCCATTGAACGGGGTGAAGACCGCGTAGAATTTAAAAAAGCCATGAACGACCTGGGCATTGAAATGGCCCGCAGTGAAGTGGCCTACTCTGTCGAAGAAGCCCTGGATATTGCAGACAAGCTGGGATACCCGGTTGTACTTCGCCCTGCATACACCATGGGCGGCGCCGGCGGCGGTCTGGTTTACAACAAAGAGGAGCTGAAAACCGTATGCGCCAGAGGTCTTCAGGCCAGCCTGGTAGGCCAGGTTCTGGTAGAAGAATCCATTCTGGGATGGGAAGAGCTGGAGCTGGAAATTGTCCGCGACTGCGAGGGCAATATGATCACTGTCTGCTTCATCGAAAATATCGATCCCCTGGGCGTCCATACCGGTGACTCCTTCTGCTCTGCTCCCATGCTGACCATTTCTGAGGAATGTCAGAAGCGTCTGCAGGAACAGGCTTATAAAATTGTTGACTCCGTACAGGTTATCGGCGGAACCAACGTACAGTTTGCCCACGATCCGGTTTCCGATCGGATTATTGTAATCGAAATCAACCCGCGTACCTCCCGATCCTCCGCCCTGGCATCCAAGGCTACCGGATTCCCCATTGCCCTGGTATCCGCTATGCTGGCTACGGGACTGACCTTAAAGGACATCCCCTGCGGAAAGTACGGAACTCTGGACAAATACGTTCCCGGCGGCGATTACGTTGTAATCAAGTTTGCCCGCTGGGCCTTTGAAAAATTCAAAGGCGTTGAGGATCACCTGGGCACCCAGATGCGCGCCGTAGGTGAGGTAATGAGTATTGGTAAAAATTATAAAGAGGCTTTCCAGAAGGCCATCCGCAGCCTTGAAACAGGACGCTACGGCCTGGGCCATGCAAAAGATTTTGATACAAAGTCAAAAGAAGAGCTTCTGAAGATGCTGATTACTCCTTCCAGTGAGCGTCATTTCATTATGTACGAGGCACTGCGCAAGGGCGCTTCTGTCAGCGAGATCCATGAGATTACCAAAGTAAAAGCATGGTTTATTGAGCAGATGAAGGAGCTGGTAGAGGAAGAAGAAGCCCTTCTTGCCTGCAAGGGAAGCCTGCCCTCAGACGAGATGCTGACTGCTGCCAAAAAAGACGGCTTCTCCGACAAATATTTAAGCCAGCTGCTTGCAGTTTCCGAGGATTCCATCCGCAATCGCCGGATTGAGCTGGGCGTAGAGGAAGCATGGGAGGGCATTCATGTCAGCGGAACCGAGGACAATGCCTACTACTATTCCACCTACAACGCACCGGATAAGAATCCTGTCCGCACGGAAAAGCCGAAGGTTATGATTCTGGGCGGAGGCCCCAACAGAATCGGACAGGGTATTGAGTTTGACTACTGCTGCGTTCACGCTTCTCTGGCCCTGAAAAAGCTGGGCTTTGAGACCATTATCGTAAACTGCAATCCGGAGACGGTTTCCACAGACTACGATACCTCTGACAAGCTGTATTTCGAGCCCCTGACTCTGGAGGATGTATTAAGCATCTACAAAAAAGAGAAGCCGGTTGGTGTTATCGCTCAGTTCGGTGGACAGACTCCTCTGAATCTGGCTGCTGACCTGGAGAAAAACGGAGTTCGTATTCTGGGTACTGCTCCTTCCGTAATCGATCTGGCAGAGGACCGCGATCTGTTCCGCGCCATGATGGAGAAGCTGGAAATCCCCATGCCGGAATCCGGTATGGCTACCACAGTAGAAGAGGCCCTGGAAATCGCTTCCAACATCGGCTACCCTGTTATGGTTCGTCCTTCCTATGTTCTTGGCGGACGCGGCATGGAAGTCGTATATGATGATGCCAGCATGATCAACTACATGAAGGCTGCCGTAGGTGTCACTCCGGATCGCCCGATTCTGATTGACCGTTTCTTAAATCATGCAACCGAGTGTGAGGCAGATGCAATCAGTGACGGTACTCATGCATTTGTTCCTGCTGTTATGGAGCATATTGAGCTGGCCGGCGTTCACTCCGGTGACTCCGCCTGCATTATTCCTTCTGTTCAGATTTCAAAGGAAAATCTGGAAACCATCAAGGAATATACCAGAAAAATTGCAGAGGAAATGCATGTAAAGGGCCTGATGAACATGCAGTACGCCATTGAAAATGGAAAGGTTTATGTGCTGGAGGCAAATCCCCGCGCATCCCGTACTGTTCCGCTGGTATCCAAGGTCTGCAACATCCGCATGGTACCGCTGGCTACAGACATCATTACCTCTGAGCTGACCGGACGTCCCTCTCCTGTCTCCACCTTAAAAGAACAGGATATTCCTTACTACGGAGTAAAAGAGGCTGTATTCCCGTTCAACATGTTCCAGGAGGTTGACCCGATTCTGGGACCGGAAATGCGTTCCACCGGTGAGGTTTTAGGCCTGTCTCCTTCTTACGGAGAAGCCTTCTTCAAGGCTCAGGAGGCCACCCAGTCCAGACTTCCTCTGGAGGGAACGGTTCTGATCTCTGTAAACCGCAAGGATAAGGCAGAGGTTGTAGATGTGGCAAGAAGCTTCTATGAGGACGGTTTTGACATTGTGGCAACACAGAATACCTATGATCTCATTGCTGCTGCCGGAATCCCGGCTAAAAAGGTAAAGAAGCTTCACGAAGGACGTCCCAATATTCTGGATATGATTACAAACGGAGAGATTCAGCTGATTATCAACTCTCCGATTGGCAAGGACAGCGTCCATGACGACAGCTATCTGAGAAAAGCCGCTATTAAGGCAAAGGTTCCCTACATGACCACCATCGCTGCTGCCAAGGCTACTGCAAGCGGCATCAGCTATGTGAAGGCTCACGGACAGGGTGAGGTAAATTCCATTCAGAACCTTCACAGCCAGATTCGTGATAAATAGGATAAACTGCTGAGGCTGAAAAACACCCGGGAATGGTGAAATTACAGGAAGTATCTCGTGATACCAGAAAATCGCTCAGACCTTACGGTCCGGGCGATTTTCTATAAGGGGCGCTTTTTGCAGCCCCGTTTTGAATGAATATACAAAACAAATAAAATTCATGTTCCGGCAGGGGCGAATTGTTAACTAATAATTTTATTTTTAGTTGACAATTCGCCCCCGTTGTGTTATACCTTTAACCAATGGACCAGTATCTTCCTGCAGCAGCTGCCGGCGCTGCACATTCTGCAGGCAGATTGATATTCATACCGAAAGAAAGGACACTACCTATCATGAATCAGACCTTATCCAGAGAACCTGTTTCTTCACAGACCTCTCATCTTCGCTTTACTACAAGAGAACTTGTTTTAGGAGGAATGTTTGCAGCGCTCATGGCTGTTATCTCCCAGCTTTCCATCCCCATGCCCAACGGCGTTCCTATTACTATTCAGGTATTTGGCATTGCCCTGATCGGAGTAACCCTGGGCTGGCGTCTTGGCTGTCTTTCCGCAGTAATTTACCTGCTGATCGGCGCTGTGGGGCTTCCTGTATTTGCCAATTTCGGCGGAGGCGTTTCCCGTCTGGTCAGCCTGACAGGCGGTTATCTCTGGTCCTATCCCCTGATGGCTGCTCTCTGCGGAATCCATCCCAACACCGGAAACCAGAAAAAGGATACTGCTTTGATTCTCCTTTCCTCCCTGGCAGGACTGCTTCTTGTTGAGACCATCGGCGGACTTCAGTGGGCAGCACTTTCCGGCGGCTCCATGTCTGTTTCCGCAGTCTTTGCCTATGCAGCTGTGGCATTTATTCCCAAGGACATCGTTCTGACTGTTCTGGCTGTTTTTACCGGTCTTTCCATGAGAAAGGTGCTGAATCGAATCATGGGATGAGACCTTCCCACCTGTATCTTAAAGAGGAGTCGCCAGTGCTTTGGGTATCAATATGTATTTGGCGTGTCCATCTTATAGGGTAGATTTTAATACACGCTGCGGTATTGATTTTGCATGTTCAACTGATTTTAGAGTTTTTTGCAAAATCCAAGGCACCGATTTTGCATGTTTAAACGATTTTAGCATTTTTTGCAAAATCCAGGACCCATATTTTGCATATTCAAGCGATTTTAGCATTTTTTGCAAAATCCAAGACCACCATTTTGCATATTTAAGCAATTTTGGTGTTTTTTACAAAATTCTAAATCAACCCCTGCATATCTGAAGCAGCAGAAAATTATGGTTTTGATTGTGTGACATCAAGCAACAAATAAAGGATTAGCTGCATCAGCAAATAGAATCCATCTTCTTTTTGATTACCCACCATAAGAAACCTCCCCGGTTTCTTATGGCTCTTTGATAAATTAAACGTTCTATATTAACAATTTTTCATAAACATGATACCACTTCAAGCCATACAGTTCCTCCAACCCCAAATCAATGGTTCCACGATATGCAAATCCACATCTTTCATATAAACGGATTGCTGAAAAATTTTTTTCATATACATCAAGCCGTACTGCACCTACTCCATTTTCTCTTCCCATACTGCACGCATAGTCAAGAAGCGCGGTTCCTACTCCCATTCTGAAATAGTCCGGATGAACTGCCAACACATGAATCACATAGACATTATTACTCTGTATTTCTTTAGGCCACTTCACCTGATTGTAAACCTCGCCCTGCTCATGAAGATAAATCACACTCCCTGCCATTTTTCCATCGACTTCCGCCACATATAGCCAGCCTTTCTCAAACCCTTCTTCAGCATTCGCCTTAGTCGGATAAATGCCTCGCTTCATCTGGGATGATTTTCATGAGTCTCCAGATAATCATGAAGTCTCTCATATAAAAAAGACACACGTTCCACGTTTTTTTCTTCTGCAATTCTCACCTTTATTTCCATCCCATTTCCTCCTCATATAATCAAGTGTTTTTTATTGAAAATTCAAGGTTTTTCAACCTT
>UQFC01000118.1 GCA_900540335.1 uncultured Clostridium sp. | reverse complement strand
GGAGACAGGGCGATAGGGCGAGAGCCCGTCACCGACATGGAGCGAAGCGGAATGGAGGTGAGCACTGCGGAAGAGGCGAGAGCCCGTCACCGACATGGAGCGAAGCGGAATGGAGGTGAGCACTGCGGGAGATATTGTGGGGGAATATCGCGGGAGTGAGAAAGCTGGAAGAAAACTACAAAAAGGAGGACCTAGTATGAGACTTGTATTTTGCGGAGCAGCCCATGAAGTAACCGGCAGCTGCCATTTCCTTGAAGTGGGACCGACAAAGCTGCTTGTAGACTGTGGTATGGAGCAGGGAGTTAATTTGTACGAAAATCTGGAACCTCCGGTTCCCTATTCTGAGATTCAGCTGGTGCTTCTGACTCATTCCCATATTGACCATGTGGGAATGCTTCCTTACATTTACGCAAGAGGATTTCGCGGACGGATTATTGCAACAGAGGCCACCTGCGATCTCTGTAATATTATGCTGAAGGACAGCGCTCACATTCAGGAAACAGAGGCTGAGTGGAAAAACAGAAAAGCCCGCCGGGCAGGACGTCCGGAGGTGCCGCCTCTTTATGAGATGAACGATGCCCTTGGGGTTCTGGAACTTTTTGAACCTTATAAATACGGGGAAATCGTAAAACTGGATGATCAGATTACTGTGCGGTTTACAGATATCGGACATCTTCTGGGCTCGGCATCCATTGAGATCTGGATGAAAGAAGGCGATGTGGAGAAGAAGATTGTGTTCTCCGGAGACATTGGCAATAAAAACAAGCCGCTGATCCGCGATCCCTCTTATACGGAGGAAGCAGATTATGCAGTGATGGAATCCACCTATGGCGATCGTCTTCATCAAAAGGGCAAGGATCACATTGGAGAACTGGTGCGGATTGTTCAGGAAACTCTGGACCGGGGCGGCAATGTGGTAATCCCGGCCTTTGCTGTTGGACGAACCCAGGAGCTTCTGTATTATTTCCGTCATATAAAAAGCGAGCGGCTGATTCACGGTCATGACTGGTTTGAGGTATATGTGGACAGTCCTCTGGCTGTGGAGGCAACGCATGTATTTAAAGAAAATCAGCTGGAATGTTATGATGATGAAACAAGAGATCTGGTAAGACAGGGAATTAACCCCATTTCGTTTCCGGGGTTGAAGCTTTCTGTTACCAGCGACGAATCTGTAAACATTAACTTTGATACAGCCCCAAAGGTTATTATTTCTGCATCGGGAATGTGTGATGCCGGACGTATCCGCCACCACTTAAAGCATAACCTGTGGAGAAAAGAATGTACGGTAGTGTTTGCCGGTTATCAGGCAGAGGGAACCATCGGACGCAGCCTGATTGACGGAAACAAGACGGTTCGCCTCTTTGGCGAAACCATTGAAGTGGAAGCGCATATTGAGGTGCTGCACGATATCAGCGGACATGCAGACCGGGACGGACTGATTGAATGGGCCTGCGGTTTCCAGAAAAAACCACAGCAGTATTTTATTGTCCACGGAAGCGATGATGTCTGCGATCGTTTCGCAGAGCTGGTTGCACAAAAGACGGGGTCCCTGGCAAAGGCTCCATTTTCCGGAGCAGAGTATGATTTGGCCGAGGGTGTCTGGATCAAAGAAACCGTGGGAATTCCCATTGTTTCCAAGTCGGCGGCAGCCAGGAAGGCCAGCGGCGTCTTTGCCCGTCTTGTGGCAGCCGGTGAGCGCCTGATGGCAGTAATCCTTCACAATGAAGGAGGCGCAAATAAGGATCTGGCAAGATTTGCCGATCAGATTAATGCCCTGTGTGATAAATGGGATAGATAGGAGAGAAAAACGGATGTCAAAGGTACAGATTTACACAGACGGTTCTGCCCGGGGAAACCCGGACGGACCAGGAGGATACGGGGCGGTGCTCCAGTTTCTCGACAGCAAGGGAGAGCTGCATGAAAAGGTTCTGTCAGCCGGATACCGGAGAACCACCAATAACAGGATGGAGCTGATGGCGGCCATTGTGGCCCTGGAGGCGCTTAACCGTCCCTGCCAGGTGGAGCTTTATTCGGACTCGAAATATCTGACAGATGCTTTCAATCAGCATTGGATTGACAACTGGGTTGCAAAAAACTGGATGCGGGGAAAAAGCGGCCCTGTAAAAAATATTGACCTGTGGGAACGGCTGCTGAAAGCCAAAAAGCCGCATCAGGTACAGTTTATCTGGGTAAAAGGTCATGCCGGACATCCGCAGAATGAGCGGTGTGATCTGCTTGCCACTTCAGCAGCAGACGGTGTGGATCTTCTGGTGGATGAAGGTCTTACAGGTTAAGACCGGCATTCTTAAAGAAAATCTTACAAATGTTTACTTCTTTTGGTTTTGTATTTTCTTTCCATTCTGTTTATGTTATTGTAATATAGACAGAAAAACAGACAGAGCGGGGCAGAGAATATGAAACCAAAAGGAATCTGGATAGCAATAGGATTGATTCTGGCAGTAGGCATCAGCTCAACCAGATTAGTCAGACAGTATACATCAGAGCCGCCAAGGACAAAAACAGCGGAAACCGTTATGGAGACTGCGGCTCCGGAGATTGCTGCCTTTTCGGCAGAATTGGAGCAGGAGGAACCGACAGAACGGACTGTGCGGATTCCCGAGGCCGCTATGGCGCAGCTTGAGGAGGCAGAACAGGAAGCGGAGGCTTCTGCAGAAGTCCTGCCGAAAGCGGCATCGGAAAACGGACAGGCCCCTGCTGCGGTGATGGCACAGGCGGCTCCGGAGCAGGCGGTGGCTGAGACAGAGACAGGAGCTTTTTCAGAAAGCGGAAGTTCTGTTCTGGCAGACGGGGCAGTTCCGGCTCCGGCAGCAGAGATTCAGCAGTCAGCCCAGTCGGACAGAACGCCGACCGTGTCTGCCGGAAACAGCCAGAAGAACGCGGCGGCGTCCGAAAACAGAAGAATTTCGTCTTCTGCACAGGTTTCTGCAACAAAACAGCCGGGAAACCAGGATATTCTGGAGCGGCTGGAGGAGCTGGATCGCCAGATTGAGAAAAAACGTTCCACCAAGCAGGATACTACGGCCAATTCTGCCAAGGCAGTGGCCGAGAGTGAAAGAAAGCTTTGGGAAAATGAACTGAATCAGCTTCTGAACGGATTGCGCAGACATATGTCGTCAGATACCTGGGATGCCTTTATGAAGGATCAGAATGAGTGGATCCGGAGCCGGGAGGCGATGGCGGTAGACGCCCTTTCCGGCAATTCCGGCAGCGCTATGCAGGAACTGGAGTATACCCGTTCCCTGGCAGAAATCACGCGGGACAGAGCTTATGAGCTGGCAGAAGAGTATTATGATCTATTATCAGAGACGGAGTAAAATCCGTCTCTTTTCAATTTTGTGTCTTGAACAATGCCTTTGCCTATGGTATGATACAAGGATGAAAGTGTGTGTTTATTTGAACGTAAGGAGGGAAATTATATGTCAGCTATCGCAGCAAGCTTTATCGGATACACGGTTAAGGCAGTTATTTTCGCAGCAATTGCCTATGCAGGAATTATCTGCGGCAAGAAGTTCAGAGACTCCCGCACGGAGAAAAAGAATTAATTGAGGACGCAGTCCCTTACAGGAAGCTGCGCCGGAAAGAACAATAGTACGGAGGAACAAAAGACGTGAAGAAGTATGGTGTAAATGAATTGAGAAGGATGTTTCTTGAATTCTTTGAAAGCAAGGGACATCTGGCTATGAAGAGCTTTTCGCTGGTGCCGCACAACGACAACAGCCTGCTGCTCATTAATTCCGGTATGGCTCCGTTAAAGCCCTATTTTACCGGACAGGAGATCCCGCCGCGCAAACGTGTGACAACCTGCCAGAAGTGCATCCGCACCGGTGATATTGAGAATATCGGAAAGACAGCCCGCCACGGCACATTTTTTGAGATGCTGGGAAACTTCTCATTTGGTGACTATTTCAAAACGGAAGCCATCCACTGGTCCTGGGAATTTCTGACGGAGGTGGTAGGACTTGATCCGGAACGTCTCTATCCGTCTGTATATCTGGATGACGATGAGGCTTTTCGTATCTGGAATGAAGAGATTGGTGTTCCGGCAGAGAAGATTTTCCGCTTTGGAAAGGAAGACAACTTCTGGGAGCACGGCGCAGGCCCCTGCGGCCCCTGTTCTGAGATTTATTACGATCGGGGAGAAAAATACGGCTGCGGAAAGCCTGACTGTACAGTAGGCTGTGAATGCGACCGTTATATTGAGGTATGGAATAACGTATTTACCCAGTTTGAGAATGACGGTCACGGAAATTATACCGAGCTGGTACAGAAGAATATTGATACAGGTATGGGTCTGGAGCGTCTGGCTGTTGTGGTTCAGGATGTGGACTCTCTGTTCACTGTAGATACCAACAAGGCATTATTGGATGCAGTCTGTGCACTGGCTCATACAGAATATCAGGCAGATCACAAGAAGGATGTATCCCTGCGTATTATTGCCGATCATATTAAGTCCTGTACCTTTATGATTTCTGATGGAATCATGCCGTCCAATGAAGGACGCGGCTATGTGCTTCGCCGTCTGCTTCGCCGGGCTGCCCGTCATGGAAGACTGCTGGGAATCGAAGGCCGGTTTATGGCAGAGCTGTCCAAGACTGTAATTGAACTGTCCAAGGACGGCTATCCGGAGCTGGAAGAAAAGAAACCGATGATTCTGAAGGTTCTGGCAGAAGAAGAAGAGAAGTTTAACAAGACCATTGATCAGGGTCTGGCAATTCTTGGAGAGATGGAAGCAGAGATGGAGAAAAAGGGTGAGACTGTTCTCTCTGGTGACAATGCATTTAAGCTTTACGACACCTATGGCTTCCCGTTAGATTTGACCATCGAGATTCTGGAAGAAAAGAATATGACTGTAGACGAGGATGGCTTCCAGGCTGCAATGAAGGAGCAGCGTGAGAAAGCCCGCGCAGCAAGAAAGACAACCAACTACATGGGCGCTGATGTAACGGTATACCAGTCTATTCCGGCTGAGATTACCACAGCCTTTGTCGGATACGATCGTCTGGTTCACGATTCAGAGATTACCGTTCTCACAACAGAAAGCGAGATTGTGGAAGCGCTGACAGACGGACAGCACGGAACCATTCTGGTGAAGGAAACACCGTTTTACGGCACCATGGGCGGACAGACCGGCGATACCGGTGTGATTACCGGTGCGGGCGGCAGCTTTGTAGTAGAGGATACCATTCACCTTCAGGGCGGAAAGGTTGGTCATGTGGGTTATATGGCCAGCGGCATGCTCACAGCAGGTGAAACAGTTACACTGAAGGTCAGCGAGTCTGCACGCCGTTCCACAGAAAAGAACCACAGTGCGACCCATCTGCTTCAGAAGGCGCTGAGAATGGTTCTTGGCGAGCATGTAGAGCAGGCAGGTTCTTTAGTAACACCTGACAGACTGCGCTTTGACTTCACCCATTTCTCTGCTATGACTGCAGAGGAGCTGAAAAAGGTGGAAGAGCTGGTGAATCAGGAGATTCAGGCAGGTCTGGATGTTGTGACACAGGAGATGAGTCTGGATGAGGCGAAGAAGACAGGCGCTATGGCGCTGTTTGGCGAAAAATATGGCGAGAAGGTTCGTGTGGTTAAGATGGGCGACTTCTCTACAGAGCTTTGCGGCGGTACTCATGTGGGCAACACTGGTACGATTCACGCATTCAAGATTGTTTCTGAGGCAGGAATTGCAGCAGGAGTCCGCAGAATCGAGGCGCTGACCGGAGAAGGTCTGATGGCTTATTACCATAAGACAGAGGAAGAGCTTCATGAGGCAGCTCATGCAGCCAAGACAACACCGGCAGATCTGAAGTCTAAGATTGAGGCTATGATGGCTGAGATCAAGGCACTTCAGGCAGAAAATGACAAATTAAAGAGCAAGCTGGCCAAGGAATCTCTGGGAGATGTTATGAACCAGGTGAAGGAAATTCACGGTGTAAAGGTTCTGGCTGCTAAAGTCAGCGATGCAGATATGAACGGTCTGCGCAGCCTGGGCGACCAGTTAAAGGAAAAACTGGGCGAAGGTGTGATTGTCCTTGCTTCCGTACAGGGAGATAAGGTGAATCTGATGGCAACAGCTACTGACGCAGCACAGAAGCAGGGCGCTCATGCAGGCAATCTGATCAAGGCGATTGCAGCCTGTGTAGGCGGTGGCGGCGGCGGCCGTCCCGGCATGGCTCAGGCAGGCGGAAAGAATCCGGCAGGCGTAGACAGCGCGCTGGAGAAGGCCTATGAGACTGCAGCCCAGCAGATTCATGAATAAGAAAACAGCCTGATAAAAGGATAAAACAGATGCCTTACCGGCGTTTTTTGAGGGGAAAACCTGAAAAAAGCCTTCCGGTAAGGCGTTTTCTGCATAATTTTGAAAAAAGGTGTTGACGAATGGGAATTTTATGCTATAATCATTTCAGTGCTAAAAAATACCCAAACAGTTGTATTATGCACAAGTACACAACTGGAGGGAGGTCAGGTGTGAGCTATGTCAAACGTTATCGTTAAAGAGAACGAGAGTCTGGACAGCGCGTTACGCAGATTCAAAAGAAACTGCGCAAAGGCTGGTATTCAGCAGGAGATTCGTAAGAGAGAGCATTACGAAAAGCCCAGCGTAAGACGGAAGAAAAAGTCCGAAGCTGCAAGAAAACGCAAATTTAATTAATTGTTTTCAGATCCCCAGTCATAAGACTGGGGATTTTTTCGTAGTATTATAAAGAGAAAGACGGCAGGGTGAATGGGGATTGCTGGAACAAATCAAAGCGGCGGCTGCAGAAGAGCTGAAGCTTCCCAAGGATGCCGTTTTTGGGGAGGTACTTCTCTCCTTTGTGGGACGCTGCAGCGTGATTATTGAGAATTACCGGGGAATCCTGCTTTATAATGACAATACCATCCGGCTTCAGGCCAGACAGTGCAGGCTGTCAATTCACGGGAAACGGCTGCATATTGACTATTACAATCATGAAGAGATGAAAATTACCGGACAGATACAGTCAATGGAGTTTGAGTAATCACAGGAGAATGAGCCTGTGACAGTGAAAATGGGAGTGGGCAGATGAAGGAAAGGATTTTGCGGTATACAGGCGGATATCTGAAAGTCCGGCTGACCGGCCCGGCCTCCGAACGGTTTTTAAATCTCTG
>UQFC01000117.1 GCA_900540335.1 uncultured Clostridium sp. | reverse complement strand
ACCCGCCGCAGGCGGAGAAGCTCGCTCGCGAGCTTCTTTTTTACCATAATACACTGTCTGGGTAATGCAATGCCGCGGTAATGTATAAAAATATCCGGGCAGAAGAGAGGCCGGATTCAAAGATGTTCTGCAGCAGAAAGAAAATGAGGAGGATGTGGTATGAAAATGTTCAAAAAAGTCATGAATGGACTGGCCTTTGTGGAAAAACTGATTCTGGCCGTGTCTACACTGCTGCTCCTGGTGCTGACGGTAGGAAATGTATTTTCCAGAAAGGTAATCCATCAGTCCTGGTCATTTACGGAGGAGCTGGTAGTGGCTGTCTTCGTTCTGATTACGCTGCTGGCGGCGGCGCTGGCCTGCAGGGAGGGAGAGCTGGTGAATCTGTCTCTGGTAACAGACCGGCTTCCGGCCCGGATGAAACGTGGCTTCCTTCTGGTAAACACTGTGCTTAGTGTCTTTTTTACAGGCGTGTTGTTTTACTACGGTCTGGAAAAGGTTCTGGCCCAGCTGGAAAATGGAAAGCGTACTTATGTGCTGAACTGGCCGGAATGGATTTTCTGGTCCTTCGTTCCCATTGGAGCCGCCTGTATGATTCTTCACTTTATTGAATTTTATCTGGACACCTGTGCCAGAGAGAAGGAGGACAGCAAGTCATGATCAGCGCAATCTTATTTCTCTCATTTTTTATTTTCCTGCTGGTAGGTATTCCCATTGGAATCTGCCTGGGACTTTCCGCAATCTGCGCAATTTTGTATTCAGGAACCTCCCTGACGATTGTTGCAACCAATATGTATTCCGGCATCAGCAAATTTTTGCTGCTGGCGATTCCGTTCTTTGTACTTTCCGGTAATATTATGGCAAAGGCAGGAATTTCCAGACGTCTTGTAAAGTTTGTAAATACCTGTGTGGGACACCGCAGAGGAGGAATTGCCATTGTATGTGTCATTGTAGCCTGCTTTTTCGGAGCAATTTCCGGTTCCGGCCCGGCTACGGTTGCAGCTCTGGGGGCAGTTCTGATTCCTGCGATGATTGAAGAAGGCGGCTTTTCAGCTCCCTTTGCGACAGCGCTGATGGCAACCTCCAGCTCCATCGCCATTGTGATTCCGCCCAGCATTGCTTTCGTTGTGTATGCCTCTATTACGGGCGTTTCCATTGCAGACATGTTTTCCGCGGGAATCGTCCCCGGTATTCTTATGGGCGCTGCTCTGGTTCTGGTTGTTATGTGGGAGACAAGGGTGCACAACATTCAGCCGGTTCAGGAGAAAACCAGCATGAAGGAGCGGTGGGAAGCATTTAAGGATGCATTCTGGGGCTTTCTGATGCCGGTGATTATTCTGGGAGGAATTTACGGAGGAATCTTTACTCCTACAGAAGCGGCTGCAGTATCTGTTGTTTACGGACTGTTTGTAGGTATGGTCATTTACCGGGAGGTAAAGCTTTCTGATCTTTGGGAGCTGACCATTGATTCGGCAAAAACCACAGGCGGAATTATGCTGATTGTAGCCTGCGCATCCCTGTTTTCATTTGTATGTACCCAGTTTGGAATTGCCCAGGCGGCATCAGAGCTTCTGGGAACCATTGCAAAAAATCAGGTTTCCTTCCTGCTGATTGTCAATGTGATTTTCCTGATTGCAGGCTGCTTTATTGATGCAAACTCTGCCATGTACATCTTTATTCCCATTATGCTTCCTGTGTGCATAGCCCTGGGATATGATGTTGTTGCTTTTGGCGTTGTTGCGACACTGAATCTGGCAATCGGACAGGTAACTCCTCCGGTAGGCGTAAACCTGTTTGTCGCAATTTCAGTGAAGCTGAAAAAGGGAATGGAGGTCACCCTTCCCGAGATTTCAAGAGCGGTAGTTCCTCAGATTGCAGCCAGTGTGGCTGTGCTTCTTGCAGTGACCTTTATCCCTTCTCTTTCTGTGGCTTTGCCGAAGTTTCTGTCAGGAAGCTCCTACACCGGCTCAGTGACGGCTCAGGCGGACAACGGACAGAAAAACCAGGTGACGGGAGATTATCAGGTTCCGGATTACAGCGATCTGGGATGGGAGGAGCAGACCTGGAACTTTGCATGCTCTCCCACGGAAACCAGTACCTGGGCCGAGGGCGGAAGAAAGTTTGGCGAAATGATGGAAGAGGCCACTGGCGGAAAGATTCATGTGAATGTATATGCTGCGGATCAGCTGACCAACGGAAACCAGTCCGAGGGAATTCAGGCTCTGATGGACGGAGATCCGGTTCAGATTTCCATGCATTCCAACCTGATTTATTCTGCATTTGACCCGCGGTTTAATGTGGTTTCCCTGCCCTATCTCTTTGATTCCTCAGCAGATGCAGATGAAAAGCTGGACGGCGAGGCAGGAGAAATGATGAAGGAGATTCTGAAGGAATACGGCCTTCATTGTATGGGAATTGCAGAAAACGGATTCCGCCAGCTGACGAACAACGTGCGGGAAGTAAAATCAGTGGAGGATATGAAAAACCTGAAAATCCGGGTGGCAGGTTCGAACCTTCTGATGGAATGCTACCGGAGATGGGGGGCAGATGCGACCAATTTAAACTGGTCGGAAACCTATACGGCTCTTCAGCAGAAAACGGTAGAGGGACAGGAAAATCCGCTTCCGTCCATTGATGCAGCCAGTGTGCAGGAGGTTCAGCCTTACTGTTCTCTGTGGAATGCAAACTATGACTGCCTTTTCTTCTGTATTAATGAGAAGCTGTATGAGAGCCTGACTCCGGAGCAGCAGGCGGCTGTAGACGAGATTGGTCAGCTGGCTACCCGGTATCAGAGGGAAATCAACCGTTCCGGTGACAGTGAGATTATGAGCCGCTGGGAAAGCAGAAATGGCGTAGATATTACTTCTTATGAGGACATGGATATCGATTCCTTTAAGAATGCAGTAGAAGGAATTGATGAATGGTATATTGAAGAGCTGGAAAAGCAGAATTACCAGAATGCAAGAGAACTGGTAGAGGCTTTCCGGAGCTAAAAGGAAAAAGAAACAGAAATAAAAACAGAAATAAAAACAGCGTTTTTTCAGGCAGAGCCGGGGATTGTGCCGGCCTTTGCCGGAAGGAGCGCTGTTTTTCTGCTATTGCTTCGAGAGAGGGAATTGTATATAATGAAAAAGAAGTTTCCCGCAGCAAAAGGAAGAATAAAGAAACAAAAGCTGTAAAAACAGCAGGAGAAAACAATGAAGAAAAACGAACCTGAGAAAAAACGGTTTCCGGTTATGGCGGCAGGCGCGGCAGTGCTGGCGGCCTGTCTGGTGCTTCCGGCAGTAATAAGCAGAATAGAGAAAGAGGATGTCATTACCTCTGCGCAGCTGGAGAAGGCGATAGATATCAGTCAGCTTTCGACAGCGGAGTTTGTGTATAACGGAATTGCGGAAAAGTATAACGAAAAGCATCCGGAACGGGTGGACTGTTATATTGCCTACAATGCAAGCGTAAAGGTTGGAATCCAGATGGAGGATGTGACCTTTGAAATTCAGGAGGAGGAAAAGACGGTGACTCCGGTGCTTCCGGAGATTACAGTTCAGATTGCAACTCTGGACGAGGATTCTCTCAGCTATATTCCGAAGAATCCGGACGTTCCCCTGAAGGATATGCTGATCCTCTGCAAGGAGGACGCTGTGCGGGAGGCAGGAGAGTCGGAAAAGCTGTATGAGACAGCGGAGGAAAATCTGAAAATGGTGATGGAGGCTCTTCTTTCACCGGTTCTCGAGAATGCAGGCTACACTCTTGTATGGCAGGCAGAGAAATGACAGAAGAATGGAGGAGAAAAGCATGAGAGGATATAGGGCAGCAGGAATGCTTCTGGCTTTGTCTGTAAGCGTGTGCAGTCTGACCGGATGCGCTGAAAAGAAAAAAGAAGCAGACTTTTCCGGAATTGCCGCGGTATGCGAGCTGGCAACGCTGAAATGCTATTATCATAATGTAGCAAAGGCGGAGACGGAGGCCAGCGGACTGTTCAAATGGCTTGGCACCGGATATAAAAAAATATGGACAGAGTACAGCGGAGTTGTAGAGCTGGGAATTGATGTAAACCGCGTATCGGTTTCCAGACCGGACAGCCGGGGCGTGGTAAAGATTGCCATTCCTGACGCGGAGATTCTGAATGTAGATCTGGATGAGGCATCTATGAGAGAGCCGCTGACGGATACAGGATTTTTAACAAAAATCACGAAAGAAGAAGAGACGGCAGCTCTGGCTGAGGCCCAGAAAAATATGGAGGAAACAGCCAGAAGCAACGGCGCCCTGCTGATTCAGGCAAAGGAAAGGGCAAAAAATGTAATTGAAGGCTATGTGAAAAATGTGGGCGAACAGCTGGGCGAAGAATATACGGTAGAATGGACAGACGCTCCTGCTGAAGCTTCAGACAGCACTGAGGACAAGGGATTATGAAAATAAAGCTTCCTCTCTATTTTAAATTTGTTTTGGGCTATCTGGCTTTTGGTTTGCTGGGATTTGTCACGATTTCCACTTTTTCTTCAAGTATTATGTACGGCCATCAGCTGGAGTCTTATTCCGAAAAAATTTATGATGAGGCAAACCTGATTGCCTCGGCATACAGCAGCGTATATCAGGGGAAAAACAACGGACAGACAAAAAAGCAGAACATGGATACAGCCTATCTCCAGCTTCAGGCAGTGGCAGATTTTGCCGGGGCGGAGATCTGGATTGTCAACAGACAGGGAAATGTAGTGACTGACAGCAGCCGTTCTGCCCGGGCGGGAACAGAGATTCCCGGTTTTGATCCGACGGCAAAAGGAAACCGTCAATATTCGATCGGCAATTATTACGGACTGTTTCCCTATGATGTGATGACAGTTTCTGCTCCTATTACGGGAAATTATAATACCTACGGGTATGTCCTGGTTCATATGCCCGTTTCTGAAATCCGGGAAGCCAGCAATAAAAGTCTTGATGTGGTTTATATTTCCGCGGCCTTTATTTTTGTGCTGTCCCTGATTATTCTGCTGGTATTCCGCAAAACCGTATCCATTCCCCTGAAAAAGATAACGGAAGGGGCCAATGAATATGCGGCAGGAAACCTGGAATACCACATTGAATTGAATTCCAGAGATGAGATGGGATACCTGGCGGCAACGCTGAATTATATGTCCAGTGAGCTGGATAAAATGGAGGAGTACCAGAGGAATTTTATTGCCAATGTTTCTCATGACTTCCGTTCTCCTCTGACTTCCATCAAGGGCTATCTGGAGGCGATTATTGACGGAACCATTCCTCCGGAAATGTACGAAAAATACCTGACCAGAGTGATTTCAGAAACAGAGCGGCTGACCAAGCTGACACAGGGAATGCTGACTCTCAACTCCCTGGACAGCAAGGGATATCTCTCCCGGACCAATTTTGACATCAACCGTGTGATTAAGGATACGGCGGCTTCTTTTGAGGGAACCTGCGGCACAAAAAATATTGTGTTTGAGCTGACCTTTTCTGATGCTATTCAGATGGTTTACGGGGATCTGGGGAAAATTCAGCAGGTGCTTTATAACCTGATTGACAATGCCATTAAATTCAGCCATGCAGACTCTGTTATTTATATTCAGGCTTATGCAAAAAATGAGAAGGTTTTTATTTCTGTGAAGGATACAGGAGAAGGAATTCCCAAAGAGAGTATCAAGAAAATCTGGGAGCGGTTTTATAAATCCGACCAGTCCCGCGGAAAGGACAAAAAAGGAACCGGACTGGGACTGGCAATCGTAAAGGAAATTATCCAGGCGCACGGGGAAAATATTGATGTAATCAGTACAGAAGGCGTTGGTTCGGAGTTTATTTTCTCCCTTCCCCGCTCCACAAACCTGTAAGAGTAAAGAAAAAATTAAAATTTAATTGACATTAAATTAACGATATGATAAGCTGAATCGGTATCCATGCGTGAAAGACGTATTTTATTTGGGAGGAAAGAAATATTATGAGAAAATCAGGTAAGAAACTGGTTTCCGCAGTGATGGCAGCAGCTATGGTTCTGTCCCTGGCAGCATGCGGCGGCAAGACAGCCGACACAACAACTGCAGCAACAGAAGCAGCCACTACAGAAGCAGCTACCGAGGCAGAGACAACTGCAGAGGCAACTGAGCCGGCGGGTGAGAGCCAGCAGGCTGATATCGTAGTAATCGGAGCCGGCGGAGCTGGTATGACTGCAGCAATTCAGGCAGTTCAGGATGGAGCAACCGACGTTGTTGTTCTGGAGAAAATGCCGATTACCGGAGGAAATACGACACGTTCTACCGGCGGACTTAACGCCTGCGCAACCAAGTATCAGGAGGCAGAGGGAATCGAGGATTCCGTTGAGCTGTATGTAGAAGATACTATGAAGGGCGGCAAGGAGTTAAACAACAAGGAGCTGGTTACTGTTATGGCAGAGAATTCTGCAGCAGCAGTAGACTGGGTGAATGAGATTGGCGGAGATTTAAGCGTTGTGGGCATGTTCGGCGGAGCAAGCGTAAAGCGTATCCATCGTCCCACCGATACCTCTGCAGTAGGACCTATGTTAGTAAAGGCTCTGAACAATAAGATGGCAGAGCTGAACATTCCGGTTCTTCTGGAAACTACTGCAAAGCAGATTCTGGTAAATGACGAAGGCGCTGTATGCGGCGTTGCTGCTGAGGATAAGAACGGCAAGGAAATGACCATTGACTGTACCGCAGTGATTCTGGCAACCGGCGGTTTTGGCGCCAATGCAGAGATGGTAGAGGAGTATAAGCCGGATCTGGCCGGTTTTGGTACTACCAACCATGCAGGTGCAACTGGCGACGGTATCACCATGGCAAAGGAGCTGGGTGCAGAGTTCGTAGATATGGAGCAGATCCAGACTCATCCGACTGTAAACCCGGAGACCCAGACCATGTATACCGAGGGTGTACGCGGAAACGGTGCTATTCTGGTTAACAAAGAAGGAAAACGTTTTGTAAACGAACTGGAGACTCGTGACGTAGTATCTGCAGCAATTCTGGAGCAGACAGACGGTCAGTGCTATCTGGTATTTGATCAGGCAGTAAGAGAGAGTCTGGCAGCAATTGAGTCTTATATTAAGAAGGGTATTGTAACAGAGGCAGATACTCCGGAAGCACTGGGCGAGGCAATCGGTGTAGACGGCGCTGCTCTGGCAGAGACTCTGAAGGCATATGCAGGATATCAGGCAGCAGGCAAGGATGATGAGTTCGGCCGTGAGAGCATGGAGCTTCCGCTGGATCAGCCGAAGTATTATGCAGCTCTGTGCGCACCGGCTATTCATCACACCATGGGCGGCGTTAGGATTAACACAGCCTGTGAGGTTCTGAAGGCAGACGGAAGCGCAATTCCCGGACTGTTCGCTGCCGGTGAGATTACCGGAGGCGTACACGGTGCAAACCGTCTGGGCGGAAATGCTGTAACTGATATTGTTGTATTTGGCCGTATTGCAGGTACCGGCGCAGAGGCTTATGTAGAAGCAAACGGCGGACACACTGAGGCTGAGATTACCGCAGACGGCGGCGAGGAAGCAGCAGCTCCTGAGGTTCAGGGCAGCTACAAGGACGGCGTTTACGAGGGAACCGGCAAGGGCAACAACGGAGATATTACTGTTGAAGTAACCG
>UQFC01000116.1 GCA_900540335.1 uncultured Clostridium sp. | reverse complement strand
GGACGCCAGGTGGAGCGCCGCCGGTTTCAGGCTGACCAGTACCGTCTGCGGCTTCAGCTCCATGATCCCATGAGCACACTGCGCCAGCAGAGGCAGAGGCTTGCGGATTTGCAGGAGCAGATGGAAGATGCCATGAAGCAAAAGCTTACAGCGGCAAAGCACAGGCTGGCTCTGGCAGGCGGACGTCTTCACGGACTGTCCCCTTTAGAGAAAATCAGCCGCGGCTTTGGTTTCCTTACAGATGAGAACAGCCGCAGGATTGAACATGCAGCAGATGTGAATCCGGGAGATTTGATTACAATCCGGATTACAGACGGACGTTTGAAGGCCCGGGTAACCGAGCGGGAGGAAATAAACCATGAGTGAGAAAAAACAGGACAAGTCCATTGAAGAGACCTTTGCCCAGCTGGATGAGCTTCTGGAAAAGCTGGAGGCTTCTGACACCTCTCTGGAGGAATCCTTTGCCTGCTATGAGGCCGGGATGAAGCTGGTAAAGGCCTGCAGTGATAAGATAGATAAAGTAGAAAAACAGATGATGATTCTGCAGGGAGGCGAGGAAGCGGATGGAAATGCGTGAAGAATTAGTGCAGAGAACCAGAGAAGTAGAACAGATTGTGGAAAAGTTTCTGCCGGAGGAAGAGGGATACCAGAAAACCGTGCTGGAAGCCATGAATTACAGCGTCAGAGCCGGGGGCAAGCGGCTTCGCCCCATGCTGATGCAGGAAACCTACCGGCTTTTCGGCGGAAGCGGGGAAGAGATTGAACCCTTTATGGCAGCAATCGAGATGATTCATACCTCATCTCTGATTCATGATGATCTTCCCTGCATGGATAATGATCAGCTTCGGAGAGGATTGCCGACTGCCTGGGTAAAATTCGGATACGATATGGCGGTTCTGGCAGGAGATGCACTTCTGATTTATGCAGTGGAAACAGCGGCAAAGGCATTTTCCATGACAGAGCATGCAGATCGGGTAGGACGGTCTATCGGGCTTCTGGCGGAAAAAACAGGTATTTATGGAATGATTGGCGGTCAGGTTGTGGATGTGGAACTGACTGACAAGCCGATTCCGGAAGAAAAGCTGGATTTTATTTACCGGCTGAAGACCGGAGCCCTGCTGGAGGCATCCATGATGATTGGCGCAGTCCTTGCAGGCGCAGAAGAAAAAGAGTTAAAAAAGGTAGAAGAAATGGCATCAGCTATCGGACTGGCATTTCAGATTCAGGATGATATCCTGGATGTGACAAGTACAGAGGAGCAGCTGGGCAAGCCGGTATTAAGCGATGAAAAAAATCACAAGACCACTTATGTGACTCTGGCAGGCCTTGACCAGGCCAGAATTGATGTGGCTGAGATTTCTGAAAAAGCAGTCTCTCTGCTTCACGAAATTCCCGGCAGCAATCCATTTCTTGAGAATTTGATTTATATGCTGATAAACCGGGAAAACTGATCCGGTAACAGAAAGAACAGAGGGTAAAAACCATGATTTTAGAACATATTGAGGGACCATGGGATGTAAAAAGCCTGAATGCAGAGGAAATTACAGTTCTGGCTTCGGAGATCCGTCAGTTCCTGATTGATAAAATCAGTGTGACAGGAGGCCATCTGGCATCAAATCTGGGCGTGGTAGAACTGACGATTGCCCTTTATCTGGCATTTGATCTGCCGAAGGATAAGGTAATCTGGGATGTAGGGCATCAGTCCTATACCCACAAGATTTTAAGCGGAAGACGGGAAATGTTTTCCGATCTGCGTCAGTACGGCGGATTAAGCGGATTTCCAAAACGAAAGGAAAGCCCCTATGATGCTTTTGATACAGGACACAGCTCCACCTCTATTTCCGCAGGTCTGGGCATGGCCCAGGGGCGGGATCTGATGGGTGATGATTATGCAGTTGTGTCAGTTATTGGCGACGGAGCCCTGACAGGCGGTATGGCCTATGAGGCGCTGAACAATGCCGCTCATATGAAGAAAAATTTTATTATTGTGCTGAATGACAATAATATGTCTATATCTGAAAATGTGGGCGGAATGTCCCGGTACTTAGGCGGGATCCGCTCCAATGTAAAATACAACAATCTGAAACGGAAGGTGTCGGATTCTCTTTCCAGAATTCCTGTAGTGGGAGAAGGTCTGGTAGATAAGATCAGCCGTACAAAAAACAGCATTAAGCAGCTGGTGATTCCAGGAATGCTGTTTGAAAATATGGGAGTCACCTATCTGGGACCGGTGGACGGACACAATGTGAAGGAACTGGTGAAGGTTTTCCGGGAAGCCAGGAAAATGAATCATGCAGTTCTGGTTCACGTTATTACAAAAAAGGGCAAGGGATATGCCCCGGCAGAGAAAAATCCGGCCCTGTTCCACGGAATCGAACCTTTTGATGCGGCTACAGGAAAGGTATTAAAGAAAAAAGAATATCCCAGCTATACAGATGTATTTTCTAAAGAACTTTGTATGCAGGCGGCAAAGAATCCGAAGATTGTGGCTGTTACGGCAGCGATGCCGGATGGAACAGGGTTAAAACCGTTTAAAAAGCAGTTTCCGGACCGCTTTTTTGATGTGGGAATTGCAGAGCAGCATGCAGTGACTTCAGCGGCAGGCATGGCGGCAGCGGGAATGAAACCGGTGGTTGCGGTGTACTCCTCGTTTCTTCAGAGAGGCTTTGACCAGATTCTGCATGATGTGTGCATACAGAATCTTTCCGTAGTATTCGCCCTGGATCGGGCGGGACTGGTGGGCAGCGACGGGGAAACCCATCAGGGTATTTTTGACCTGTCTTATCTGACCTGCATTCCCAATATGACGGTTATGGCTCCGAAGAATCTGTGGGAGCTTCGCAGAGAACTGGAATATGCGCTGAATGAACATGAAGGACCGATTGCCATCCGCTATCCCAGAGGACAGGCATACCGGGGACTGAAGGAATTCGACAGTCCTGTTGAATACGGAAAAGGCGAGATTTTGTTTGAAGGACGGGAAATCGCCCTGCTGGCAGTGGGAAGCATGGTCAGTACGGCAGAACATATCCGGGATAAGCTGAAGGCGGAGGGCTTTGACTGTACACTTGCCAATGGACGGTTTATAAAGCCTGTGGATTACAGACTGGTGGAAAGATTGGCTTCTGCCCATTCTTTTCTTGTTGTGCTGGAGGAAAATGTTCTTCAGGGCGGCTATGGGCTTCCTGTGAAGGCATGGGTTCAGGAGCGGTATCCTGATGTCAAGGTTCTGACTGTGGGACTTCCGGATGCTTATGTAGAGCACGGAAATGTTTCCGTTCTCCGGGAGACGCTGGGGATAGACAGCGATTCGATTATAAAGGCAATGCGGGCTGCATATCTGCCGTTGGCAGACAGCTTCCAAGCGGCTGACAACAGGTAAGGGACAGAGAGGAACAGGAATGAAAGAAAGACTGGATATGATGCTGGTCAGCCGCGGGCTGGCGGCATCACGGGAAAAAGCAAAGGCGATTATTATGTCAGGAATCGTCTATGTTGACGGACAGAAGGAAGATAAGGCCGGCTCCATGTTTGAGGAGACGGCACAGGTTGAGGTGCGGGGAGCTACTTTAAAATATGTAAGCAGAGGCGGACTGAAGCTGGAAAAGGCCATGACTCATTTTGGCGTAGAGCTGGAAGGCAAGGTCTGTATGGATGTAGGCTCCTCCACAGGCGGATTTACAGACTGTATGCTTCAGAATGGCGCAGTAAAGGTATATGCAGTGGATGTGGGACACGGACAGCTGGACTGGAAGCTGCGCAATGATTCCAGAGTTGTCTGCATGGAAAAGACGAACATCCGTTATGTAACACCGGAGGATATTGAAGATCGGATTCAGTTTTCTTCGATTGACGTGTCCTTTATTTCTCTGACAAAGGTTTTGGGACCGGTAAAGGCTCTTCTGACTGAAGATGGACAGATTGTATGCCTGATTAAGCCTCAGTTTGAGGCAGGACGGGAAAAGGTGGGAAAGAAAGGCGTTGTGCGGGAAAAAAGCACTCATCTTGAGGTTATCGAGAAAGTAATGGAATTTGCTGTAAGCATTGGCTTCGAGATTCTGAATCTGGAATTTTCCCCGATTAAGGGACCGGAGGGCAATATTGAGTATCTTCTGTACCTGCAGAATCATCCGGAGGGAAATCTGTATCCGGACTATGAGATTGATGAGAAGGCAGTGGTGGAGGAAGCCCACAGAAGCCTGCAGGCATAAAGGGGGAGGCAATGAAGCATTTTTATCTGATAGCCAATCCCCAGAAGGCGGGAACAAGACAGCTGGCTCATGAAATTGCAGAATATCTTCAGAGCCGCGGGGCCAGCTGCACAGGCAGCCATCAGAGGCGGGAATGGGAAATGCCGGAGTCTGCAGCAGGCGGCGGTTATACCAGTATCTGCAATATTCCGGAGAATACCCAGTGTGTGATTACTCTGGGAGGAGACGGAACTCTGATTCAGGCAGCCAGAGATCTGGTAGATCTGCAGCTCCCTCTGGTTGGAATTAATATGGGACACCTGGGTTATCTGACCCAGATGTCCAGGGATGAAAAGCTGTTTTCTCTTCTGGATGCCCTGCTTGAGGATCGGTTTACCCTGGAAAGGCGAATGATGCTGGAGGGACGGATTGTAAAAAGCGGAGATACAGCAAGAACCTGCCGGATGAAGGGAATTGCCCTGAATGATATTGTTCTGACACGGCAGGAGGTGCTGCAGGTTCTGAATTTTCAGTTGTATTTAAACGGCGTCTGCCTGAATGAATATATGGCAGACGGGATTATTGCAGCAACTCCCACAGGTTCAACGGCTTACAATCTTTCAGCCGGAGGTCCGGTTGTGACTCCGGGAGCGGAGCTTATGGTGCTGACGCCGATTTGTTCTCACTCTCTGAATTCCAGAAGCATTGTTCTGTCTGCAGAGGATCTGGTAACGATTCGGCCTCTGGATCTGGAAAGAAAACCTCAGTCGGCAGTATTTGACGGAGATCAGGTGCTGGCTCTGGAACCGGGGGATGAAGTGGAAATCCGCCGTTCCGGAAAATACACCTCTCTGATTCAGCTGGGCAATGCCCCGTTTTTGGAAAATCTGAGAAAGAAAATGGCCCGTATCTGAAGCCCGGAAAGGGAAAACACGGCAGGAATGGAGGAGAAAAATGAAACTGGAGCGACACAGCAAGATTGTTGAACTGATTGGGAAATACGAGATAGAGACACAGGAGGAGCTGGCAGAGCACCTGAAGGAGGAGGGATATCAGGTGACCCAGGCTACCATTTCCAGGGATATCCGGGAACTGAAGCTGACAAAGGCTTCCGGGGAAAACGGCCGGCAGCGGTATATGGTAATGCAGACCCAGGAAACGCTCAGCGATAAATATATCCGGATTCTTCGTGACGGCTTTGTATCTATGGACATGGCTCAGAATATTCTTGTCATTAAAACAGTATCCGGAATGGCCATGGCAGTTGCGGCAGCTCTGGATGCGATTCATTTTCATGAAATTGTCGGCTGCATTGCCGGCGATGACACCATTCTGTGCGCCGTGCGGAGTCTGGACGATACGATTCTGGTTATGGAAAAACTCAGAAAACTTATTTAGGACAGGAGGGCACGGTCATGCTGCTGGAATTACATGTAAGAAATCTGGCATTAATTGAACGGGCGGATGTGGAATTTGGCGATGGTCTGGAGATCCTGACTGGTGAAACGGGAGCAGGAAAATCCATTATCATCGGCTCTGTCAGCCTTGCGCTCGGGCAAAAGGCTCCGCGGGAGATTATCCGGAGCGGAGCAGACTATGCCTATGTGGAGCTGGTTTTCTCGGTGACAGAGGAAAAACGGGCGGCTCTGGAAGCGATGGATGTTCACCCGGATGAGGACGGAATTCTGATTATTGCCAGAAAACTGCTGCCTGCCCGAAGTGTCAGCAAAATTAACGACGAGACGGTAACTGCCGCAAAGCTGAGGCAGGTGACAGGCCTTTTAATTGATATTCATGGTCAGCACGAGCATCAGTCTCTGCTCCATAGTTCTAAGCATCTGGAGATTCTCGACGCTTATGCAAAAGCAGAAATCCTGCCCTTAAAAGAAAAAATAGAAAACTGCTATCGCCGCTACAGGCTTCTGCAGGAACAGCTGGAGGAAATGAACTCCGATGAGGAAAGCAGAAGACGCGAGACAGATTTTCTTCAGTTTGAGGTGGATGAAATTGAAAGTGCGGCCTTGAAGGAGGGGGAGGAGGAGACTCTGACTGAACAGTACCGCAGATTTTCCAACGGAAGGCGGATTCTGGAAAGTCTTTCTTCCGCTTACCATGCAGTGGAGACAGATGGGCTGGGACAGGCCATTCGCCAGCTGGGGCAGGTGGTGTCTTTTGATGAAGCTTTAAAAGCCATTGAAGATCAGCTTTACGATGCAGAGTCCATTCTGTCAGATGCCCGGCACGCCATTGCCGCATATATGGAAGAGGTAAGCTTTGACGAGGAGCAGCTGGCAGAAACAGAAAAGCGTTTGGATTTGATTCACAATCTGCAGGCAAAGTACGGAGCTACGATTGAACAGATCTTTGTCTCCCTGGAGGAGAAAAAGACGCGGCTGGATCAGCTGGCTAATTTTGATGAATACCGCAGGGAGACACAGCGGGAATATGAGAAGGCCCGGGAACAGCTGGAGATTCTCTGCGGACAGCTGTCAGAACTTCGCCGGAAGGCAGCCGTTTCCTTAACTGCCCGGATTCGCGATGGACTGATTGATCTGAATTTTCTGGATGTCCGGTTTGATATGGAATTCAGACGGCTGGAGCATTATACAGCCAATGGATTTGATGAGGCAGAGTTTGTGATTTCCACCAACCCGGGGGAACCTCTCCGTTCTCTTGGAATGGTGGCTTCAGGCGGAGAACTGTCCCGAATTATGCTTGCCATTAAAACCGTACTGGCGGACAGCGATGAGATTCCCACCCTGATTTTTGATGAGATTGATACGGGAATCAGCGGACGTACAGCTCAGAAAGTATCAGAAAAGCTGGCGATTATTTCCAGAAGCCATCAGGTTATCTGTATTACTCATCTTCCTCAGATTGCAGCTATGGCGGACTGTCACTTTGAGATTGCCAAATCAGCAGAGGGCGGAAAAACAAAAACAGAGATTCGCCGCCTGAAGGAGGAGGAGGAGACAGTCAGGGAGCTGGCAAGACTGCTTGGCGGTGTGGAGATTACAGAGGCGGTTCTTCAGAATGCAAGAGAGATGAAGCAGCTGGCCAGTCAGACCAGACTTGCGCTGAAAAGGAAGGAAGAAGAGCGCAGCGGAAGGACAGAACAGGATTCCAATTAAAATTTTACCCATCGTTTCCGTTAAAATTGACGATTAAAAATGACATCTAAAAAATGACAGAGTGTTTTTCAGAAACTCTCACATACTAAGAAGGAGCTTTTAAAAAGGCTCCTTTTTCTGTTCCTGTAAATCTGGTGAAAGCAGGGAAGAAGTAAAGGGGCTCCAAAGTACGCTGAGGAGGTATGTGAAATGACTGGAAAACAGAAATTCCGCAGATACCTGGTCTGGACCTTCTGGATCAGTCTGGTATTTACAGCTGGTTTTATCTGGTATTATATGGAGCGGCAGATACCGGAGCAGCTGAGCATTGTGGCCCGGGAGCAGGAAGAATTTCGTCTGGATCTTCCCTTTGACGTAACACTCCAAAGTGAGAGCGAAGAGGTGGTCCTGGGAAATCGTTCCAATATTCCTTCCGGAGAGGTTCATCTGAGCCGGGCAGAGCCTTTGTCGCTGTATGGAGAAAAGCTGGGAAGCTACCGGGTGGGGCTGAAGCTGTTCGGAGCATCATTCAGA
>UQFC01000115.1 GCA_900540335.1 uncultured Clostridium sp. | reverse complement strand
CCGGAAAAAACCGGAGGGAAGGGTGACGGAAATTATCGGTCACGTCAACGATCCGGGTACCGATATTCTTTCGATTGTAAAGGCCTATGGTATTCCTGAGGAATACCCGCCGGAGGTGATGGATGAGGTAAGCCGGATCCCGGATGAGGTGACAGCGGAGGAAATGCAGGGGAGAAAGGATATCCGCAGCTGGCAGACCGTAACCATAGATGGTGAGGATGCAAAGGATCTGGACGATGCCATCACCATCAGCCGGGAATCCTATGGTTACCGGCTGGGTGTCCACATTGCAGACGTGAGTCATTATGTGAGAGAGAACAGTCCCCTGGATCAGGAGGCGCTCCGCCGGGGAACCAGTGTTTACCTGGTGGATCGGGTGATTCCCATGCTGCCGCACAAGCTGTCCAACGGAATCTGTTCTCTGAATGAGGGAACGGATCGTCTTGCCCTAAGCTGCATTATGGATCTGGATTTCCAGGGACGTGTCCTGGGTCATGAGGTGGCAGAAACCGTGATTCAGGTAGATCGCCGCATGACCTACACGGCAGTCAATGCGGTGATTACGGATCAGGATCCGGAAACCATGGAAGAGTACCGGGATTTTGTTGAGATGTTCATGCTGATGAAGGAGCTGGCAGATATTCTCAGGGAGAGACGGTATCAGAGAGGCTCCATTGATTTTGATTTTCCGGAGACAAAAATTATTCTGGATGAAAAAGGCAGACCGGTGGAGATTCGTCCTTATGAGCGCAATGCGGCCACGCGGATTATTGAGGATTTCATGCTGATGGCCAATGAGACGGTTGCAGAGGATTATTTCTGGCAGGAGGTTCCGTTTTTATACAGGACTCATGACACTCCGGATCCGGAAAAGATGAAGCGGCTGGGACTGTTTATTAACAACTTTGGCTATACCATCCGCACCCAGCAGGGGGAGGTTCACCCCAAGGAGATTCAGAAGCTTCTGAAAAAAATAGAAGGAAGCGAGGAGGAGGCGCTGATTAGCCGTCTGACTCTTCGTTCTATGCGGCAGGCCAAATATATGCCTGTATGCAGCGGCCATTTCGGTCTGGCGGCCAAGTATTACACCCATTTTACATCACCGATCCGCCGGTATCCGGACCTGCAGATTCACCGGATTATTAAGGAAAATCTTCACGGAAATCTGACAGAAAAGAGGCTGTCCCACTATGACAGGATCCTGACCGGCGTGTCTGTCCAGTGTTCCGCAGCAGAGCGGCGGGCAGAGGAGGCGGAGCGGGAAACCATTAAGATGAAAAAATGTGAATATATGGCAAAACGGATTGGCAGAGAATATGAGGGTGTGATTTCCGGTGTAACAAACTGGGGATTTTATGTGGAGCTGCCCAATACCGTAGAGGGACTGGTTCATGTAAGCAGCCTTCAGGGCGATTACTATCTGTTTGATGAAAGCAGAATGGAGCTGAAAGGCGAAATGAGCGGGCGGACGTTCCGCCTGGGGCAGAAGCTCCGGGTTGTTGTTGCGGGAACGGACAAACTGACCAGGACTGTCGATTTTCTTCCGGCAGAGGAGGAAAACAGGGAGGAATAATAAGATGAAAGATTCAGTAAAGCTGGTGGCCAACAACAAAAAGGCCTGGCATGATTATTTTATTGACGACAAAATTGAGTGCGGAATTGAGTTATTCGGAACTGAGGTAAAGTCCATCCGCATGGGACACTGCAGCATTAAGGAGGCCTTTGTCCGTATTGACAAGGGAGAGGTTTACGTTTACGGAATGCACATCAATCCGTATGAGAAGGGCAATATTTTTAATAAGGATCCCCTCCGTCCCAGAAAGCTTCTGCTTCATCGAAGCGAGATTGACAAGCTGGAGGGAAAAATCAGGGAAAAAGGCATTACCCTGGTTCCCCTTCAGGTTTATTTTAAAGGCAGCCTGGTAAAGGTAGAGATCGGGCTTGCCCGTGGTAAGAAGCTCTATGACAAACGGGCTGATATTGCGAAAAAGGATCAGCGCCGGGAAGTGGAGCGGGAATACAAAGAACGGCTGAAATAACCGGCCCCAGTTATGACAGCCATGACAGAATGGCATATAGAAAATAAAAAACAGTCATTGATTTTACATCATATAGGGGATATAATGTTGTTTAATACGAATTTGGAAACAGGCGGGCCAAAAGTGTATCAGAAGAATGGCTTACCTGTGGAATGGAGGAACAGTGATGGAGAAAAAAAATCTGGACTGGAGCAACATCGGATTCAGCTATATGCCGACAGATATGCGATATGTAGCCAATTATAAAGACGGAAGCTGGGATGAGGGCGGTCTGACAGCAGACTCCAACGTGGTGATCAATGAATGCGCCGGAATTCTTCAGTATTGTCAGGAATGTTTTGAAGGACTGAAAGCTTATACCACAGAAGACGGAAGTATTGTTACGTTCCGGCCGGATCTGAATGCAGAGCGCATGATGGATTCCTGCGCCCGTCTGGAAATGCCCCGGTTCCCGAAGGAGCGTTTCCTGGAGGCAGTGGATCAGGTGGTAAAAGCCAATGCGGCATGGGTTCCGCCATTCGGAAGCGGAGCAACCTTTTATCTGAGACCTTATATGTTTGCATCCGGACCGGTGATTGGTGTAAAGCCGTCAACCGAATATCAGTTCCGTCTGTTTGGAACTCCGGTAGGTCCGTATTTTAAAGGAGGCGCAAAGCCTCTGACCATCTGTGTCAGCGATTTTGACCGTGCGGCTCCTCATGGAACCGGTCATGTAAAGGCAGGTCTGAACTATGCCATGAGCCTTCACGCCAATGTGACTGCCCACGCAGCAGGATATGATGAGAACATGTTCCTGGATCCTGCTACCAGAACCTATGTAGAGGAGACAGGAGGCGCAAACTTCCTGTTTGTAACCAAGGACAATGAGGTGGTAACTCCCAAGTCCGATTCGATTCTGCCGTCTATTACCAGACGTTCTCTTGTTTATGTGGCAGAGCATTATCTTGGTCTGAAGGTCACTCAGAGACCGGTGAAGCTTTCCGAGCTGTCAGATTTTGCCGAGTGCGGCCTGTGCGGAACTGCAGCGGTGATTTCTCCTGTTGGAAAGGTTGTGGATCACGGTAAGGAAATCTGCTTCCCCAGCGGAATGACGGAGATGGGACCGATTACAAAGAAGCTGTATGAAACTTTGACCGGAATTCAGATGGGTACGGTAGAAGCGCCGGAAGGCTGGATTCGCAAGATTGTATAAGAAACAAGACTGGTCTGGACAGAACAGACAAATATGAAACTAAAAAAGTCCTCCGGGAATACAGGTTTCCGGAGGGCTTTTTGGGCGTACAGGAGAGGAAATATGGACAAGATTGCTGTACTGATACCCTGCTACAATGAAAGCTGTACCATTGCAAAGGTGGTAGAAGACTGGAAGCGCGCTCTTCCGGAGGCAGTGGTTTATGTATATGACAACAATTCCAAAGACAGCACAGATGTGATTGCCAGACAGGCAGGGGCTGTGGTGCGTTATGAGCATCAGCAGGGAAAGGGCAATGTGATCCGGAGAATGTTCCGGGAAATTGATGCCAGATGCTATATTATGGTAGACGGAGATGACACCTATCCGGCAGAATGCGGACCGGCCATGGCAAAGGCGGTTTTAGAGGAGCAGGCAGACATGGTAATTGGAGATCGTCTGTCCTCTACCTACTTTGCAGAAAATAAAAGACCCTTTCACAATGTAGGAAACTCTATGGTCCGGTCAGCTATCAACAGCCTTTTTCGAAGCGATATCAAAGATGTAATGACAGGATGCAGAGCATTCAGCTATGCTTTTGTTAAAACCTTTCCGGTGCTTTCCAGAGGGTTTGAAATTGAAACAGAAATGACCATTCACGCGGTAGATAAAAATATGGCTTTGAAAAACATTCCCATTGATTACCGGGATCGTCCGGAGGGAAGCGTTTCCAAATTAAATACTTTTTCTGACGGAATCCGGGTAATGAAAACCATAGGAAAGCTTTACCGGGATTATAAGCCCCTGGGATTTTTCAGTATGATTGCTCTGATTCTTCTGCTGATTTCCTCCTGGTTTTTTGTGCCGATTGTGAAGGAATATCTGAAAACGGGGCTGGTTCCCCAATTCCCTACACTGATGATGTGCGGCTTTTGCGCGATTACAGCTGTGTTATCCCTGTTTGCAGGAATGATTCTGCAGACCATTATTCAGAAGCACAAGCAGGAATTTGAATTCCGCCTTCAGATTGCATGCGAGATGTACAGGAAAAAATTAAGAGATGATGAAAACTATGACATTGGAAAATCAAAATAAAAAAAGCCGGAAGAAAAGCGACAGAGGAGTTTTTTTGATTCTGAAGCTTCTCTGGGCGTGGGCGGCTGTGTATGGGCTCAGCCGCATGGCAGGGCAGACGGGGCTGTCAGATATGCTTTTGTTTCCTAAAAGTCTCCTGTCTGTTTTTCTGTTCGGGGCAGGTTTTTTTCTCATTGGCCGCATGGCAGAAGACTGGAAAGAGAACCGCTGCCTGGCTTTCTGGGCGCAGCTTCTGTCAGCAATGCTTTGCTTCACAGAGCTTCTGGGAACAGGACTGCGTTTGACGGAAGCAGGAGTTTTCGGAAAGGCCGCGGAGGGGGCGCAGCTTCTGACTGCAGCAGAAAAGCAGGTATATCTGGACAGCTGGCAGAGCTGGGCCTGGACTGTATTTACTGCCGTGGCTCTTTCTGCTTATCTGGAACCGTTTCTTTTCAGGCTGGAGACGTTTCTTCCGACAGAAGAAGCCTGCTTCAAAAGGGATAAGAAGGGTATCCTGTCTGTATTTTTTAAGAGCTGGATTCTCCTTTTCCTGGGATATCTGCCCTGTTTTCTGGCATTTTATCCGGGGCTGTACTGTTATGACATGACCTGGCAGTGGGATATGTACTGGACAGGAGATTACAGCACACACCACCCGCTTCTGCACACTTATCTGTGCGGATGGCTGTTCGAGCTGGGAAATACGCTGTTTGGCAGCTACAATGCAGGTCTGGCGCTGCAGTCCCTGCTGCAGACGGGAATTCTGACCGGCTGTATGGCTTTTGCCGCAGCGTTTCTTGCAAAATGGGGGCTTCCCCGGAAAATACGGGCGGCGGTGACGGCTTTTTATCTTTTCTTCCCGTTTTTCCAGGTGCTTGGAATCAGTACAACAAAGGATACCATATTCGGCGGCCTTTTTCTGGTGGTATTTGTCTGCGTCTGTGATATGACAAAAATGCAGAGGATATATCGTGGAAAGGCTCTGGCAGGATTTCTGGCAGCGGCTGTTCTCATGGGAATCTTTCGAAACAATGCTTCCTACGGGCTTTTGCTTACGGTCTTTTGTATGATGACCGTATGGTTTGTTATGAGGCTCAAAGGGAGAAGAGGAGGGTTTCTTCCGGGGTTAAGCCTGATTCTCTGTCTTTCTATAGCAGGAAGTGCAGGGGTAAATTCGGGACTGGAGCGGGCGCTTCACGCTTCCAGGGGAAGTGTGGCAGAGATGCTGAGCGTTCCCATGCAGCAGATGGCAAGAACCTATGTGTATCATGAGGCGGAGCTGTCTGAGGAGCTGAAGGAAGAGCTTACTGTTTATCTTCCCAGAGAAAACCTGGAGGCTTATAAATATTATGTGTCAGATCCGGTGAAGACCGGTTTTCAGGAAGAAAAATTTGAGGCTGGAAAAGAGGATTTCTTCAGACTCTGGCTTCGTATGGGACAGCAGTTTCCTGCTGAATATGTAAGGGCAACGCTTTTAAATACCATGGGACTCTGGTATCTGGGGGGAGACTCCAGCTGCTATATGGCTTATGAGATGAAGCCGTCTTCCTATGTGTGGCAGGACAGCCGCCTTCCTGTGCTCAAGCCCTGGTATCTGTGGTTTCAGAATGAAAATCTGAAAGAAAAGCTTCCGGCGCTTTCTATTCCTTTTTATACCTCTTTTTACTCCTGGGCAGTGGTGCTCTGCGGAGGGCTTCTGATTGGAAGAAAACGATACCGGTGGCTGACGCCGGCAGGGATTTTGCTTGGCTACCTGATATCCCTTGCCCCGGGACCTTGTATTCTTGTTCGCTACATGGCAGGGATTATGCTCTGCGTACCGGTGCTTTGGGGCGTTGTTTTCTATGGAAAAAGGGAGGAATTCCCGAAAGATGACGAAAACACATTTGACAGGAAAATCACGAGCAGGTATAATATAAAATAGGTGAACAGGGTGCTCAGCATCCGAATATGTGACAGACAGGAGAGTAGGCAAACATGGAGGGAAGAGAAATATCAAAGGCTGTGATTACGCGGCTTCCCCGGTATTATCGATATCTTGGAGAATTACTGGAATCCGGAGTGGAACGGATTTCCTCTAATGAGCTGAGCGTTCGAATGAAAGTAACTGCATCCCAGATCCGCCAGGATTTGAATAATTTTGGAGGATTCGGTCAGCAGGGCTATGGGTATAATGTAAAGTATCTGTATACGGAGATTGGAAAGATTCTGGGAATCGACCGCCAGCATCACATGATTATTATCGGTGCGGGAAATCTGGGTCAGGCGATTGCCAATTACGCCAATTTTGAAAAACGCGGCTTTATTATTAAGGGGATGTTTGATATTAATCCCAGACTGATAGGTCTTGTTGTCCGGGGAATTGAGATTCGCGGAGTCGATGATCTGGAACAGTTTATCAAGGATAATGATGTTCAGATGGCTGCTCTGACGATTCCCAAGACAAAGGCGCCTGAGATTGCAGAGCGTCTGGTCAAGGCAGGAATTAAGGCTATCTGGAATTTTGCTCATGTAGACTTGAACGTGCCGGAGGATGTGGTTGTTGAGAACGTGCATCTTTCTGAAAGTCTGATGCGTTTGTCCTACCGGGTGTGCAGCCTGGAGGATCGTATGAAAAAGGAAAGAGCAAAGGAACAGGAAAAGGCAGCCTTGAAAGCAGGAAAATCACTGAAGGAAGATGACAATCAGTGATTTAAGGGAGAAAACAAGGGCAACTGCCGGCGGGCAGGAAGGAAGCTTCCTGGGCTGCCGGCAGTTTGTATATGATCGGAAACGGGGATTTCAGGAGGTGCGGATATGAGGTATGCGGTTACAGGTACACAGATGAAGAAGATTGATCAGGATACAATTCAGAGAATAGGAATTCCCTCTGTGGTACTGATGGAGCGGGCAGCTCTGGCAGTGGCAGAAGAAGCAAAAAACCTCTTATCCGGATGGAAAGACCTGGAAGCATCCGGACAGAATTCCTGCGGTTCTGCAGGAAAATCCGGAATTCTGGCAGTCTGCGGCATGGGGAATAACGGTGCAGACGCAGCCGCGGCAGCCCGTATTTTAAAGGGCTGGGGATATCAGGTGAAGATCCTTTTGTGGGGAAATCCCGATCATGCTACGGAGGAAAACCGGCTTCAGCAGAGGATTGCAGCGAATCTTCAGATTCCTGTGGTCCGGGAAGGGCAGAAGGGGGAGACGGCCTGGAGGCAGGAGCTTGAAGAGGGAAGATGGCCTGTGGTGATTGACGGTGTCTTCGGAATCGGGCTTTCCCGCCCGGTGGAGGGATCCGGCTTCCGGCTTCTGGAATATCTTCAGGAGAAAAAGCTGGAAGGAAAGATCCGGGTGGCAGCTGTGGACATTCCTTCCGGCATTCATTCTGCTACAGGAGCGGTGATGGGAACTGCTCTGGCTGCAGATGTGACGGTGACCTTCGGATTTGAGAAAACAGGCCTGATTCTCTATCCGGGCAGGAGCTTTGCAGGGCAGGTTCGGACGGCGGATATCGGGTTTACGGAAGACAGCCTGAAAATTTCCGGATGGGACGGACTGGTGCCGGAGTTGTCGGACCTGGAACAGCTGAGAGCCAGACAGGCAGATGGAAATAAAGGAACCTT
>UQFC01000114.1 GCA_900540335.1 uncultured Clostridium sp. | reverse complement strand
CTACTACTCCAACGCTTTCCCGGAGGTAGCTCCGCATCTGTTACTGGATGGACACACCCTGGGTGCTGTTCAGGTTATCATCACCGACGAGGCTTGGGACAAGCTGACCGAGGATCAGCAGGCTATCCTGATGGAGGCTGGAAAATATGCTTCTGAGAACAACCGTGCAAACTCTGAGAACAAAGAGAACGAGGTTCTGGAGCAGCTGAAGGCTGACGGCGTAACTGTTACCGAGGTTGAGGACAAGGCTCCTTGGAAAGATGCTTGTAAGGCAGTTATCGATGAGAACACTGCAGATCAGGCAGAACTGTATCAGCAGATTCTGGATCTGGCAGACTAATTCCAGCCAGTATTACGCAGTATCAGGTAATAATTAAATATTAATTGAAGCGTATGTGTTAGGGAATGAAGATGACGGGCACAGAGCGGTTTAGGTACTGCCTCTGTGCCCTGAGTTTTGAAAGGGGACAAAAATTATGCCAGCAATTTTTGAAAAGATCGATAAGATCAAACCGGCCTATGACATTACCTACAAAGTAGTTATGTTTATCTGTAAGATTCTTCTGATTGCAGATATTCTGATTACCAGTATGTCCGTAGCAGGCCGCTACATTCCGTTTATCCCGGATCCGGCATGGAGTGAAGAGGTAGTTCTGACCTGTATGTCTTATATGGCAGTGCTTTCAGCAGCACTTGCAATCCGCAGAGGCGCTCATATCCGTATGACTGCTCTGGATCCGTATTTACCGAAAACTCTTGTGAAAATTCTGGACGTCATTGCCGATCTGGCAGTGCTGATCCTGGCTGTTATTATGATTACCGTTGGCTGGAAGTATGCATCCGGCATCGGTTCAAAAGGTACCTATGTAAGTATGCCGAAGGTATCCAGATTTTGGATGTACTTCCCGGTTCCGCTGGCAGGCGTTGCCATGCTGATTTTCGAACTGGAGGCTCTTTACAATCACATTAAAGTTTTCTTTGTAAAGGAGGAGGCATAATCTATGAGTACTGAAACTATGGCAATTGCTATTTTGCTTGCAAGCTTCTTTATTATGGTCATGCTGCGGTTCCCCATTGCTTATGCAGTTGCACTTTCTTCTGTTCTGTGCCTGTTAAGCCAGGGACTGCCTCTGACAACCATCTGTCAGCAGATGGTAAAAGGAATCAGCTCCTTCAGCCTGATGGCAGTACCGTTCTTTATTACCATGGGTTGTCTGATGGGCTCCGGCGGTATTTCTGAAAAGCTGATTGCTCTGGCAAATGCATGTGTAGGCTGGATGCGCGGCGGTATGGCTATGGTAAATATCGTAGCATCTTATTTCTTCGGCGGTATTTCCGGTTCTGCATCTGCAGATACGGCTTCTCTTGGTTCCATCCTGATTCCGATGATGGTTGACCAGGGATATGACGCTGATTTCTCAACGGCTGTTACCATTACCTCCTCCTGTGAGGGTCTTCTGGTTCCGCCGAGCCATAACATGGTTATTTATGCAACCACCGCAGGCGGTATTTCTGTAGGAAGCCTGTTCCTGGCCGGATATCTGCCGGGTGCGCTTCTGGCAGCTTCCCTGATGATTGGTTCCTATATCATTTCTGTAAAGAGAAACTATCCGAAGGGTGAAAAGTTCAGCATGTCCAACCTGCTGAAGCAGTTAAGCGTTTCCTTCTGGGCTCTGGCAGCTGTTCTTATTGTAGTATTCGGCGTAGTAGGCGGTGTATTTACCGCAACCGAGTCTGCAGCAGTTGCAGTTATCTACAGCCTGCTTGTCAGCGTATTTATTTACAAGGGTCTTGACTGGAAGGGCGTATGGAGAGTGTTGGAGGATTGTGTGGACACTCTGTCTATCGTACTGATCCTGATTGCAACCTCCAGTATTTTCGGATACTGCCTGACCAGACTTCATGTACCGGATCTGGCTGCAAATGCAATTACCGGTCTGACCAGCAACCCGATTATTCTGGCTTTGCTGCTGAACCTGATTCTTCTGGTTCTGGGATGTATCATGGATATGGCTCCGATTATCCTGATTGCAACCCCGATCCTGCTTCCGATTGCAACCTCTATCGGTATCGATCCGGTTCAGTTTGGTATCATGGTAGTATTAAACTGTGGTATCGGCCTTCTGACTCCTCCGGTAGGAGCAGTTCTGTTCATCGGTTCTGCAGTTGCAAAGGTTCCGATGGAGAAGGTAGTAAAGGCAACTCTGCCATTCTACCTGTGTATGATTATTACCCTGCTGCTGATTACCTTTGTTCCGGCTATCAGCCTTGGACTTCCGGCTCTGCTCAGCTAAGGGAAGAAATGATTTGCATATAAGAGAATACAGTCAGGCATTAACATTTTCGTTAATGCCTGATTTGTCATTCTGTCAGACAGCCAGATCAAGGGGCTCTGACTGCCTGACAGAGTGACAAAGGAAATATGGGAAAGGAGAATTTCAGTGAAAAAAACGATTGCACTGTTGGCTGCGGGAGCAGCGTTTTTATTATTTGCCTGCGGCGGCAGGAGTGAGAGGACGGAAAATGAAAAGGTTCCGGAATATGTGCTGACTTATGCAGAAAATCAGCCGGAGGACTATCCCACAACGCAGGGCGCATATTATTTTGCCAGACTGGTGGAGGAACGTTCCGGAGGCCGTATCCGGATTCAGGTAAAGGCCGGAGGAGAAATGGGAGCGGAGCAGAGTGTCGTAGAGCAGCTGCAGTTCGGTGGGCTTGATTTTGCAAGAGTTTCGCTTTCCTCGCTGGGAGATCGGATTCCCAAGCTGAATGTGCTTCAGATGCCTTATCTTTATACCGGCTCCGAGCATATGTGGCGGGTTCTGGAGGGGGAGATCGGGGATGAATTTCTGGATTCTTTTCAGGGGTTTAATCTGGTGGCCTTGTCCTGGTATGATGCAGGAGCCAGAAATTTTTACAGCTCCGGAAAACCCATTGAAAGGCTGGAGGACATGAAGGGAATGAAGGTCCGCGTACAGGATTCTGCTTTGATGGAGCGCATGGTGCAGCTTCTGGGGGCAATTCCGGTTCCTCTGGATTATGATAAGGTGTATTCCGCCTTTCAGACAGATGAAATTGACGCTGCGGAGAATAACTGGCCGTCTTACGAGTCCATGAATCATGAGGAAGTGGCAGGATATTATACGGAGGATGAGCACTCCCGTGTTCCGGAGGTTCAGCTTGCCTCCCGCGTTACCTGGGAATGCCTGACGGCAGAGGATCAGGAGATGATTCGTCAGTGCGCGGAAGAATCTGCCCGGTATGAGCGGACCTTATGGGAGGATCGTTCCCGCAATTCGGAAGATATTGTCCGCAAAAACGGCTGTGTGGTTATTGAGCTGAGCGCAGCGGAAAAGGCGCGGTTCCAGGCTGCGGTCACTCCGATTTACAACGAATTCTGTAAAAACTACATGGATATTATCGAACGGATTAAGGAAGAAGGACGTCTGCTGGAGCAGGAAAAAACGGAACCGTAAGAAAAAGGCTTGACTTTTCCTGTTTTGATGGCTAGAATATAACATAGATTTCCAAAAGAAATAACAAAGGCAATGAATGTGTTCAGTAGCGTTCTGTTTCCTGCCAGAGAGAAGAGGTCACCGGCTGAAAGCCTCTTTCCGTTCAGACAGAATTGCGAAATTCCCACAGGAGCTGCATGGCTGAAGGCCGGATATGATTCCATAAGGAGAACTGATATCAGGAAAGTAGGCTGTGACGGAGGGTGCACGTTACGCACAACAAAGTGTCTGCTGCAGATTCATTCAGAGCAAAAGCAGCAGGAATATGGGTGGTACCGCGGTTTATGAGAATCGTCCCTTTGCAATGTGGTCATTGCAGAGGGATTTTTTTATGTCATAGGAAAGTTCGTCCTATGACATAAAAACACTCTGCAAGAATCGCCATGGGGCGGCCTGCATTGCATTTAGTATAAAGAGAAAGGAAGGAAACCATGAAAGAGCAGTTAGAGAAAATCAAATCAGAGGCTTTGGCCAGGATTGAGGCTTCTGATGCGCTGGAAACCTTAAATGATATCCGGGTAGCATATCTGGGAAAAAAGGGTGAACTGACCAGTGTTTTGAAGAACATGAAAAATGTAGCGCCGGAGGAGCGTCCCAAGGTAGGACAGATGGTCAATGAGGTTCGCGCACTTCTGGAGGAGAAATTAGAAGAAACCCGTCTTGCTCTTGCGGCAAAAGCCCGTGAGGAGCAGCTGAAGAAAGAGGTTATTGACGTTACCCTTCCTGCAAAGAAGGCAAATATCGGCCACAGCCATCCCAACATGGTGGCTCTGAAAGAAGTAGAGCGTATTTTTATCGGTATGGGTTATGAGGTTGTAGAAGGTCCGGAGATTGAGTATGATGAGTATAACTTTACCAAACTGAATATTCCGGCCAATCATCCGGCTAAGGATGAGCAGGATACCTTTTATATCAGCAAGGACATTGTGCTTCGTACCCAGACCTCTCCGGTACAGGCCCGTGTTATGGAAAAGGGCAAGCTGCCGATCCGTATGATTGCTCCCGGCCGTGTATTCCGTTCCGACGAGGTAGATGCAACCCATTCTCCCTCCTTCCATCAGGTAGAGGGACTGGTTATTGACAAGCACATTACTTTTGCAGACTTAAAGGGAACCCTGGCAGAATTTGCAAAGGAAATGTTTGGTGAGGAAACAAAGGTAAAATTCCGCCCCCATCATTTCCCGTTTACCGAGCCAAGCGCAGAGATGGATGTAAGCTGCTTTAAGTGCGGCGGCAAGGGCTGCCGTTTCTGTAAAGGCTCCGGCTGGATTGAGATTCTGGGCTGCGGTATGGTACATCCCCATGTACTGGAAATGTGCGGAATCGATCCGGAAGAATATGTAGGCTTTGCCTTCGGCGTAGGTCTGGAGAGAATTGCCCTCCTGAAATATGAGATTGACGATATGCGTCTCCTCTATGAAAACGATATTCGTTTCTTAAAGCAGTTTTAATGAGTGAGCCGGTGAAATAAGAGAGATAATCAAAAGGAGATAGAGACATGAACACAGCATTGTCATGGATAAAGGCATATGTTCCTGATTTGGATGTAACTCCCCAGGAGTATACAGACGCAATGACCCTGATTGGAACAAAGGTAGAAGGATATACCTGTCTTGATAAAAATCTGGAGAAGATTGTAGTAGGACAGATTCTGAAAATTGAAAGACACCCGGACGCAGATAAGCTGATTATCTGCCAGGTGGATGTGGGAAATGAAACCATCCAGATCGTAACAGGCGCTCCCAACGTAAAGGAAGGAGACAAGGTTCCTGTTGTTCTGGACGGAGGTAAGGTGGCAGGCGGTCACGACGGCGGTCCCCTTCCGGAGAATGGAATTAAAATCAAGAAAGGAAAACTCCGCGGAATCGATTCTTACGGAATGATGTGTTCCATTGAGGAATTAGGTTCCTCACGGGATATGTATCCCCTGGCTCCGGAAAGCGGAATCTACATTCTTCCGGAAGATGCTCCGGTGGGCGCAGATGCCATTGAGGTTCTGGGTCTTCATGATACAGTATTTGAGTATGAGATTACTTCCAACCGTGTAGACTGCTACGGCGTAATCGGTATTGCAAGAGAAGCAGCAGCAGCTTTCCGCAAGGAGTTTTATCCTCCGGTAGTGAAAGAAACGGGAAACAGCGAGGATATTCATGATTACCTTCAGGTAGAGGTGAAAAATCCGGAGCTGTGCAGCCGTTACTGTGCAAGAATGGTAAAAAATATTAAGCTGGCTCCGTCACCGGAATGGATGCAGAGAAGACTGGCTGCAAGCGGAATCCGTCCTATTAACAATATTGTAGATATTACCAACTACATTATGGAAGAGTACGGACAGCCCATGCATGCGTTTGATTATGATCAGCTGGCCGGACATAAAATCGTTGTGAAGTGCGCTCAGGATGGAGAAACCTTCCAGACTCTGGACGGACAGGAGAGAAACCTGGACAGCAATATCTTAATGATCAATGACGGCGAAAAGGAAGTGGGCATTGCCGGTATTATGGGCGGTGAAAACTCCAAAATTACGGACAATGTGCAGACCATGGTATTTGAGTGCGCCTGCTTTGACGGAACCAACATCCGTCTGTCTGCAAAGCGCCTTGGACTGCGTACCGATGCTTCCGGAAAATATGAGAAGGGACTGGATCCCAATACCGCCTATGAGGCAGTAAACCGTGCCTGCCAGCTGGTAGAAGAGCTGGGCGCCGGTGAGGTGGTTGGTGGTCTGATTGACGTTTACTCTGAGAAGCGGGAAGAATCCAGAGTGGCCTTCAATCCGGAAAAAATCAATAATCTGCTGGGAACAGACATTGCCCCGGAAACCATGAAGGAATATTTCCGGATTCTCGGTCTTGGATTTGATGAGGAAACCCAGGAGGTGGTTGCGCCCACCTTCCGTCAGGATATTCACTGCATGGCGGATCTGGCAGAGGAAGTAGCCAGAATGTATGGATACGATAAGATTCCCACAACCCTTCCTTCCGGTGAGTCCACAACAGGACGGATTTCCTTTGAGGGCCGGATCGAAGATATTGCAGAAGAGGTTGCAATGTTCTCCGGCTTCAGCGAGAGCATGACCTATTCCTTTGAGAGTCCGAAGGTGTTTGATAAGCTTCTGATCCCGGCAGATTCCAGTCTGCGCAGCACCATTGAGATTTCTAACCCTCTGGGCGAGGATTTCAGTGTGATGAGAACCCTGCCTTTAAACGGTATGCTGACTTCTCTGTCAACCAACTACAACCGCCGGAACAAAGATGTAAAGCTGTTTGAGATGGCAAAGGTATATCTGCCCAAGTCTCTTCCTCTGACAGAGCTGCCGGACGAGCGGGTTCAGTTTACCCTGGGTATGTACGGAGAGGGAGATTTCTTTACCATGAAGGGTGTGGTAGAGGAGCTGTTTGACAAGCTGGGTATGACAAAAAAGGTACACTATGATCCTTCCTGTGAACGTCCTTACCTGCATCCCGGCCGTAAGGCTGATATTGTCTACGAGGGAGTAAAGCTGGGCTATCTTGGAGAGGTACATCCGGAGGTGGCTGACAACTACAAGATTGGTGAGCGGGTTTACGTGGCTGTTCTTGATATGCCGGCTGTTGTTCCTTTCGTAAGCTTCGACTGGAAATACGAGGGACTGGCAAAATATCCGGCAACCACCCGTGATATCAGTATGGTAGTTCCCAAGGAGATTCTGGTTGGACAGATTGAAGATATTATTGCGCAGCGGGGCGGAAAGATTCTGGAAAGCTACAAGCTGTTCGATATTTATGAAGGCGCTCAGATTCTGGCCGGACATAAGTCCGTTGCATACTCCATTACCTTCCGGGCAAAGGATCATACTCTGACCGATGATGAGGTAAATGCAGTAATGAAGAAGATTTTAAATGGCTTAGAAGGCATGGGAATCCAGCTGAGAGCATAATTGCAGCATAAAATGGCTATCCTTACGTTAGAAGTGATTCTAAGGTAAGGAGGCCATTTTTTTATGAGGCATGATTTTGAAATAGCAGGTGTGTACGGACGGGAGATCCTGGATTCCAGGGGAAATCCTACTCTGGAGGCGGAGGTATATTTAAAGGGCGGCGGAGCAGGACGGGCATCCGTTCCTTCCGGCGCTTCTACGGGAGAACACGAAGCTTTGGAACTCCGTGATGGCGACAAAGGACGCTATGGAGGCAAAGGTGTATTAAAAGCTGTAGAAAACATCAATGATATTATCGCTCCGAAACTTGTCGGAATGTCAGCCCTCGACCAGATGGGCATCGATCATACTATGCTGGCATTGGATGGAACAAAAACGAAATCAAATCTGGGCGCAAATGCTATTCTCGGTGTATCCCTCGCCGTAGCAAAAGCTGCCGCCGCTTATCTCGATATC
>UQFC01000113.1 GCA_900540335.1 uncultured Clostridium sp. | reverse complement strand
GTAGAGCACTTGACTTTTAATCAAGTTGTCCGGGGTTCGAATCCCCGCACGCTCAGTGAGGTCGTTTTCCTTGTAAATACTAGGGAAACGGCTTTTTTTGTGTTGTAGGAAATACCTTGTCAAATAACTGATTATTTGTTAATATGAAAAGCAGGAAGAGGATGAGGTTAAGGAAGATGAAGAAACAGAATACATCTGTCAAACCTGTCTGGATTGATGAATTTGAAACACTTTATATCACTACTTATCAGACTCTGTATCGTCATGGAAAACTGATTTTTAATCAGGAAGAAAAAGTTCGTGAACTGTTGATTCTTACCTATATGGAGGCATATCAGAGATCGTCTCAGCTGCAGAAAGAAAAGTCGCCTTTGGAATGGCTGATAAAACGGGAAGATTTTTGGGCTGAGACAAAACTGGAAGCGACCAAAGAGATGCTGGAAGCCTCTTATGCGGAAGAAAAGATGCAGTCCAAAGAAGCGAAGAAGAAAAATCGTTCAAATCTGGATGAAACCTCTGTTCTTTTAGAAATCGAGGACAGACTTGGACTGGTGGATGCGGCAGAGACACCCGCAGAGAAGGGGAATTCCCGCACAGTGGCAAAAGGTGTGCTTTCTATTGTGCTGGTATTTCTGGCTGCGGCAGTAGTCGTAATCGGATTCTATAAGGTCAGACAGAAGCTGCAGCATATAAGCGAACCCTTTGAAAGGCGTTTTTCCAGTTATTCAGATGAGACAGTATCGCTGCCGGCAGAGACAGAAAAAAAGGATATTGTAATTCAGGTGGGAGATAAGGCTGTATTCCTGTCAGAAATAGGACAGGTTTTATATACTATGCCTTTATCAGAAACGGAGTTGTCCGGCGAGGAAGAAATGAATCCGGAAATTCAGAAAAAGGATGGATGGACATATTATCTGCCCTGTCCGGAACGGAAGGATACCAGACTTTCCCAGGTGCGTCCCACTTTGCATCATACCCTGTACCGTGTCAGCAATGATGGCACAAGGGCAGAGATTATTTCTCAGGAAGTAAGCAATTACCGGGTATGGCAGGACGGTATTTATGCGGAGAAGGATGAGAGAATCCAGAGATTTGATATTGATAAGGAATTTGAAGAATTTGAGCCCGGGTATTATGCAGTAAAAGAGGGCGAGGAGATTTATATTTATGATACTCTGGGACGGACACTCTGCACGGATGCAGACGGCAGTGTGCATTACGGAGATCGCATTTTTGAAATGTCCTGCAACAGAGTAGTAAACGTAAGACCGGATTCTTCTGTATATGGAAATCATACATATTCTTTGAAGGAAACGGAAAAAGACGGGGAAATGGCTGTTTTTGAAATGGTAAATGGCCACGAGTCGTTATTTGAAAGACAGGGAAAAACAATCGACAGCTTTTGTATCGCAGGAAATAATCTGTACTATAGTGCGTGTGAAAAGAAGGGAAATTCCGGGGTTCATTACAGCCAGCTTTATAAAAAACCGCTGAATGGAAAGGAAGAGGCGACTGCGATTGGGGAGCGTTTTAAGGGCCGTATTTATGAACTGTATTACTCGAAGGAAGCAGATCAGATGTATGGAGATTATGCGCCGAAAAGCTGGAAAAGCGGATATGGTGTGATTGCGGTGATTTCCATGAACGGTCAGATGAGCTTTCTTGATGACAGGGAGCTTCGCAGCGGTACGGAAACCACAGGTGATGATTATCTGGAATTTGTTCTGATACAGGATGGAGATGTGTATTGCTATTGGAATGACTGTTATTGGGAAAAAAATGAAAAGCCCATTGTAAAATGGAGAAAAACGTTGATTATTCCGGATCATAACAGGATTATGACAGTGAAATAAAGGCTGTCATAATCCTGTTTTGCATCGTAGAAAGAGATATCGGTTATTCATCAAATTCTGCAATAATATAAAATCCCCGATCATTTTCACGAATATCCCTGATAATACCTTCTCTTGATTTCAGGCGATCGCGGGATTTGTAACAGCCGGACATGGCTACAGCCGGTTCGATAATATAGCTGTAATTGACACCTTCCCGTTCAACAACCTCTACCTTATCCCCGACCTGTACAAGTCCCTGGCGTTCCATTTTAAATTCCATCTGACGCATAAAAAATCATCTCCTTTGCACATTTATTATAGGGAAAAGAATGTAGAATGTAAAGTTGTTCTGTGCTACAATTCATGTAACTATTCAGTACGGCGGAAAATCTGGTAGAAAAATTCGTGTCAAGCCTGAACAGTTGCCAATTCATATGATTTGCGTCAGCTATGATTCAATGGTGAAAAAAGAGAGGAAATTCAAGTGAGAAAAGAAGATTTGCTGGTTACAAGACTAAGGAATTACGGAAAATCGGATCAGGTGCCGTGCCATATGCCGGGCCACAAGCGCAGTCAGGAAAGCTGGCTGACGGCTGAATTTCCCAATCCTTTTTCTATTGATATTACAGAAATAGACGGATTTGATAATCTTCATCATCCGGAGGGAATTTTGAAGGAATCTATGGAATGGGCATCCCGGGTATATGGCTCCGATAAAACATGGTATCTGGTGAATGGAAGCACCTGTGGAATTCTCAGCAGCATCTGCGGAACAGTGCGTCCGGGAGGACGGATTCTCATGAGCCGTAACTGCCACAAATCTGCTTATCACGGAGTTATCCTCATGGATGCGAATGTGAATTATGTTTATCCACAAATTATTGAAGAAATGGGGATACAGGGCGGAATTCTTCCGGAAGATGTGGAAAAGAGTCTGGATCGTTATCCGGATACAGAAGCAGTTTTGATCGTTTCTCCGACGTATGATGGAATTGTATCTGATGTTGAAAAAATTGCAGAAATTGTTCATTCTCACGGAATTCCCCTGATTGTGGATGAGGCACATGGAGCGCATTTTTCTTTTGGAAACGGAGAATTTCCGAAGTCTGCTATTGAGTGCGGCGCGGATCTGGTGATTCAGAGTGTGCATAAGACGCTGCCTTCTTTTACTCAGACGGCGCTTCTTCATGGAAGAAAGGGACGGATTGATACAGACCGGGTGGAGCGGTATCTGCAGATGTTTCAGACCAGCAGCCCGTCTTATATTTTTATGGCGGGAATTGAACAGTGTATTTACGAAATGAGCCGGAATGGAGAGAATGTGATGGCTCAGTTTCAGGAAAGACTGATGATGCTTCGAAAACGGCTGGAGAATCTGAAGGTTCTTCGGATTCTGGGTAAGGATAACAGTGGCCTGAGTGAAAATTCCGGATCCGTGAATTTAAAAAACGGAGTGTACGGGATTGATTTGTCAAAGCTTGTGATTTCCTGCAGAGGATGCAGAAAAAATCTGTCAGGAGAACAGCTGGGGGACTGGCTTCGCCGGGATTTTGGAATTGAGATGGAGATGTGCGGGGCGGATTATGCAGTGGCTATTCTGACTTATATGGACAGTCAGAAAAATCTGAATCGGCTGGCAGATGCTTTGCTGAAAATTGACGCGGTTCTGGAAAAAAACAGGCAGGCGGAAAGAAAAGAGTCTGCTGAATCTTCTGGTGAAGGGATGGGGGAGGATTCTTTAGAGAAAAACAAAAAGTCAGAGGAGAAAAACCTTTGGCTGAGAAAACAGCCTGATATCAGGAAGAAGCCGTCAGAAGCGGCAAATCTGCCGTCGGAGCTGCTTTTGCTGGAGCAGTGTGAAGGAAAAATTTCAGCGGAATTTGTTTATTTATATCCGCCGGGAATTCCGATTGTTACGCCGGGAGAGTGTGTAACAGAAATGATTTTGGAGCAGATTTTTTATTATAAAGAACTGGGACTTCCGGTGCAGGGAATGGCAGATAAGAGCTGTACCCGGCTTCGTGTTTTGACAGAAGATTCCGCGACAGAAAGGTGATAATATGGGAAAGATTTTTTATCTTATGGGAAAAAGTGCTTCTGGAAAGGATACTCTTTATAAGAGACTTCTGGAAACCTGTCCGAAGCTGAAAACCATTATACTGTATACAACCAGACCGATGCGTGATGGAGAGACAAATGGGGTAGAATATTATTTTACAACGCCGGAGGTTCTTCAGAGATTTTCCGAAGAGGGGAAAATGATAGAGCTGCGCACCTATGAGACAGTGAGCGGTCCCTGGAGCTATGCTACAGTCGATGACGGTCAGGTGGATCTGGAAAATGAGGATTATCTTGCAATCGGGACATTGATTTCTTATGAAAATATGAGAAATTATTATGGAAAAGACTATGTGATTCCGCTTTATATTTCTGTGGATGACGGCCTTCGCCTGGAGCGGGCGCTCAAACGGGAAAGACAGCAGAAAAAACCGAATTATGCAGAACTGTGCCGGAGATTTCTGGCAGATGAAGCGGACTTTTCCAGGGAGAATCTGCAGCGTCTGGGAATTGAAAAAGCTTATGAAAACGAGGATTTTGAGGAGTGCGCCGCCCAGCTGGAAAAAACAATTTTGTAACAGATGCCCCTTCCTGAACCCTTCCTGAACAGCACAATTTTCTATACAGAAGCCTGAATCTGTGATATACTTTCACATAAGATAGAAATTCAGAACAGATTGTGAGGTGCAGGCCATGTTAAGCTTCCATGATATTATTGGACATGAACAGATCAAAGAACATTTTCAAAAGGCCATTGCGAATAATAAAGTGTCTCACGCCTATATCCTGACAGGAGAAGCAGGGATGGGACGGAAGTCTCTGGCAAATGCTTTTGCGCTGACTCTTCTTTGTGAAAAGGGGAAAAGCGAGCCTTGTATGGAGTGTCATGCATGCAAACAGGTATTAAGCGGAAATCATCCGGATTTGATCTATGTAGATCATGAAAAACCAGGCAGCATTGGTGTGGATGATATCAGAAAGCAGATCAATGACACAATTATGGTACGGCCTTACAGCAGCTATTATAAGATTTATATTGTGGATGAGGCTGAGAAGATGACTCAGCAGGCGCAGAATGCACTTCTGAAAACCATAGAAGAGCCGCCGTCTTACGCGGTTATTATTCTTTTGACAACCAATCAGGATGCGTTTTTACCGACGATTCTTTCCCGGTGTGTTCAGCTGAAGCTGAAGCCTCTGAAGGATTTTGTAGTAAAGAGCTATCTGACAGAGCATATGCAGATTCCGGAGGCAGATGCAGATATTTATGCGGCATTTGCCAGGGGAAATCTGGGGCGGGCGATTGCGCTGGCATCTTCTGAAGATTTTAATCTGATGCGTCAGGAGGTGCTTCATCTTCTGAAGCATGTGAAGGATGCAGATATTTCCGAGCTTTTGGATTATATTCGAAAGCTGAAGGAGGATAATCTGGACATTTATGAATGTCTTGATTTTATGCAGCTGTGGTATCGGGATGTTCTGCTCTATAAGGTAACAAAAGATATTAATCTGCTGGTCTTTAAGGATGAATACCGGTCGATCAACGAGATCAGCCAGGTAAGCGGTTATGACGGGCTGGAGCAGATTCTGGATGCGATTGACAAGGCGAGAGTACGTCTGGATGCCAATGTCAATATGGATCTGGCGATGGAGCTGATGCTTCTGGTAATGAAAGAGAATTAGAAAGAGGTAACATAGATGATAAAGGTAATAGGAGTCCGCTTCCGGAACGCAGGAAAGATTTATTATTTTTCTCCCGGAAATATGGAGATCAAGACAGGCGATCATGTGATCGTGGAGACAGCCCGCGGAATTGAATATGGATATGTGGTTCTGGGAAGCCGTGACGTAGAGGAAAGCAAGGTGATCCAGCCGTTAAAATCTGTCATTCGCATGGCAACGAAGGATGACAAAAATAAAGAGCAGCTGAATCGGAAAAAAGAAAAAGATGCATTTAAGATCTGTCAGGAAAAGATTCGCAAGCACAATCTTGAAATGAAGCTGATCGATGTGGAATACACCTTTGACAATAATAAAATTCTGTTTTATTTTACAGCAGATGGACGGATTGATTTCCGTGAGCTGGTAAAGGATCTGGCTTCTGTATTTAAGACCAGAATTGAACTGCGTCAGGTAGGTGTCCGGGATGAGACAAAGATTGTAGGAGGAGTGGGTATCTGCGGCCGGGCTTTATGCTGCCATTCCTATCTGACTGAGTTTATTCCTGTATCGATCAAGATGGCAAAGGAACAGAATCTGTCTTTAAATCCCACCAAGATTTCAGGTGTATGCGGAAGACTGATGTGCTGTCTGAAGAATGAGGAAGAGACGTATGAATATTTGAACAGCAAGCTTCCGGGTATCGGTGATTATGTAACAACTGATGACGGTCTGAGAGGCGAGGTTCAGAGCGTGAACGTTCTGCGCCAGCTGGTCAAGGTGATTGTAGTTGTGGAAAAGGATGAGAAGGAGATCCGGGAATACAAGGTAGAGCAGCTTAAATTTAAACCGAGACGGAAAAAAGGAAGAGTTGAGGTTGAGGATTCTGAGCTGAAGAAGCTGGAGGCTCTGGAGAAAAAAGAGGGTAAGTCAAAGCTGAATGAATAGAGAGAATACTGCAGAAAAAAACAACCGGAACGAGGAAACACCAGGCATATGCCTGGAAGACGAGCGGATCGATGATCTGCAGAGAAACGGCTACCGGATCATTCAGAAAAAGAAGGGCTTTTGTTTTGGTATGGATGCCGTTCTTCTTTCCGGATTTGCGGCCGTGAAAGAAGGAGAAAGGGCCATTGATCTTGGAACAGGAACCGGAATTATTCCTATTCTTCTGGAAGCAAAAACAGAGGGCAGGGATTTTACGGGGCTGGAAATTCAGCAGGAAATGGCAGATATGGCAAGGAGAAGCGTCGGCCTCAACAATCTGGAGGACAGGGTAAGGATTGTACAGGGCGATATCAGAGAAGCCAGCCGTCTTTTCGGCAAGGCTTCTTTTGATGTGGTTACGTCCAATCCTCCTTATATGAATGACAGCCATGGACTGAAAAATCCGGAATTGCCCAAGGCGATTGCCCGCCATGAGGTGCTTTGTACTCTGGAGGATGTGGCGAGAGAAGCGGCAATGCTTTTAAAGCCGGGCGGTCGTTTTTACATGGTACACCGGCCTCATCGGCTGGCTGAGATTATTACGGTTCTGAAGGAATATAAGCTGGAGCCTAAAAGGATGAAGCTGGTTCATCCTTTTGCAGATCGGGATGCCAATATGGTGCTGATCGAATCAGTACGGGGCGGCCGCTCTATGATGAAGGTGGAAGCACCTGTGATTGTATATCAAAAACCAGGAGTTTATACGGATGAGATTTATACCATATACGGATATTAAAGCTGGAATATGAGAGAGGAGGCAGGAAGAACATGAGCGGAAAGCTGTATTTATGTGCGACCCCCATTGGAAATCTGGATGATATTACGTTGCGGGTTTTGGAAACATTGAAAACAGCAGATCTGATTGCTGCGGAGGATACGCGCCATACGATCAAGCTGCTGAATCATTTTGATATTAAAACGCCCATGACCAGTTATCATGAATATAACAAGGTGGATAAGGCAAGATATCTGGTAGGGCAGATGCAGCAGGGCGTGAATATTGCTCTGGTAACAGATGCAGGAACGCCTGGAATTTCAGATCCTGGTGAAGAGCTGGTGCGGCAGTGTTATGAAGCGGGAATTTCAGTTACCTCTCTGCCTGGTCCGGCGGCCTGCATTACAGCTCTGACTCTTTCTGGGCTTCCTACAAGGCGATTTTGTTTTGAGGCATTTCTGCCAACGGATAAAAAGGAACGCCAGTGGATTCTGGAGGAGCTGAAGCAGGAAACAAGAACAATGATTGTTTATGAGGCTCCTCACCATCTGGTGCGCACTCTGGAGGAGCTGGGTGCTGCTCTTGGAATGGAGAGAAGACTGACGCTGTGCCGGGAGCTGACTAAGCGGTACGAGGAGGCGTATCAGGCCACCTTTGCAGAGGCTCTTCAAAGATTTGAGACAGAGGAGCCGAAGGGTGAATGTGTGATTGTGATCGAGGGAAGAAGCATAGAAGATCTGAAACGGGAGCAGCAGAAATCC